>NZ_JBHXFE010000040.1:27348-86484 GCF_042722475.1 Streptomyces sp. NPDC127092
GGGGATGGGGCACTGGGCAAAAATGGCCGCCTGTCCCCCGCAGAAGGGCCCCGGCCTGACGGCTGCCCGGGCGCCGGCTACGGCGACACGAAGCCGACCTCGGGGAAGGCGGGAGCGGGCGCGTCGAGCAGCGGGCTCGGGACGCCCCGCAGCTGCAGGTCGAGGAAGGCACCGGCATAGGCACGGGTGATCTCGGTGGCGCGCTCACCCGAGACGGTGCCGAACATCGCGGGGACCAGGTGGGGAGGGATGACCTTGGTCAGGTCGACGTGTTCGTACAGCCAGTGGGCGTCGCTGAAGGACATGTGTCCCGCCGTGGGCACGCTGAGCCAGCGCTTCCAGGCGGCGAAACCGCTCCAGCGGTCGGCCCAGTTGGGCGCCGGCGTCCCTCCGGCGGTGGGCCACTGGGCGCCCATCAGCAGCACCGGCTTCGTCAGCGGCCCGGGGGGCGGCGTGACGAACGTGCCTTCCATGTTGACGGCGGCGGTGACCCGCCGGTCCTCTCCCGCGACCTCGACGGCGCTCGACCCTCCGATGCCGTGGCCGACGACGGCGATCCGGCAGGGATCGACCGGGAACGCGGAGCCGGGCCCGGTCAGCCGGCCGAGGAGGAAGCGGATGTCCTTCACACGACTGCGGACGACGTCGGGGCCGCCCTGACCGGTGCAGTTCAGGCAGGGCGTCAGCCGGCCGCCGGGGAACTCGACGACCGCTTCGTAGGTGTGGTCGACCGCGGCCACCAGGTAGCCCTTCGACGCCAGGTCCTCCGCCAGCGCGGTCTGGGAGACCCTGCTCATGCCGAAGCCGGGCGACAGGACGACCAGGGGCCGCCGGCCGGGCAGCGGCGCCGCGTCGAGGGTCGCGTGGGTGCGGACGCCGGCGAGGGCCTCCGTGCCGAAGGCGGCCGCGGACAACTGCGGGGACATGAAGGGGGCCTCGCGGCCGGAGGGCCGGAGGGCCGGGTACCAGACGGTGACCATCAACTCCCGGAAGGCGGTGTCCGGCTTCCAGGGGTCGGGGCGTGACGTGTCCTTGAGGTGGAGCAACCGGGCGCCGACCGGACGGTCGCCCGTCGGTGCCGGCAGAGCGGGACCCGTGGCGCCGGTCCGGGCGTGCGGCGGAGCGGGAGCCGCGGACGCGGTCGGAGCACCGGCCACCACGAACAGCCCCAGGAGACCCGCCACGGTGGCGGCAAGGCGTATTAATCGTTGCGACATGCCTCCACGCTACAAGCAAATGGGCGATCGCCCACCTCCGTTTCCGCATCCGCCGGTACGGACAACTCCGCGTCCGCCGGCACGGACAGCTCCGCGTCCGTGGCGGCGCGGACCTCGTCCACCGTGACACCCGGGGCGAGTTCGACCAGGGCGAAGCCGGCCGGCGTGACGTCCACGACGGCGAGGTCGGTGATGACGCGCTGGACGACGGCACGACCGGTCAGGGGCAGCGTGCACTCCGAGACGAGTTTGGGGGTGCCGTCCTTGGCGGTGTGTTCCATGAGGACGATGACCCGTCCCGCGCCGTGGACGAGGTCCATGGCACCGCCCATGCCCTTGACCATCCTGCCGGGGATCATCCAGTTGGCGAGGTCGCCGGAGGAGGAGACCTGCATGGCGCCGAGGACGGCGGCGTCGATGTGGCCGCCGCGGATCATGCCGAACGACAGGGCGGAGTCGAAGAAGGACGCGCCGGGCACGGTCGTGACGGTCTCCTTGCCGGCGTTGACGAGATCGGCGTCGAGCTCGTCCTCGGTCGGGTACGGGCCGACGCCCAGGATGCCGTTCTCGGACTGGAGGAGCACCTCGACGCCGGGCGGCAGGTGGCCGGGAATGAGCGTGGGAAGGCCGATGCCGAGGTTCACGTAGCTGCCGTCGGTGAGTTCCCGGGCGGCCCGGGCCGCCATCTGCTCGCGGGTCAGAGCCATCAGGCGTCGCCTTCCTGTCGTACGGTCCGGCGTTCGATGCGCCGTTCGGCTGCGGGGTCGCCGGGCGTCACCCGGACCACGCGCTGGACGAAGATGCCGGGCAGGTGGACCTCGTCGGGGTCCAGCTCGCCCGGTTCGACGAGGTGGTCCACCTCCGCGACGGTGATCCGGCCCGCCATGGCGGCCAGCGGGTTGAAGTTGCGGGCGGAGGACCGGAAGACGAGGTTGCCGTGCCGGTCGCCGATGGTCGCGCGGACCAGGGCGAAGTCGGTGGTGATGCCGTGTTCGAGCAGGTACGGGCGCCCGCCGAACTCCCGGGTCTCCTTGGCCGGGGAGGCGACGGCGACCGAGCCGTCGGCGGCGTACCGCCAGGGCAGACCGCCGTCGCCGACCTGGGTTCCGGTGCCCGCCGGGGTGTAGAAGGCGGGTATGCCGGCGCCGCCGGCCCGGAGCCGTTCGGCGAGGGTGCCCTGGGGCACGAGTTCGACCTCCAGCTCTCCGCTGAGGTACTGGCGGGCGAACTCCTTGTTCTCGCCGACGTACGAGCTCGTCATGCGCGCGATCTGCCCGGCCGCGAGCAGCAGACCGAGGCCCCAGTCGTCCACGCCGCAGTTGTTGGAGACGATCCGGAGACCGGTCACGTCACGCTGCCAGAGGGCGTCGATCAGCGAACTCGGTATGCCGCACAGCCCGAAGCCGCCCACGGCGAGCGAGGCCCCGTCCGGGACGTCGGCCACCGCCTCCGCCGCGCTCGCGACTGTCTTGTCCAGACCCATACGGTCCCTTTCCCTCGGGCGACCGGGCCGACCGTGCTGGTCAGAGCCGGTGCCTGTTCAACCGACGGGCAGCGAGCCTAGGGAGCGGCGAGGGGCCGAGCCATGGGTCCCATCCACACATCAACCCCCTCCGAGGTGGTGGTTGTCGACTCCTCGCCGCAGGCGGTCAGGACGAGCAGCCGGAGTCGGCGACCACGTAGTAGCCGGGAGACGTCTGCTTCAGGGTGTGGGTGGTGAACGTGTTCCACAGCCCCATGGCCTGGCCGGATCCCATGGCGTACGTGTATCCGCCGCTCTGGTAGGCGCGGCCGGCGGCGGTGTGGTCGTAGTTGCTCGCCGTGTGGCACGTGGGCGTGTACCCGGTGGTGGTCGCCGTCACCGAGGCGGACACGGCACCCGCCCTGCCGGCCGCGTCGACGGCCGCCACGGTGTAGCCGTACGCCGTCCCCGTCGCCAGGCCCGTGTCGGTGAACGAGGCCGACGTGGTGGTGCCCGCCTTGGCTCCGTCGCGGTAGACCTCGTACGAGACCGCGCCGGCGACCGCGTTCCAGCGCAGGCCGGCGGTGCTGTCCGTGGTCGCGCTCACCGTGAGGCCGGTGGGCGCGGGCAGGGTGCCCGGGGTCTCACCGCCGCCCGCGCCGTCGAGTCCCCAGAAGCGGGCGGTGTGGTAGCTGGAGCAGATGGTGTCGAGGTAGTACGTGCCGGCGGTGCCGCACTGCTCCGTGCCGCTGCCCGGGTCGACGGCCAGTCCGTGCCTCATGCCGGAGACGGAGTAGACCTGCACCGCGGGCCTGCCCGTGGGGTCGTCGTAGACGCTCAGCGTGGTGCCGCCGCTCAGGTTCTCGGTGCGCGACGGCGTCTGGCCGATGCCCCAGACGTTCGTCCACTGGTCGCGCAGCTCGGTGGCGTTGGCGGGCACGACGGTGGTGTCCGCGGTGCCCTGCCAGATCGCCACGCGGGGCCAGGAACGGGTTCCGGCGGGCGCGGCGGAGCGCACGAGGTCGCCCCACTGGGCGGGCGTCCTGTCCGGCGGGCTGTACATGCAGGTGTATGCCGCGGACACGCTGGTCGCGCAGGAGGCGGGCAGGCCCGAGTCGACGGCGCCGCCGGCGAAGACGTCGGGATAGGCGGCGAGCAGGTTCGCGGTCATGCCGCCGCCCGCGGACAGACCGGTGACGTAGACGCGCCGGCTGTCGCTGCCGTACTGCGCGACGGCCTTGTCGACCATCTGCCGGATCGACAGGGCCTCGCCCTGTCCGCGTGCGCTGTCGCCCGGCTCGAACCAGTTGAAGCAGGAGTTCGCATTGTTGGCGCTGCCGGTCTGGGGGAAGACCAGGGCGAAGCCGTAGCGGTCGGCGAACTTCGGCCACCCCGAGTTCGCGTAGTAGTCGCCGGCGCTCTGCGTGCAGCCGTGCAGGGCGACCACGAGCGGCGCACCGGCGGGCAGGCCGTCCGGCACGTACGCGTACATGGAGAGGTTGCCGGGGTTGGAGCCGAAGCCGGTGACCTGGGTCAGACCGGCTGCGGAGGCCTGGGGAGCGGTGGCCACGAGACCGGCGGTGAGGGCCAGCGCGCCCGCGGCGGCGGTGAGCCAACGGCGGACGCCTCCCAGGAGGCGGCGGCTCTCCGGGGCACGGAAGCCTGTCGGCAAACGGAAACCCCCCGGGGAACGGAAGCCTGTCGGGGAACGGAAACGTGCCCGGGAACGGAAACGCGTCGAGCGACGGGACGTGGAGTGCGGCTCTGTCATGACGACTGACTCCTGATCAGACGGACACGCCGGGCCACGGGGGTTGCCGGGCCCGGACGTCGGTGTGGCCTGAATCATCCGGTCGCCTCCGCCGTCGATGACATGGGCCGGTCAGCCAGGGTTGGCCGAACCCGTGTGTGACGGGCATCCATGGCTCGGCGTTCACTCCCGCGTGTATGTGGCGAGTGGGGAGCCGCGCCTCCTCTGCCGGTCACTCCACCGCGTGGCCGCTCCCGCGAGGAATCGCGGCATGGTGGCCTGCCCCATGAGCAGCCACCGGACCATATGACGCGGAGCCATGTTCCGGGCGGGCCCGTCGCCATAGCCTCCCGCGCATCCCTGCACACGATCTCGGAGGCAACCGATGCGTCTCTCCCGTGGCTCCGCACCACGCTTCTGGCAACGAGGTGTGCCGGCCGCTCTGGCCCTGGCCGCACTCACCTTCACCACCCCGGCCGCGACGGCCACCCCGGCCACCCCGGCCGCGACGGCCACGCCCGCCGACCGGGAGGCCGGCTGCGCGCATCCGTCCCGCCTGCGCGTGCCGGGTGCCGAATACCAGCGGTCGGCCTGTCTCGACGAGCTCACGACCGCCGGCACCGTCGCCTCCGGACACACCGACCCGGCCGACTGGGCCGGTCTGACGCCGAAGGACCTGGCCGTCCCCCGCGGAGTGCCGGGCATCCAGATCGACGGCTACTTCCCGGACACCTCCGCCACCAACACCAACCACGGCTGGCAGCACGACGCCCAGTTCGTCATCCGCCTGCCCGACCGGTGGAACGGCGGCCTGGTCGTGGCGGGCACCCCCGGCAACCGCGAGCAGTACGCCAACGACCGGGCCATCGCCGACTGGGTGCTGGCCCGCGGCTACGCGTACGCCGCCACCGACAAGGGCAACACCGGTCTCGCCTTCCACCGCGACGGCAAGGCGCCGGGCGACGCCATCGCCGAGTGGAACGACCGCGTCACCGAACTGACCAGGGCGGCCCGCGCCACGGTCGCGCAGCGCTATCACCGCCCGCCCTCGCGCACCCTGGTGACCGGGATGTCCAACGGCGGGTACCTGGTGCGCTGGCAGCTGGAGAACCACCCCGAGCTCTACGACGGAGGCGTCGACTGGGAGGGCACGCTGTGGCGCGCCGACGGCCCGACCCTGCTGGACTTCCTGCCGAAGGCCCTGCGCGCCTATCCCGTGTACGCCGCGGGAGGCGACGGCGCGGCAGAGGCGGCGCGGGCCCTGCACGCGGCCGGCTTCCCGGCCGGGTCGGAGTTCCTGTGGCCGTACCACCACAAGGTCTACTGGGACCTGACCCAGCGCATCTACCGTGAGGAACTCGACCCCGGTTTCGACGGCGCCGTCGAGGCCGGCACCCCGTTCTGCGCGTCGGGCACGCCGGCCTGCGACACCGACTACGACTACGCGGCACGCCCCGCCGAGGTCAGGCGGGCCGTCGGGAAGATCGCCCTCACCGGACGGATCGGCGAGCCGCTGATCACGGTGCACGGCACGCTGGACGCCCTGCTTCCGATCGGCCAGGACTCCGACGTCTACGCCCGCATGGTGCGCGAGGCCGGCCGTGGCCCGCTGCACCGCTACTACCGGATCGAGGGCGGCACCCACACCGACGCCCTGTTCGACACCTTCCCCGACAAGCTCCGGCCGCTCACGCCCTGCCACCGCAGCGCCTTCACCGCGCTGGAGCGCTGGATCGGGCAGGCCGGCCGGCCGCCGGCCTCCCGCACCGTCCCCCTGCCCGCGGGAGCGGATCCCGCGACGCTCCTGACCGACTGCTCCCTCGACGGCCGGGACCACCTCGACTAGCGATCATGTCGACCAGCACCACCTATGGTGGCTGCCACCATTCTCAGCTATCGCATTGTGGTGGCGGCTTACATGGGACGCGTCCGGGGCCGTCCCTACTGTTTCCGGCCATGACGAACACGTTTCCCACCCCGGTTCCCCTGCCGCCTCCCGCCGCCGCGGTCGACCTGACCGGACGCACCGCGCTGGTGACGGGCGGCGGCAGCGGCATCGGCCGGGCCTGCGTCCTAGCCCTGGCGCAGGCGGGAGCCGCCGTGCACCTGGTCGACCGGGACGCGGACGCGGCCAAGGCCGTCGCGGAGATCTCCGGGGGAGTGGCGCACACGGTCGACCTCGCGGACGCGGCGGCGGTCGACCTCCTGCCCACACGGGTCGACATCCTGGTCAACAACGCGGGACTGCAACACGTGGCCCCGCTCACCGAGTTCCCCCCGGAGCGCTTCGAGCTGATCCAGAAGGTGATGGTCACCGCCCCGTTCCTGCTGATGCGCCGCGTCCTGCCGCACATGTACGCGGGCGGCTGGGGCAGGATCGTCAACGTCTCCAGCGTCCACGGCCTGCGGGCCAGCGCCTACAAGTCCGCCTACGTCGCCGCCAAGCACGCCCTGGAGGGCCTGAGCAAGGTCGCCGCGATCGAGGGCGCCGCCCACGGGGTGACCAGCAACTGCGTCAATCCCGGATACGTCCGCACCCCGCTCGTCGAGAACCAGGTGCGGGACCAGGCCGCGGCCCACGGCATCAGCGAGGGCGACGTGCTCTCCGACGTCATGCTGGCCCGCTCGCCCGTCAAGCGGCTCCTGGAGGCCGAGGAGGTGGCCGCCGCCGTCCTGTGGCTGTGCGGTCCCCACACCGGCTACCTCACCGGCGCCTCCCTCCCGCTCGACGGCGGCTGGACCGCCGGCTGACCCGACCGGCCCCCGCCTCACGCCGGCCGGCCGGACCGGCCCCGACCGGCCCCGGCTGCCCCCACCGCGGGCCACTCGTTCCCCGCACCACACCTCCACCTACCACCCCCGTCCCGTCCGTTCGTGAAACCGGTGAACCCATGTCTGACGCCACGACCACGCCGAGAGGCGGCATCGGCCGCATCGTCGCCGCGAGCCTGATCGGCACCACCATCGAGTGGTACGACTTCTTCCTCTACGGCTCGGCCGCCGCCCTCGTCTTCAACACGCTGTTCTTCCCCGCGGCCGACCCGCTGGTGGGCACGCTCATCGCCTTCATCACCTACGCCATCGGGTTCGCGGCCCGGCCGCTCGGCGGTGTCGTCTTCGGCCACTTCGGCGACAAGATCGGGCGCAAGAAGCTGCTGGTGGTCAGCCTCCTGATGATGGGCGGCGCCACCTTCGCCATGGGCCTGCTGCCCACCTACGAGTCCATCGGTGTCGGAGCGCCGGTCCTGCTGACCGTGCTGCGTCTGGTCCAGGGCTTCGCCCTGGGCGGCGAGTGGGGCGGGGCCGTCCTCATCGTCTCCGAGCACGGCGGCGACCGGCACCGCGGCTTCTGGGCCTCCTGGCCCCAGGCCGGCGCCCCTGGCGGCAACCTGCTCGCCACCGGAGTCCTGGCTCTCCTGGCCGCGTTCCAGTCCGAGGCCGCCTTCCAGTCCTGGGGCTGGCGCGTTCCGTTCCTGCTGTCCGGCGTCCTCGTGCTGATCGGTCTGTGGATCCGCGTCTCGGTGTCCGAGTCCCCGGTCTTCCTCGCGGCGCAGGCCAGGGCCGAGGCGGCCGCCGCGCAGGGCGTCAAGGAGAAGGCCCCGGTCGTCGAGGTGTTCCGGCGCAGCTGGCGCGAGGTCCTGTCGGCCATCGGCACCCGCTTCGGCGAGAACATCTCGTACTACATCCTCACCTCGTTCCTCCTCGTGTACGTCACGGTGCACCTGGAACTGCCCAAGAGCACCGCCCTGAACGCGGTCCTCATCGGCTCCGCCGTCCACTTCGTCACGATCCCCCTGTGGGGCGCGCTCTCCGACCGCGTCGGACGCAGGCCGGTCACGCTCATCGGCTCCGTGGGCATGGCGGTCTGGGCGTTCGTCTTCTTCGGCCTCGTCGACTCCGAGTCCTTCGCCGTCATCACCCTGGCCGTCACCACCGGCCTGCTCCTGCACGGCGCGATGTACGGGCCGCAGGCCGCGTTCATCTCCGAGATGTTCGACACCAAGGTGCGCTACTCCGGTGCCTCGATGGGCTCGCAGCTCGCCTCGATCGTCGCCGGAGCCCTCGCCCCGATCATCGCCGTCGAACTCCTGAAGGACTACGGGTCCTCCACCCCGGTCAGCCTCTACCTCTGCCTGGCGGCCGTGGTCACGACCATCACCGTGGCCGTCACCCGGGAGACCCGCGGCCGCGACCTCGCCCGCAGCACCCGGGACGAGCAGAAGACCGCCTCCGCCTCCTCCGCCGAATCCGACTCCGCCACCGCCGACTCCCCGCTCGCCGCGGGCGACCCCGCCTGACGGCTCCGCTCCCGTACGGAACCCCGCCTGAGAGGAGGCACCATGAGCACCGCTCGCCGAGCCGACGCCGGGGTTCCGACGCCCGCCGCGGCGGCGGTGCGCCGCCTGCTCGACCTGCTCGCCGCCGACGCGCCCGCCGAGGAACTGGCGGGCCGGGCGACCCGCACGCTCGCCGACGGGGCCGACGACGCCGAGGCCGCGTGGATCGAGGAGACCACTCGGGTGGCCCTGTCCGTACGGCGCGTCCTCGACCAGTACCGCCGCCGCGAGGCGGAACTGGTCGCGCTGTTCGACACGGCGGGCGACCTGGCCGGGCTGCGGGACCTCGACGCGGTGCTCCGCGCCATCGTGCGGCGGGCCAGGACCCTGCTCGGCGCGGACGTCGCGTACCTGACCCTCAACGACCCGCTCGCCCGCGACACGTTCATGCGGGTCACCGACGGATCCGTCTCCGCCGCCTTCCAGCAGCTCAGGCTCGGCATGGGCGAAGGGCTCGGCGGCCTGGTCGCGCAGACCGCCCGCCCGTACGCCAGCACGGACTACCGCACCGACCGGCGCTTCCACCACACCGGGACCATCGACGACGGAGTGGCCGAGGAAGGACTTCGCGGCATCCTCGGCGTCCCGCTGCGGGTGGGCGAGGAGATCATCGGCGTCCTGTTCGCCGCGGACCGCACGCCACGCGAGTTCGCGCCCGAGGCCATCGCCCTCCTCGGCTCGCTCGCCGACCACGCCGCCGTCGCGATCGACAGCGCCCGGCTGCTCGACGAGACCCGCAGCGCCCTCGTCCGCCTCGAGGCGGCCAACGAGACCGCCCGCGCCCACAGCGAGGCCCTCCACCGGGCCTCCGACGCCCACGACCGGCTCACCAGACTCGTGCTGCGCGGCGCCGGAACCGACGACGTGGCGGCCGAGATCGCCGGGCTGCTCGGGGGCGGAGTGGCCATCCACGACACCGACGGCGGCGAACTCGCCAGGACCGGCACCGGGCCGGTCACGCCGTCGGCCGAGGGTCTCGCGGCCTCGCGCGCCGACGGCCGGGCCGTCCACGCCGACGACGCGTGGACCTGCGCCGTACTGGCGGGCACCGAACCGCTCGGCAGCATCACGCTGACCGGCCGCGCGGACCTCTCCGAGGCGGAAGGGCGCCTGTTCGAACGCGCGGCGCTCGTCACCGCGCTCCTGCTGCTGCTCCGCCGGTCCGTGGCCGAGGCCGAGGACCGGGTACGCGGCGAACTCCTCGACGACCTGCTCGCGGGCCCCACCGCGGCCGGCCACTGGGACGCCGGCAGCCTCGCCCTGCGCGCCCGGCGCCTGGACGTCAACCTGACCCGCCCCCACACCGTCGCCGTCCTCGACTGCGAACCGTCACAGCGGCCCAGGCTCGCCGCCGAGACCGCCCGCAAGGCCCGCGGCCTCGGCGGCCTCGCCGGGACCCGGCACGGGCTTGCCGTGCTCCTGGCCCCCGGCGACCGCCCCGGCGACCTGGCCCGCGCCCTCGCCGCCGACCTCACCAGGGCTCTCGGCAGCCCCGTGACCGTGGGCGCCGCCGGGCCCGGCCACGGCCCCGGCCGGCTTCCCGCACTGCACGCGGAGGCGGTGCGCTGCCTGCGGGCGCTGCACGCGCTCGACCGCGCGGGAGACGGAGCCGATACCGCCGACCTGGGCTTCGTCGGCGTGCTGCTCGGCGATCGCGCCGACATCGCCTCGTACGTCGAACGCGTCCTCGGGCCCGTCCTCGCCTACGACGCCGAGCGCGGCACGGAACTGCTGCGCACCCTCCACGCCTACTACGAGCAGGGCGCCAGCCTCTCCCGCGCCAAGGACTCCCTCCACGTCCACGTCAACACGGTCGTGCAGCGCCTCGACCGGGTGGCCCAGCTCCTCGGACCCGACTGGAACACCCCTGCCCGGGCACTGGAGACCCACCTGGCGCTGCGCCTCCACCAGCTCACCCGAGGTCACCAGCTCACCCGAGGTCCCGCAGGGGGACCGGCCGGGCCACGGCCGGGACCGAACGGCCCATCCCCGGCCGGGCCCTCGATGGCAGGCTGAAAGGCGAGACCCTGGGCGCACCGCCGAGGAGGAACCATGAGCAGCGAGAGCCCCGCCAGGCCGCGGCTCGGAGCCGTCGTCGTCGGCGTCGACGGCTCCCCCTCGGCGAGGACGGCCGCGCTGTGGGCAGCCGCGGAGGCGGAACACCGCGGCAGCACGCTCCATCTCGTGCACGCCGCCGACACCGACCGGCGCGCCTACTGGACCGACGCCGAGACGATCCAGGCGGTCCGCGAGGCGGGCCGGGAGCTGCTGGTCTCGACGGCCGACGCGGTCCACGAGCGCTTCCCCGAGCTCACCGTCACCAGGGAACTCAGCCGCCAGGAGCCGGTCGCCGGTCTCCGCGCGGCGGCCGGGGGCCGGGGAACGATCGTGGTGGGCAGCCGGGGGCTCGGCGGCTTCTCCGCCCTCATGCTCGGTTCCGTGGGTCTCGGCGCGGCGGCCCGCGCCGAAGTGCCCGTGATCGTCGTCCGCGGAGAGGGCGAACGGCCCGAGGCCGGCACGGTGACCGCGGCCGTCCGGGACGCCGGCGACCTCGACTGGCTGCTGCTCGCCGCCGCCGAGGCCGAGGCCCGCAAGGCGTCCCTCCGCCTCGTCAGCGTCTGGAACGTGCTCACCCACGTCGGCGGCGTCGCCACGATGCTCGACGACCTCGACGGCGTCGCCCGGCGACGCGTGCGCGAGACGAAGGCCCTCGCCGACCGCGTACGGGAGCGGCATCCCCGACTGGTCGTCGGGCACCGTGTGGAGACCGGCACGACCACGCCGGGCACCCTCGTCGAGACGAGCCGCCGCACCGACCTGATCGTGATGGGCCGCGGCCGCCGGCCGCTCGGCGTCGGACCGGCCCTGGGCCGCGTCGCCCACGCCCTGATCCACCACGCCCACTGCCCGGTGGAGATCGTCCCGTCCGTCTTCGTGACGAGGGGCGAGGAGCCATGAGCGACGTCCTGGCCGGCATCGACCCCCGCGACCTGTCCGTCCCCGCCCTGGTCTGGGCCGCCGACGAAGCCGTACGCAGAGGGGTACGGCTACGCCTGGTCGTCGCCGTCCCGCCGGTCCACGACCGGCTCCGGTACGACGCGCTCGCCCACCAGAGCTCCCTGCGCATCCGCGCGGAGTCGGCGCTCGCCAACGCGCAGGACCTCGTACGCGCCCTGCACGAGGGACTGTGGACCGTCACCGAGCTCGTCGACGGAGCACCCGCCACCGTGCTGGGCGAACGCACACGGGGCGTCGCCCTCGCCGTGCTGGGCTCGCGGCACCTCGGCAGGCTCGCCGAGGTCTTCGGCGAGGGCTCGGTGGCCGTACCGCTGGCCGCGCGCGCCGACTGTCCGGTCGTCGTCATCGCCGAACCGGAACACACGGCCGCCCGTCCGCCGCTGATCGTGGTCGGCGTGGACGGCAGCCCCGACTGCCGTGCCGCGATCGCCTTCGCGGCGGCGGAGGCGAGCCTGCGCGAGGCACGGCTCCTGGCGGTCTGGGTGTGGCCCCGCCCGCTCCGCACCCACGAGGACGGGGCCCAGGGCCTCGCCGAACGCCGCAGGATGCTCGCCGCGTCGGTCGCCGACTGCGCCGAGCGCCACCCCGACGTCGCCGTCGAGCAGGAGGTCGTGCGCGGGCACCCCGTCGAGGAGCTCACCCGGGCCTCCCGTGACGCCCTCGCGGTCGTCGTCGGCCGGCGGGGCCGTGGCGGCTTCTCCGGCATGCGGCTCGGCTCCACGGTCCACGGACTGCTGCACCACGCCGACTGCCCGGTGATCACGGTTCCCCTGCCCAGGGGCGAGTACGAAAGCCGTGCCTAGCCGGTGGCGGCCGCGATCGGCGGCGGCCGCGACAGGTGGAGGTCCCGGCCGGCGCAGGCCCCCGGCCGGGGCGGAGCTCGTCAGGAGCGGGCGGCGCTTCGGGGCTACGGTGAATGCGGGCGTGAAGGACGCGGCGTGCGCGCCCGGAACGACCGGAGGTTCCGATGGGCCGGGAGGACACCGACTCCGCCGCCGCGCGGTTGCCACGGCTGAGACTCGACGAGCTGCTCGACGAGCTCCAGGCGCGCGTCGACGAGGTCCGCGGCACGAGGGACCGGCTCACCGGGCTGCTCGAAGCCGTCATGTCCGTGGGCCGTGAGCTCGACCTGCCGCAGGTGCTGCACGGCATCGTGGAGGCGGCCGTGACGCTGGTCGACGCCGAGTACGGCGCTCTGGGCGTCATCGGCGAAGGACAGATGCTGTCGGAGTTCATTCCCGTCGGCATCGACGACGAGCTTCGCGGCCGGATCGGTGACCTGCCGTCCGGGCACGGCATCCTGGGCGAGCTGATCCGCAACCCGCGCCCGCTGCGCCTCGCCGAGCTGTCCGAGCACCCCGCCTCGTACGGCTTCCCGGCCCACCATCCGCACATGCATTCGTTCCTCGGCGTCCCCATCCGCGTCCACGACGAGGTCTTCGGCAACCTCTACCTCACCGAGAAGCGCGGAGGCGTCGACTTCGACGCCGAGGACGAGGCCGTCGTGACGACCCTGGCCGTCGCGGCCGGCATCGCCATCGAGAACGCCCGCCTGTACGAGGAGGGCCGGCTGCGCCAGCGCTGGCTGGCCGCGAGCTCCGACCTCACCAGCGCCCTGCTGTCCGGCAGGGAGGAGGCGGAGGTCCTCGACGGCATGCTGGAGCGGGCCACGGACATCGCCGGTGCCGACATGGGGGTCTTCTACCTGGTCGGCGCGGAGGGCGAGCTGCGGGGCTCGCTGGCGCGCGGCGAGGGTTCCGACGCGCACCGGGGTGTCGTCCTGCCGAGCAGCGAGGGCACCCTGGCCGCGGCCGCGCTCACCCAGGACGGCCTCGTGACGGTGGCGGACGTGGAGAGCGACGGGCGGATCACGGTCCAGCCCGAGCGCTGGCGGGGCTTCGGCCCGGCGGTGGCCGTCACGATCGGCACCAAGGAACGGCTGAGCGGGGTCCTGATCCTCGCGCGGCGCCGCGGGCGGCCCTCGTTCACGGACGCGGAGATCACCGCCCTTCCCGGCTTCGCCGGCCAGGCGGCCCTCGCCCTCGAACTGGCCGACCGGCGGCGCGATGCCGAGCAGGTGAGTCTCCTGGAGGACCGCGACCGGATCGCCCGCGACCTGCACGACCTCGCGATCCAGCGGCTCTTCGCCACCGGGATGACGCTGCAGAGCGCCCGGCGGTTCGTCGACCATCCGGAGGCCGTGGACCGGCTGACGAGGGCGATCGACGACCTGGACGCCACCATCAAGATCATCCGCTCGACCATCTTCGGCCTGCGCGAGCACGAGACCCCCGGCACCGCCCCGAAGCTCCGCAGCCGCGTCGTCAAGGCCGTCGACGCGGCCGCCGCGACGCTCGGATTCGCTCCCGCCCTCCGCATGGAGGGCCTGCTCGACACGGAGGTGCCGGCCGGCGTGGCCGACGAGGTGATCGCGGTGCTCGGTGAGGCGCTGACCAACGTGGCCCGCCACGCCCGGGCCCGCCGCGCCGAGGTGTCCGTGGTCGTCGACGGCGGCGTGCTCACCGTCACGGTGCGCGACGACGGCGTCGGCATCCGGCCGGGCGGTGCCCGCAGCGGACTGCGGAACCTGGCCGAGCGGGCCGAACGCCTGGGCGGAGACCTGACGGTCCTGGCCCGCTCCGGCCCGCCCGGCGGCACCCGGCTGGAATGGCGCGTCCCCCTGCCGACGGCCGGGGAGTGAGTCCTCCCGCACTTACGATGACCGCATGAACGAGAACCTTCCTCCTTGTCCCGAATGCTCCGGCACCTACACCTACGAGATGGGCGCGCTGCTCGTCTGCCCCGAGTGCGGGCACGAGTGGTCCGCGACCTCGTCCGAGGCCCCGGACGGCGAGTCGGGCGCGTCGGGCGAGAAGGTCATCAAGGACGCGGTCGGCAACGTCCTCGCCGACGGTGACACGGTCACCGTGATCAAGGCCCTCAAGGTCAAGGGCAGCCCCTCCGGCATCAAGGCCGGTACGAAGGTGCGCAACATCAAGCTGGTGGACGGCGTCGACGGTCACGACATCGACTGCCGGGTCGAGGGCTTCGGCAACATGCAGCTCAAGTCGAGCGTGGTCAAGAAGGCCTAAAGCGACGGGCCGGCGGCGGCCCGCACCGGACTCCCCTGGACACGGATTGCAGAATTCTTCAATTCGCCACATGTCGAATCCCGTAACCCGGCAGAACCGGCGACAGGACGGGGAGCGGGACGGCGGCGGGCCGTCACAGGGGCAGGGTGATCCACACGCTCTTGCCGCCGCCGTCCGCGTCACGCCGCAGGACGCAGGTGCCGCCGCTCTCCGCCGCGACCTCGGCGACGGTGGCGAGGCCGCCCGTCGCTCCCGGTCCGGGCACCAGTCCGGGGTGGTGGGGGTGGCGGTCGTGGACGGCGAAGGCGAGCGCGTACTCGCCGGCGGCGAAGGTGACCGTCAGGTCCGGCGAGGAGGCGGCGGCGTGCCGGACGCTGTTGGTGACCAGCTCGCTGAGGATCAGCAGCGCGGGTCCCATCGTCGGGTGCGTGTCGTCGATGCCCCACTCCGCGTACGTCATCTCCGCGGTCTGCCGCGCCAATCGGACCGAGCCGGGCACGGTCGGCATCGTGAGGACGTGCCGGTACGGAAGCACCTCGGATCGCGCCATGGGCCCTTCCTGCGGCCGTTCCTGACGCTGTGCCCACGGCTACCTGCGGGCACAGCGAAACCATGATGTAGCGAATTGCCGAATTGTGCAATTGGCTTGGGTGGGTCCGTCAGTGGCGACGATCCGGATGACGCGACGACCGCCCCGGCGGTTCGTCCCCGTCCCGCGGTCGTGCCGGCTCAGGCGACCACGGTGCGGTAATGGCTCGTCAGACGGCCGGTGTCGTCCAGGACGTGGAAGACGAGCGCCGGAGGCTGGTCGAGGTGGACGTGGTCCGCCGGGTGGTCGCGGTGCTCCCAGGGAAGCCGGAGGGTGGAGACGACGCCGGGCGCGACGACCAGGGGCTTCCCGGCGAACGTCGTCGCCGCCGGGGTGTGGGCGTGGCCGCAGACGAGGGCGGCGATGTTCGCATGACGGCCCACCAGTTCGGCGAGCCGCTCGTCTCCGAACTGGCGGATGCCGTCGACGAACGGGCTGTGCAACAGGGCCGGCGGGTGGTGGAAGCCCACGAGCACGGGCATCCCGTCCGGCGTCCGGGCGAGCACGTCCTCCAGCCAGAGCAGCGTCTCGTCCTCGAGGTAGCCCTCGTCCTTCCCCGGTACGGAGGAGTCGCACAGGGCGACGGTCAGCCGGTCCGTACGGAGCACCTGGTTGACGGGGGCCGCCGACTCGGTCTCGCCGAGCAGGAAGCGACGGAAGGCACCCCGCTCGTCGTGGTTTCCGGGGCACACCAGCACCGGGTGTCGTGACGTCAGCAGCCGGCGGGACAGCTCGTACTCGGCCGGCAGCCCGTGGTCGGCGATGTCGCCGGTCACCAGGACGGCGTCGAGGTCGTAGGGAAGGGCGTTCAGGTAGTCCATGACCGCCCTCGTGCGGTCGGCGCTGCGCTGCTCCCCGTCGATGTGGACGTCGCTCAGATGGGCTGTGACGATCACGGTGATGACTGGTCCTTCCGGGAGGGGCGGGACGCGGTTCCCTCCGCGGCCCTGGCGAGCCTATTCGGCGACCTGGCAGGGGGACAGGTCCGCTTTCCCGCCGGAGAACTGGTCCGGTTCGGCCTTCGATACGGAGCCTTCCTGCCGACCGCCGGCGAGGACCCCGAGGGAGCCGAGGGCCGTGAACAAGGCGTCGAGCGCGGCCGGATAGGCGCGTTCCGCAGGAGCGGCGAAGCCGACCAGCAGGCCCTGCGGCCGTCCGGCCGGGTCGTGGTGGAGCTCGGTGAGGCCGCGCAGGGCGATGCCGTCGCGGGCACACCCGGCCAGGACCTGTTCTTCGCCGGGTCCGTCGGACGGGAGGGTGACGAGGGTGTGGAGTCCGGCGGGGACGCCGTGGGCGACGAGGCCGGGGTGTGCGGCGATCCGGTCGAGGAGGAGTGCGCGGCGACGGCGGTAGCGCAGCCGGGCGGCACGGACGTGACGGTCGTAGGCGTGTGTCGTGATCAGGTCGGCGAGGACGAGCTGGCCCAGCGTCTCCGTGAACAGGTCGGCCTGTTCCTTGGCCCGCGTCATCGGTCCCACCAGGTGGGGCGGCAGGACCAGCCACGCCAGGCGCAGGGCGGGCGCGAGGGTCTTGGACGAGGTGCCGCAGTAGACGACGTGGTCGGGAGCGACTCCCTGCAGGGCGCCGACGGGCTGCCGGTCGTAGCGGTACTCGCCGTCGTAGTCGTCCTCGACGATCAGACCGCCGGTGGAGCGCGCCCAGGCGCACAGCGCCTGACGGCGGCTCGGATGCAGCGGAACGCCGGTCGGGTACTGGTGGGCGGGGGTGAGGACGGCCGCTCCGACGCGCTCGGTCAGCGCATCGACGCGGGCACCGTGGGCGTCGACGGGCAGGGCGAGGGTGCTGATGCCGGAGCGCTGGACGACGCCGCGGTAGAGGTTGTGGCCCGGGTCCTCCATGGCCGCGGTGCCGACACCGCCCGCGGCCAGGACGCCGCTGAGCAGACCGATGCTCTGGTAGTGGCCGGAGGTGATCAGGATGCGGTCGGGCGTGGTGAGCACGCCACGGGTGCGGCCGAGGTAGTCGGCGAGGGCCTCGCGCAGTTCGAGCCGGCCCTGCGGGTCCCCGAACCCGAAGACCTCGGGGCGGGCGCGGTCGAGCACGCGCCGGGTGGAGGCGAGCCAGGCCCGGGTGGGGAAGGCGCCGGCATCCGGGAGTCCGGCCCGGAGGTTGTGCAGGGGAGCCGCCGGAGGGGCGGCGGGGCGTGCGGGGGCCTGGGCGCGGCGCGGGGCCTTGGTGACCCTGGTGCCCGATCCCGGACGCGTGGTCAGGAAGCCCTCCTCGACCAGCTGGTCGTAGGCGGCGGTGACCGTGCCGCGCGAGAGCCCGAGCTCCTGGGCCAGTCCCCGGGTGGAGGG
The DNA here is from genome assembly GCF_042722475.1 of Streptomyces sp. NPDC127092. Taxonomy (NCBI): domain Bacteria; kingdom Bacillati; phylum Actinomycetota; class Actinomycetes; order Kitasatosporales; family Streptomycetaceae; genus Streptomyces; species Streptomyces sp. NPDC127092. Next base: position 45,132 of record NZ_JBHXFE010000040.1, read on the forward strand.
CAGAAGCGTTCCGGCGGGCAGGCGTCCCTGGCGGATCGCCCCTCTGAGCGCGGCTTCGAGCGCGGAGCGCCGCCCGCCCTTGGCGTCGAGGGCGAGGTGCAGGTCGATCCGGGCACCGGACCAGGATTGCGGCATGGAATTGGATCTTATGCGCGGTCAGTTGGCGAACTACGGTCGAGGCAGAAGGCCCTCATGCCACGCAGTGGCGACCCACCACGGCCGCTCACGACGACGACACGCAAGGACACCACCACCATGGCCGAACGGCAGCGCCCCTCCGACCGGCAGGAACCCAGCCGACCCGAGCCCGACCGGCACGAGCCCGCCCGACCCGAGTCCGACCGGCACGAGCCCGACCGACCCAAGTCTGACCGGCACGAGCCCGCCCGACCCGGGGCCGACCGGCACAAACCCAGCGGACCCGAGTCCGCCTCGCGAGAGCCCACGCCGCACGAGTCCGCCCCGCACGAGCCGGACCACACCGCGGTGCGCGTCGCCCTGTGGCGCGCCCTGCACGTTCACGCCGACCCCGCGCCGCACGTCCTCGACGACGAGATCGGGCTCCAGCTCGCCGACCCGGGGCCGGACTGGCGCGAGCGGGGCGACATGACGATGCCGGGAGTCGCCGGCGTCCGCGCCTCCATGGTCGCCCGGGCCCGCTTCATCGAGGACCTCGTCGCCGAGCGCGCCGACGCCGGCGTGACGCAGTACGTCATCCTCGGCGCCGGCCTGGACACCATGGCCCAGCGGCGCCCCGAACTCGGCTCCCGCCTCCGCGTCTTCGAGGTCGACCAGCCGGGAACGCAGGCGTGGAAGCGGCGCCGCCTCGCCGAGCTCGGCCACGGCGTCCCGCCCTGGCTGACCCTGGTGCCCGTCGACTTCGAGGCCGGCGACTCGTGGTGGGAGCGGCTGACCGCCGCCGGGTTCGATCCGGACAGGCCTGCGGTCGTCGCGTCGGCGGGCGTCAGCATGTACCTCACGCACGAGGCCAACACCGCGACCCTGCGCCAGGCCGCCGTGCTCGCCCGCGGCTCCGTGCTCGCCACGACCTTCCTGCTCCCGCTCGACCGGCTGGAGCCGGACCAGCGCCGGGTCCAGGAGTTCTCGATGCGCAACGCCGCCGCCGCGGGCACCCCGTTCGTGAGCCTGTACACGCCCGACGAGATGCGGCGGGCGGCCCTGGAGGCGGGATTCACCAAGGCGGAGCACGTGTCTCCCGACGACCTGGCCGCCCGCTACTTCGCGGACCGCACCGACGGCCTTCGCCCGCCCAGGTCCGAGCAGTTCCTCGTCGCCGAGGTGTAGGGCCGGTCCGGCGGATCCGGGCGCGAATCCGGGCACGGTCCGCTGACGGGCCCGTCAGAGGTAGGGCCGGTCAGAGGTCGGGCCGGTCCGCTGTCGGGCCGGTCAGCGGTCGGGCATGGTCTCCGGGCGGGCGTACGTCCGCCCCTTCCAGGCCGCGCCCCGGCCCCGATAGTGCTGGACGGCCGAGTCCACCGTCATCAGGAGGTACAGCAGCGCGGTGAACGGGAGCAGGGGCGCGAGCCAGGGCGGCTGGCGGTAGTAGCGCAGCATCGGGAGGTACGTGCCCGCCATCACCGCCCAGGCGAGCCCGCCCGCCCACGCCGCGGGCGCGTCCCCGGCGAGCAGTCCCGCGAACAGTGCCGCAGGCGGCGCCAGATAGACCAGTGCCAGGCCGGCGACCGTGCCCGCGAGCACGAGCGGGCTGTGCCGCAGCTGCGCGTAGGCGCTGCGCGAGACCATCCGCCACAGCTCGGTGAGCCCCGGATACGGCCGGACGCTGTCCACCCGCTCCGCAAGCCCCAGCCAGAGCCGGCCGCCGGCCCGCCGCACCGCCCGGGCCAGCGACACGTCGTCGATGACGGCCTGCCGGATCGACTCCGGCACCCGGGCCCGCTCCGCCGTCTCCGCCCGCAGCAGCACGCACCCGCCGGCCGCCGCCGTCGCGAGAGGCCGGCGGCGGTTGATCCAGCGGAAGGGGTAGAGCTGGCAGAAGAAGTAGACGAAGGCCGGCACGATCAGCCGCTCCCAGCCGCTCGCCACCCGCAGCCGCGCCATCTGCGACACCAGGTCGAGCCGGTGCCCCGTCGCCGCCGCGACGAGCAGCCGCAGACTGTCCGGCCCGTGCGCGATGTCCGCGTCCGTGAGGAGCAGGAAGGCGGGTCCACGCGCGCGTGCGAGCGCCATGCCGTGCCGCAGCGCCCACAGCTTGCCCGTCCAGCCGGGTCCGGGCTCGCCGGGGGAGGTCACGGTCAGCGGCAGCCCGCCGTGTCGCGCGGCCAGCTCGCCGGCGAGCCGCCCCGTGCCGTCCGTGCTCCCGTCGTCGACCAGGATCACCTCGGCCCGCCCGGGATAGTCCTGGCCCAGCAGCGAGGGCAGACTCCGCGGCAGCACCTCGGCCTCGTCCCGGGCGGGGACCACCACGACGACGTCGGGCCAGGACTCGGGGGCTGCGGCCGGCCCGGGCAGCCGCTGGTCCGTACGCCAGAAGAAGCCCTGGCCCAGGAGCAGCCACCCCCAGACAGCCAGGGCGGCGATCGCGATCCAGGCAAGCGTGCTCATTCGCCGCAGTCTGCCCCACAACGACGGGGAAACCGGGGTGGTCGGCTAGGGTGACCGGGTGAAGATCGCCCTCATGGACTCCGGAATCGGCCTGCTGCCGGCAGCGGTGGCGGTCCGTCGTATGCGGCCCGACGCGGATCTGGTGCTGTCCTCCGACCCCGACGGCATGCCGTGGGGCCCGCGCACCGTCGAGGACCTCACCGGGCGTGCCCTGGCCGTCGCCCGGGCCGCCGCCGCACACGGGCCGGACGCCCTGATCGTCGGCTGCAACACCGCGACCGTCCACGCCCTGCCCGCGCTGCGCGCGGAGCTGGAGCCGCGCATTCCGGTGATCGGCACCGTCCCCGCGATCAAGCCCGCCGCGGTCGGCGGCGGCAAGGTCGCCATCTGGGCCACGCCCGCCACCACCGGCAGCCCGTACCAGCGCGGCCTGATCCGCGACTTCGCCGACGGCGCCGAGGTCACCGAGGTGCCGTGCCCCGGTCTCGCCGACGCCGTCGAGCACGACGACGCCGAGGCCGTGCGCCGGGCCGTCGCCGCCGCCGCCGAGCTCACGCCCCCGGACGTCCGTGCCGTCGTCCTCGGCTGCACCCACTACGAGCTGGTCGCCGAGCAGATCCGCGCGGCGCTGCACCGCACCGAGGGCCTGCCGCCCGTCGTTTTGCACGGTTCCGCCGGGGCAGTCGCCGCACAGGCGCTGCGACGGATCGGCGCCGAGGCGGACCCGGCGGCGCCCCCCACGGGTGGTCTCACCGTGCTCCTCAGCGGCCGTACGGGCGAACTCGGCCCGGCCGCGCTCAGCTACGCCGAAGGCCGCGCCCTCGCGGAGGCGGCCGCCGTCCACTGAGGGTGACCGGACGACTCCGCCGAGGCGCCGCAACAGCGGAACGTGCTTAGGCTGTCACCATGAGGGACCACTCCACGAACCCGGGTCCCGAGGGACCCGCACCCCCGGTCTGGACCGGCCGCGCCACCAACCGGATGCAGTGGCTGCCGGCCGTCGGTGGCTTCGCCTGCATGGCGCTCGGCATCCTGCTGGCCGTCGAGTCGCCCTGGACCTCCGGCATCGCGCCGCTCCTGATGGCCGTCATCGGCTGCGTCGCCGCCGGCATCCTCGTGCTCTTCGGCACGCTCGCCTTCGTCCACGTCGCCGTCCGGGTCGACGACCGTGCGTGCGAGGTGCGCTGCGGGCACATCGGCGTGCCACGCCGCCGCATCCCGCTGTCGCACGTGGTCGGCGCCGAGTTCGCGCCGTCCGTCACCCCGCGCCAGTGGGGCGGCTGGGGCTACCGCTGGCGCCCCGAGAAGGGCACCGCGGTGGTCGTCCGCCGGGGCGAGGGCCTGGTGCTGCGGCTCGGCGACGGACGGACCTTCACCGTCACCGTCGACGACGCCGAGTCCGCCGTCCACGCCATCCGCGCCCTGCTCCACCGCACCACGCCTCCCACGGCACCGGCCCCGGCCGGACCCGCAGGAGTCTGAGCGGATCACGCGGAGCGGCGAACGCGGCGGGGCGAGACGCCTTCCCGGCGCCTCCCGCCAGCGGAACCCCTCGGCCGTGGGGGCGCGCGGTGCGGACCGCACTCCTGCCGGGCGCGCCCCGCGCCGTAGACTCCGGCTCGTGAGCACCACCATCGCCCCCGCCGACGCGCCCGAGTCCGATACCGCCCCCGAGCGGGCCGGCGGCCCTCGGCGGCTGCTGCGCCCCGGTGCGGCCCTGCTGTCCGGGCTGATGCTCTTCCTGAGCTTCCCGCCCCGGCCCCTGTGGTGGCTCGCGCTGCCCGCGTTCGCGCTGCTCGGCTGGACGCTGCGCGGCCGGCGGCCGCGGGCCGGCTTCGGCCTCGGCTACCTGGCCGGCCTCGGCTTCCTGATGCCGCTGCTCGTGTGGACCGGCGAAGAGGTCGGGCCGCTGCCGTGGGTGGCGCTCGCCGCCGTGTCGGCGCTGTTCGTCGGAGCCGTGGGCCTCGGCATCGCGGTCGTCTCCCGGCTGCCCGCGTGGCCGGTCTTCGCCGCCGCCGTGTGGATCCTCGGCGAGGCGGCACGCGCGCGCGTGCCGTTCGGCGGCTTCCCCTGGGGCAAGATCGCCTTCGGGCAGGCGGACGGGATCTTCCTGCCGCTCGCGGCCGTGGGCGGCACCCCGGTCCTCGGCTTCGGCGTCGCGCTGTGCGGTTTCGGCCTGTACGAGCTCCTGCGCCAGGTCCTCGTCCGGCGCGCCAGCACCGGCACGGGTCCGACGAGCCGTACCGGCACGGGTCCGACGAGCCGTACGGGCACGGGTCCGGCGTCCGAGGAGGCCGCCGACGCCGCCGACGCTGCCGGGGCGTCTGAGTCCGCCCGGACGCCTGAGCCCGCCCGGACCCCCGAATCCGTCCGGACGCCCGAGTCCGCCAGTACGCCCGGGTCCTCCGAGGAGGCTCCCGACTCTTCGCGGACGACGGCCACGGCCCCGGCCCCCGCCGCGGCGCCCTCGCGCCCGGCGCGCGGCCCGCTGGTCGCCGCCGCGCTCGCCGTGCTGGTGCCCGTCACCGGGGCCCTCGCCGCCCTGCCGCTCGTCTCCGACGCGGCGGAGGACGGCACCGCGACCGTCGCAGCCGTCCAGGGCAACGTGCCCCGCCTCGGCCTCGACTTCAACTCCCAGCGGCGTGCCGTGCTCGACAACCATGCCAACCGCACCAAGGAGCTCGCCGCCGAGGTGAGGGCGGGCCGCGCGCCGCAGCCCGACTTCGTGCTGTGGCCGGAGAACTCCTCCGACATCGACCCCTACGCCAACCCGGACGCGTACGAGGTCATCGACGACGCCGTGCGCAAGGTGAACGCGCCCACCGTGATCGGCTCCGTCATCGCGCCCGAGACCGGCAAGCTGCGCAACACCCTCATCCAGTGGGAGCCGGGGAAGGGCCCGGTCGCCGAGTACGACAAGCGGCACGTCCAGCCCTTCGGCGAGTACATCCCCATGCGGTCGTTCGTCCGGCTCTTCAGCAGCGACGTCGACCGCGTCCGCCGCGACTTCGGGCCGGGGAACAAGGTCGGCGTCTTCGACCTGGCCGGTACGAAGGTGGGCCTCGCCACCTGTTACGAGGCGGCCTTCGACTGGGCGGTCCGGGACACCGTCACCCACGGCGCCCAGCTGATCACCGTACCCAGCAACAACGCCACCTTCGGCCGCAGTGAGATGACCTACCAGCAGCTCGCCATGTCGCGGGTGCGCGCCGTGGAGCACAGCCGCAGCGTCGTCGTCCCGGTCACGAGCGGTGTGAGCGCGGTCATCCGGCCCGACGGGACGATCGTCGCGGAGACCGAGCTGTTCACCCCCGCCGTGCTCGTCGAGAAGGTGCCGCTGCGCTCCTCGCTGACCCCGGCGACCCGCATGGGCACCCTGCCCGAGGCGCTCCTCGTGGCGGTCGCCGTGGCCGGTCTCGGCTGGTCGGCCGCACGCTCCGCGCGGGCCCGCCGGTCGGACTCCGCCTGAACCGGCACCCGTGCGGGCCCGGGAGGTCCGAGCGGCGGCCGGGACGATCGGATGATGATCTAGGGTCGAGTCATGGGCACCCCTGACTTCATCCGTGACATCCGGGCATCCGCCGGCCACCAGCTGCTCTTCCTGCCCGGCGTCTCCGCCGTCGTCTTCGACGACCGGGGACGCGTGCTCCTGGGCCGCCGCGCGGACAACGGCATGTGGGCCATCGTCGGCGGCATCGTGGAGCCCGGCGAGCAGCCGGCCGCCTGCGCCGTCCGCGAGGTGTACGAGGAGACGGGCGTGCGGGCCGAGGTGGAGCGGGTCGTGCTCGTGCAGACCCTCCGCAAGCCGGTCGTCTACCCCAACGGCGACCGCTGCCAGTTCATGGACGTGTCCTTCCGCTGCCGGGCCGTCGGCGGCGAGGCCCGGGTCAACGACGACGAGTCGACGGAGGTCGGCTGGTTCGCGCTCGACGAGCTGCCCGAGATGAAACGGTTCTCGCACTTCCGCATCGAGCAGGCCCTCAAGGACGAACCCACATGGTTCGACCCCAGCCCCCTGGGCTGAACTATGTGTCCGGCACACATCGGTCGGGGAGGAACCGCTTCGTAGGGTGCCGCACATGAGCGCCTCCATCACACCGGGACCCGTCCCGGCCCAGGCCGCCCGGCCCCGCCCCGCCCCCGGGCCCGTCACCCTCGACCTCTCCGGGCGCACCGCGCTCGTCACCGGCGCGGCCGGCGGCATCGGCCGCGCCTGCGCGCTGCGGCTCGCCGCCGCCGGAGCCCGGGTCAGAGCGGTCGACAAGGCCGCGGAAGGACTCGACGCGCTGACCGAGGCCGCCCGGTCCCTCCCCGGCGCCGTCGAGCCCCGGCTGCTCGACCTCACCGACCTCGACGCCGCCGAGGCCACGGCCGCCGGCGCCGACATCCTCGTGAACAACGCGGGACTCCAGCTCGTCCGGCCCCTCCAGGACTTCCCCCCGGACGTCTTCCACACCGTCCTGACCGTGATGCTGGAGGCGCCGTTCCGGCTCATCAGAGGCGCGCTCCCGGAGATGTACGCGCGGGGCTGGGGCCGGATCGTGAACATCTCCTCCGTCCACGGACTGCGCGCCTCCGCCTTCAAGTCGGCCTACGTGGCCGCCAAACACGGTCTTGAGGGCCTGTCGAAGACCGCGGCCCTCGAAGGCGCCCCGCACGGCGTCACCTCCAACTGCGTCAGCCCCGGCTACGTCCGCACGCCGCTCGTCGAGCGGCAGATCGCCGACCAGGCCGCCGCCCACGGCATCCCCGCCGAGCAGGTGGTCTCCGACGTCCTCCTGCGCGACTCCGCGCTCAAGCGGCTGATCGAGCCCGAGGAGGTCGCCGAGGCCGTGCTGTACCTCTGCACCCCGCAGGCCTCCTTCGTCACCGGCACCTCGCTCAGCCTGGACGGAGGCTGGACGGCGCACTGAGCGCCGCGTCCGTTGTCCACAGGCGGTTGTCCACAGGGCTGGTGCGACCCCCCGTACGACAGGTATCCCTGTGACCATGACCCACGAACAGGCCGCCTACCTGGAGCTCCTCGCCCGCGGCGCCGCGACCGAGGCGTACGACCGCCCCGTGCTGCTCGCCCGCGCGAGCGGCGCGGGGCCCGAGGAGCTGGCCGAACTGGAGCAGGCCAAGCAGCTCGCACTGCGGGTCCGGGCCGAGCTGGAGGGCCGGCGGCGGCGCGAGGCCGAGCTGTCCGCGCTCTTCGAGACCGCGCACGACCTCGCGGGCCTGCGCGACCTCGACGACGTGCTCCGCGCCATCGTCCAGCGCGCCCGCTCCCTGCTCGGCACCGAGGTCGCCTACCTCAGCCTGAACGACCCGGTCAGGGGCGACACCTACATGCGGGTCACCGAGGGCTCCGTCTCGGCCAGGTTCCAGCAGGTCAGACTCGGCATGGGGGAGGGGCTGGGCGGACTCGTCGCCCAGACCGCCCGGCCGTACGTCACCGAGGACTACTTCCAGGACGCGCGGTTCCAGCACACCGAGGCCATCGACAGCGCGGTCGGCGACGAGGGCCTCGTCGCGATCCTCGGCGTGCCGCTCACCCTCGGCAGCCAGGTCATCGGCGTCCTGTTCGCCGCCGACCGGCGCGCCCGCGTCTTCGAACGCGAGCAGGTCGCCCTGCTCGGCTCCTTCGCCGCGCACGCCGCCGTCGCCATCGACACCGCCAACCTGCTCGCCGAGACCCGCTCCGCCCTCGCCGAGCTGGAGCGGGCCAACGACATCATCCGCGAGCACAGCGGCGTCATCGAGCGCGCCTCCGAGGTGCACGACCGGCTCACCGAGCTCGTGCTGCGCGGCGGCGGGGTCCACGACGTGGCCGCGGCCGTCTCCGAAGTCCTCGGCGGCACCGTCGACTTCGTCGAGGAGCCGCCGGGACCCGCGAGGATCGCCGAGGGCCACGCCGCGCGGGACGGCGACGACTGGATCGCCTCGGTCTCCGCGGGCGGCGAGACCTTCGGCGCCCTCGTGCTGCGCGACCGGCCCGGACTCGACCCCGTCGACCTGCGGACACTGGAGCGGGCCGCCCTCGTGACGTCCCTGCTGCTGCTCGCCCGCCGCTCCGCGGGCGAGGCCGAGCAGCGGGTCCGCGGCGAGCTGCTCGACGACCTCCTCGACGCGCCCGACCGCGACCGGCGGCTGCTGCGGGAGCGCGCCGCCCGGCTGCGCGCCGACACCGACGCGCCCCACGTGGTCCTCGCCGCCCGCATCGACCGGGCCGGCGCCGACACCGAATCCGACGGCGGCGGACGGGAGAGCGCCGACCGCCAGCGGCTGCGCTCGGCGGCCTCGCACCTTGCCGCGACCCGCCACGGCCTGGCCTCGGCGCGCGACGGCGGCACCGTCCTGCTGCTGCCGCTCGGCCCCGGAGAGACCGCCGCCGAGCTCGCCCGGCAGACCGCGAAGCACCTCGGCGGCGCCCTCCACGAGCCCGTCTCCGTCGGAGCCTCGGCACCCGTCCCCGCACCGCTCGCCCACCCCGACAAGGTCGCCCCGGCCTACGAGGAGGCACGCCGCTGCCTGGAGGCGCTGCGGCTGCTGCACCGGCAGGGCGAGGGCGCCGCCGCCGAGGACCTGGGCTTCCTCGGGCTGCTCCTCGCCGACACCCGCGACATCGAGGGCTTCGTGGAGCGGACCATCGGCCAGGTCGTCGACTACGACCGGCGCCGCGGCACGGACCTGGTGCGCACCATGGACGCCTACTTCGCCAGCGGCATGAGCCCCGCCCGCACCAAGGACGACCTGCACGTCCATGTGAACACGGTGGCCCAGCGCGTCGAGCGGATCGGCCGGCTCCTCGGCCCTGACTGGCAGTCACCGGCCCGCGCCCTGGAGATCCAGCTGGCCCTGCGGCTGCACGCCCTCTCGGCGGCCGTCATACGCTGACCGCGCCCGCCCTCATGCCCGCACCGCCCGCCCACACGTCTGCCAAGCACCGTCGGCCCGCACAGCACGCCCGCCGAGCAGCCGAGCACCGCACGACCGTCCGCACCGCGCACCCGCACGCCCGCCCGTACCGCACACCGCGCCGCACCGCCTGGCGCCAGGAGGCCCCCCGATGACCGGACGTCCCGCAGACCTGCCGCTCTCCGGCATCACCGTCGTCAGCCTCGAACAGGCGGTGGCCGCGCCCTTCGCCACCCGCCAGCTGGCCGACCTCGGCGCCCGGGTGATCAAGGTGGAGCGGCCCGGGGACGGAGACTTCGCGCGCCGCTACGACACCACCGTGCACGGGGAGTCCAGCTACTTCGTCTGGCTCAACCGGTCCAAGGAGTCGATCACGCTCGACCTGAAGACGGACGCCGGCCGCGAGGTCCTGGAGCGGCTGCTCGCCGGGGCCGACGTGTTCGTGCAGAACCTGGCGCCCGGCGCCGCGGCCCGCCTCGGGCTCGCCCCCGAGGCCCTCGCCGAGCGCTTCCCGCGGCTCGTCGCGGCCGGCCTCTCCGGTTACGGCACCACCGGCCCGTGGGCCGGCCGCAAGGCCTACGACCTGCTCGTCCAGTGCCAGACGGGACTGGTCTCGCTGACCGGCAACGAGCACGGCACCGCCCGGGCCGGGATATCCGTGGCGGACATCGCCGGCGGCATGTACCTCTACAGCGGCATCCTCACCGCCCTGTTCACCCGTGCCACCACCGGCACCGCCCGCCCCGTCGAGGTCTCCCTCTTCGAGGCGCTCGCCGAATGGATGCACCAGCCCGCCTACTACACCCGCTTCGGCGGCGCGCAGCCCCCGCGCATCGGCACCCGGCACGCCACCATCGCGCCCTACGGCGCCTTCACCGCCGCCGACGGCAAGGACGTCCTGTTCTCGATCCAGAACGAGCGGGAATGGGCCGCCTTGTGCGCGCGGTTCCTGGAGCGGCCGGAACTGGTCACGGACCCGAGGTTCGCGACCGGCTCCGACCGGGTCGCCCACCGGGCGGAGCTGGACGCCCTGGTGGCCGAGCGGTTCACCGAGCTCGACAGCGCGACCGTGGGAAGGATCCTCGACGAGGCGGGCATCGCCAACGCCGGGGTCAACGACATGGCGGAGTTCCTGGAACACCCGGTGCTCGAGGCCCGCGACCGCCGGCGGGACGTGCGGCTCCCGGGCGGCACCGAGGTCCCGGCCCTGCTGCCGCCGGCCGACCTCGGCGGCACGCGGCCGCGCATGGACGCCGTCCCCGGCGTCGGCGAGCACACCGAGCACATCCTGGCCGAACTCGGCTACGACCCGGCCGCCGTCGAGGAGATGCGCGCCGCCCACGCGATCTGACGCCCGGAGGAAGGTGCGGCGCAGGGGCCGACGTGCCGGAACGTCACGGTGTGCGGTACAGCGCGGTGAGCAGTTCGATCACCGCCTGTGCGGCGGGATGCGGGTCGTCCCGCCACCAGGCGAGGCGTACGGCGACCGGTTCGGCGTCGCGCACCGGGCGGTAGACGACGCCGGGCCTGCGGTACTGGCTGGCCGTGGCCTCCGCGCTCATCCCGATCCGGCGGCCGGTGGAGATCGCGGTCAGCCAGTCGTCCACGTCGTACGTCTCCTCCGTCGCCGGCCGGGAGTCGGGCGGCCACAGCTCCGGAGTGGTGGTGCCGGTGCGCCGGTCGATGAGCAGCGTGTGACCGCTGAGGTCGGCGAGCCGTACCGAGCGGCGCCGGGCCAGCGGCTCGTCGGCGGCCATGGCGCACAGCCGCCGCTCGAGCCCCACGATCGCCGAGTCGAAGCGCCGGTCCTCCAGGGGCCTGCGGAGCACCGCCAGGTCGCACGAGCCCTCGGCGAGGCCGGCGGTCGGCGAGTTCACCCGCACCATCTGGAGTTCCGTACCGGGATGTGCGGCGGCCCACTGCCGCTGGAACGCGGGCGTGTGCCGGCCGAGGGCCGACCAGGCGTAGCCGATCCGCAGCGCGTCTTCCCCCGATGCCGCCACCCGGACCAGCTCCTCCGCCTCGGCGAGCACCCGGCGGGCGTGCGCCACCACCCGGGCCCCGGTCGCCGTCGGCGTCACCGACCGCGAGGTGCGCCGCAACAGCCGTACACCCAGGTTCCGTTCGAGCGAGGCGAGGGTGCGGGACACCGCGGCCTGGGAGACACCGAGCACGAGCGCGGCGTCCGTGAAACCGCCCTCGTCGACGATCGCGACCAGACAGCGCAGCTGGCGCAGTTCCATATCCATACGGCCAGCGTATAGATCGGATCCAGCCATGCATTTTGCGCAAGCATCCGTGGCGAGGACGATCGGGACCATGCCCGCAGCCCCGTCCGCCGCCTCCTCGGATCTCGCCTCCTCGTCCGCCGCCGCTCCCGCGCCCCGCACCTCCGCGGCCGGCGTGGCCGCCATGCTCGGCAGCGGTCTGTCCAACCAGATCGGCGCCGCCACCGGCTCCCTCGCCTTTCCCGTCCTCGGCCCGGTCGGGGTCGTCGCCGTCCGCCAGTACGTCGCCGCGCTCGTCCTCATAGCCGTCGACCGGCCCCGGCTGCGCACGTTCACCCGTCACCAGTGGTGGCCGGTGGTCCTGCTCGCGGTCGTGTTCGGCACCATGAACCTGTCCCTCTACACGGCCATCGACCGGGTCGGGCTCGGCCTCGCCGTGACCCTGGAGTTCCTCGGCCCGCTCGCCATCGCGCTCGCCGCCACCCGCCGTCGCGTCGACGCCGCCTGCGCCGTACTCGCCGCGGCGGGCGTGGTCACCCTCATGCGACCCCAGCCCTCCACCGACTACCTCGGCATGGGCTTCGGCCTGCTCGGAGCCGCCTGCTGGGCCGCGTACATCCTGCTCAACCGCACCGTCGGCAACCGCATCCCGGGAGCCCAGGGCAGCGCCGCCGCGGCCGGCCTGTCCGCGCTGATGTTCCTGCCCGTCGGCGTCCTCGTCGTGCTGCGCCACCCGCCGACGGCCGCGGCGCTCGGCTGCGCGGTCGCCGCCGGCGTGCTCTCCTCGGCCGTCCCGTACCTCGTGGACCTCTTCACCCTGCGCCACGTGCCGCCCGCGGCCTTCGGCCTCTTCATGAGCGTCAACCCGGTGCTCGCGGCCCTGGTCGGCTGGACCGGCCTCGGGCAGCGCCTCGGCTGGCCCGACGCCGCCGCGATCGCCGCGGTCGTCACCGCCAACGCCGTCAGCATCCTCACCTCACGCCGTCAGGACCTGTCCGGCGGACGAGGACCGGACGGATCCTGACCGTCCTCCGGGCCCTCCTCCGCGAGGGCCCGTTCCGTCTCGCGGGCCGTCTCGCGGTCCGTCTCCCGGGCCGCCCGCAGCGCCGAGTGCACCGACCACACCACCGACACCAGCGGCACCGCCACCACCGCGCCCACGAAGCCCGCCGCGATGGAACCCGCGACGACCGAGACCGCCACCACCAGCGGATGGAGCCGAACGGCCCAGCTCATCACCAGCGGATGCAGCACATGCCCCTCGATCTGGCCGATCACCACGATCAGCGCGATCACGATCGCCGCCACCAGCGGCCCCTCGGCGGCCAGGGCGACCACGGCGGCCACCGCGAGCGCGATCGGCGAGCCGATCAGCGGGATGAACGCCGCGGCGAACTCCAGCAGCGCGAGCGGCACCGCCAGCGGCACCCCGAGCAGCCACAGCGCGACCCCCACCAGCACCGCGTTCGTCGCCGCCACCAGCACGATCCCGTGGGTGTAGCCGGTGAAGGTACGCCAGGCCGCGCGTCCGCCCACCTCCGCCCGGCCCCGTACGGACACCGGCAACTGCTCCCGGAACCAGGCCCACTGGCGGTCGCCCGAGTGGATGAAGAGGACCGCCGAGAACAACGCGAGCGCCAGCGTCGCCAGCACCGCCACCAGATGGTGGGCCCCGCTCACGGCATCGCTGACCAGCGTCGAACGGTGACTGGACAGGAACTGCCCGATCCGTGCCTGCACGTCCGACAGCGCCTCGGGATTCAGCCGGAACGGCGGCCGCTCCAGCCACTGCTCGATCCGCTCGACGCCGTCCCGGAACTCCCGCACGAGCGTCGTCCGCTCGTTCGCCACCGCCTCGCCCACCAGCGCCAGCACGCCGAGGACCAGTGCGATGCTCCCCAGCATCGTCAACGCCACCGCGAGCGCGCGCGGCAGTCCCCGGGCGACGACGTCCGCGACCGGCCGCAGCAGGGCGGTGACCACCAGACCGAGGAAGAGCGCCACACCGATCTCGTGGAACCGCCCCAGCAAGGCGAACAGCGCGTAGACGAGCGTGCCGACGACCAGCAGCCGCCACGCGTAGGCGGCGGCCGTACGAAGGAAGGGGGCGACCGCGGGGGACGAGCCTGGCTGCATGGCCATCGACGTACCACCCGCGCGTCGGGCGTCAACGCCCGCGCCCGCACATTCCCCCGACCGGGTAACCGTCACCCCGCCGACGGGCAGGCCGGATCCCCGCCCAGGTCACCTCACACCAGGTCGGTGGGATCGGTGTTGGCGCCGCAGAGGACCACGCAGACCTTCTCGCCGGGACCCGGCCGGTAGCCGCCGGCGGTGAGCCCGGCCAGAGCGGTGGCGGCGGCGTGCTCGACCACGAGCCGGTGATCCGCCCACAGCGCCCGGCGCACCCGCACGATCTCGGCGTCCGGGACCAGGAGCGTACGGACGTCGTCCTGGCCGGCCGCGTGCAGCGCGGCGGCGGAGACCCGCCGGGCGCCGAGCGAGTCCGCCGCCACCGATTCGACCGTCACGTCGACCGGAGCGCCGGCCGCCAGGGCGGCGTCCAGCGCGCGGCAGTTCTCCGGCTCGACCGCCACCGTACGGATGCCGTGCTCGCGCGCGGCCGTGGCGACACCGGCGAAGAGACCACCGCCGCCGACCGAGACCACCACGGTGTCCAGGCCGGGGATCCGCCGGTGGATCTCCTCCACGAGCGTGCCCGCGCCCGCGGCGATGAGCGGATGGTCGTACGCGTGGGAGGCGAGCGCCCCGCTCTCCGCCGCGAACGCCTCGCAGGCCGCGAGCGCCTCGGCGTACTCGGAGCCGACCAGCCGCACGTCGGCGCCGTACCCCCGCAACCGCTCGACCTTCACCTTCGGGGCGGTCTCCGGCAGGAACACGGTGGCCCGCACGCCCTGCTGCCCCGCCGCCCACGCGCACGCGAGCCCCGCGTTGCCGCCGGACGCGATGGTCACGCCCGCCTCGGGGAGGGTGCCGGCGTCCCGGTGCGCCTGGAGGAAGTTCCGCGCGCCGCGCGCCTTGAAGGAACCGGTGTGCTGAAGGAACTCCAGGGCGAAGAAGAGCTCGTAGTCGGACGCTCCGGGCGCTCCGGGCGCTCCGGGCGCTCCGGGCGCTCCGGGGGCTTCGGGGGCGGCGGCGACTCCGGTAGCGTCGGAGCCTCCAAGGCTTCCCGTTCCTCCGTCGCCCCGGAGGTCCCGCGGGTGTACGGGCTCCGCGGGTGCGATCGCGACCGGGCGGACGTGGTCGGCGACGCGCTCCACCGCGGCCTTCACGTCGCCGTAGGAGAGGGTCTGCACGATGCTGCTCCTGGAGGGTGCGTCCGGGTGCGGGAATACCGCCGTGCCACCGATGATCGCACCGCCCGTACGCCCGCGACCAGCACCGCCCGTATGCCGCCCGGCACCGTCCGCTCGCCCGTGGCCGGCGCCCCCTCGCCCACTTCCCGCACCGCCCGTCCGCCCGCGGCCGGGCGCCGCTGAGTGTGCCGGGTCGTGCCCCGTAAAGATGCGGTGAGAGCCTGCCAAGTGCCCTCCTCCGGCAGGAGAGTTGGACTATCTTGCTGCCTTGTGGATCAGTTGACCGCCGAAGACCCGACGCACATCGGCCCGTACCGACTCATCGCCCGGCTCGGTGCGGGCGGAATGGGCCTGGTCTACCTGGGTCGTTCCGAGGGCGGCCGCACCGTGGCCGTGAAGGTCGTGCAGGCCGAGTACGCGGGGAACTCCGAGTTCCGCAGGCGCTTCGCGCGGGAGGTGGCGGCCGCGCGCCTGGTGGGCGGGAGCTGGACGGCGGCGGTGCTCGACGCCGACCACGAGGCCGCCGTGCCGTGGGTGGCGACCCAGTACATCCCCGGGCCCGACCTGCACTCCGTGGTGGCGAAGGACTACGGTCCGCTGCCCGAGTACTCCGTCCGCGCCCTCGCCAACCGGCTCGCCCTCGCGCTCGGGACCGTCCACGAGGCCGGTCTGATCCACCGGGACCTCAAGCCGTCCAACGTCCTCGTCACCGTGGACGGCCCCCGCGTCATCGACTTCGGCATCGCCCGCGCCATGGACAGCCTCGCCGGCGACAGCCTGCACACCCGCACCGGCATGCTGATCGGCTCACCCGGCTTCATGTCGCCGGAACAGGTCCGCGGCCTCGAACTCACCCCGGCCAGCGACGTGTTCTGCCTCGGTGCCGTCCTCGTCTACGCGGCCACCGGGCGCATGCTCTTCGGCGCCACGGACACCGGTCTGAACGCCCACCTCTTCCGCGTCGCCGAGGAGGAGGCCGACCTCACCGGCGTACCCGACTCCCTGGTCGACCTCGTGCGGGCCTGCCTGGAGAAGGATCCGGCCAGGCGGCCGACCCCGCGGCAGATCGCCGAGCGCACGGCGGCCGACGGGACCGAGGAGTGGCTTCCGGGCTCCGTGCTCGCCCAACTCGGCCGGCACGCTGCCCAGTTGCTGGACTTCGCACCGCCGGCGGCGCCCGCGCCGCCGACGCCCGCCGTACCCGCGCAGCAGGACCCCCGGGTCGCGCTCGCGCAGCACGGTGCTCCGCCCCACGGCACGCCGCCCGCCTACGCCCCGACCGCGCCCGCCCACCCGGCCGCCGGGCAGGGCTTCGGGCCGCCGGGGCCGGCCGCCGCGTGGTCCGCCGCCACCGCCCCGGCCCACCCCTACGACGTACCGCCCGCGGACCCGAGGCGATGGCGGGTCCTGGCGCTCGCGGTCCTGGTGCAGCTCCTGGTGGAGCTGGACCTGACGGTCTTCGGCGGCTCGGCCTCGTTCATCCACATGGACCTCGGCGTCGGTTCCGACCTCATGGACGCGGTGTTCCGGGCGTACGTGGTCGCGGTCGCGGTGGTCATCCTCCTCGGTGGACACCTCGTCGACGGCATCGGGCGCAGGAAGACGCTGATCGCCGGTCTGACCGTGTTCGTCGCCGCCGCAGCGCTCAACGGCAGTGCGACCGCGGAGCTGCTGGTGGCCACCCGCGCGCTCCAGGGCGTCGCGGCGGGCCTGCTCGTGCCGGCCGCACTGGCCCTGGTCGCCCGGGCCTTCACCGACCCGAGGGAACGCCGGACGGCCTTCGGCGTGTACGCGGCCGTGGCCGTCGGCGGCACGGCGGTCGGCATGCTCGTCAGCGGAGTCTTCACCGAGCTGCTCAGCTGGCGGACGGCCGTGTACGTGGGTGTCCCGCCGGCCGTCCTCGCCCTGATCGCCGCTCTGAGACTGGTGCGCGAACCCGTCGCGGCGGCGGGCCCCGGCACGCCTCCTCGCTTCGACGCGGGTGCGGTCCTCTTCGGCTCCGTCGGGCTGGGCGCCCTGGTCTACGGCCTCGACACCGTCCGTGTCGCCGGCGACGCGCCCGGCCTGGGCTGGATCCTCACCGCCGTGGGGTTGCTGCTGTTCCTGGGCTTCCTGTGGTGGCAGCGCACGACCCCGGATGCGCTCTTCGGGCCGTACGCCCTTCGGGACGGGCACCGCACGGGCGCGCTCCTCGCCCTCGTCCTGCTCGGCACCGCGCTTCCCGTCCTGTACTTCCTCGTGACCATGCGCCTGCAGTTCATCCTCGGCTTCGGCCCGATCGTCGCCGGACTGATGGCCCTGCCCGCCGCCCTCGCGGCGGTCGTCGCCGCGCGCCTGGCCGCCGGCCGGCTCTCGGCGGGCACGACGCCCCGGGCGCTGGTCGTGACCGGCACGCTGTTCACGGCCGCCGGACTCGCCGCCCTCGGCGCCGTACCCGAGCACATGGTCTACGCCGTCAGCGTGCTGCCCGCCCTGCTCGTCGCCGGGGCCGGGGCGGGCCTGGCCCTGATGCCGCTGTACGCCGCCGTCTTCGACGGCATGCCGGGAGAGCGCGTGGGCGCGGTGGCGGCGCTCGCCGGGGCCGCCGGGCAGGTGGGCGCGGGCAGCAGCGTCCTGATGCTCCACCACACCAACCTTGTCATCGGCAGCTCGGCCGCGATCGCGGCGCTGCTCGCCATGCTCGTCGGCGGCCTGACGGCTCGGGGGCGCGGTGTCGTCACGCCCGGGGCCGGGTCCACGGCCGGGTGAGGCGCTCCGCGGGAGCGCCGCGGAAGTGAGCTAGCGGCGGCCGTCCGCCGGCGCGTCGGTCCAGCTCAAGGCCTCGCGCAGGGCCGCGAGTTCAGCCGCGTCGAGCTCACGGACGAACGCGGCGAGTGCGGCGGGCCGGTCCTCGCTGGCGTCGAGACCGTCCGCCATCAGCGCCGCCGCATAGGCCTCGCGCGTGGCCGCGGCCCGGTAGACCCAGATACGGCCCTCCCGGGCGCGGGTCAGATAGCCCTTGTGGAAGAGGATCGTGGTCACGGTCGTCACCGTCGTGTAGGCGACGTCCCGCAGGCGGTTGATGTCGTCGACGATCTCGCGCACCGTGGCGGGCCGGCTCCACCTCCAGAAGCGGTCCATGATCTCCGCCTCGAGCTCCCCCAGCCGACGCATGGGCACGTGTCCTCTCCGCTCCGCGCATCTCTCGCCGGTCATAGTAGACGCGCGGACGCCCAGCTCACGGGCCCTGAAGCCCTACGGGACGGGCCCCCGGGTGGCGGGATCGTGCCACCGCGTGTTCACGCAGCCGGGAACCTCTGGTCCGCGGCTCCGGGCCCGGGACACGATGGGGCACGCGACGCGCACCCCCGCGGCACGGGAGCACCGCGTCGAACGGCACGGACCGGGCGGCGCCCTGGAGGAGTCGCCACGGCGGAGACCTTCCCCGCCTCCGTCGTGGCCGTGGCCCCGCCCGGTCCTGCCGTCCAGGACAGGCCCGTCGGCGGTCAGCGTGCGGCGTACCGTGCGAGCACCTGCGGCAGGTAGTCGGCGCAGGGTAGCGGGGCGGGTGCCCGGCCGCCCGGCGCGGCGAAGGCGATCGCGTCGAGCTCGGGCCCGATGCCACGGGCGGACTCCGCCGCGGCGAGTGCGGCGTGCCGGTGGCGCACCCGGTCCGCGGGGGCGGACGGTGCGAGGAAGTGGAAACCGAGGCTGCCGAAGCGCGCGCCCCGGGTCAGCGCCCACAGCCGCAGCTCCGGCGCCGGCAGGGTGACGCCCACCTCCTCGGCCAGCTCGCGGACGGCGTGTCCGCTGAGGGTGACCAGATCCAAGGGCCGTCCGGTGGGCGGAGGTTCGGCCGCACCACCCGGCAGGCTCCAGAGCCCGGGGGTGGCGGTGGTACGGGAACCGCGTCCGAGCACCAGTCCCTCGTCGGTGGGCAGCAGCACCGTCACGTAGACGGAACCCGGGACGTCCTCGGGCGGGCGGATCGCCCGCAGCGCCCGGTGCCGGTACGTCATCCGGGCCCACCGCACCGTCGCGCGGCCGGAGCCGTACAGGTCGAGGCCGAGGGCGGCGACGAGGGGTCCGTCGAAGGTCGCCGGGTTGCGGTCCCTGGTCTCGGCCCAGCGGCGGTCGACCTCGCGCCGTTCCCCGGCGGAGAGCGGGGGCGGCGGGCACTCGACGAAGTCGAGGGCGACCTGCTCCGTGTCCACGAACACGACGGGCGGGGCCGCCGGACGCCCGGCAGCGGGCCTCACGCCCCGCTCCTCACGCCTCGCCCTCATGCCGGGACGCCGTCGGCGGAGGCCGACGCGGTCCATGCCGTCATCAGGCCTTCCAGCCAGGCGGGCGGGAGTTCGGCGGCGTCCCACTCCTCGCGCAGCGCGTCGGGCGTCGTGGTGAGCCGCTCCAGGACGGCGATGCTGCTGGGGGAGTGGAGCAGCGAGTAGCGGCCGTGGATGGCGATGGGGCTGCCCGGGCCGTACTCCGCGTACATCCGCTCCACCCGGTCGTGACGGGCGGCGGCGAACTGCGTGAGCCGGTCCGCGTACCCGGCCCGCTGCCGGGCCGTCATCGTCCTGAGCACGGCCGTGAGCACCTGCTCGGAGACCTCGGGGTCGAGGTCGGAGGCCGTGGAGAAGGACAGGTAGAGCGGCAGGACGACCACCTTCGCCCGCTCCAGCTCCATCCGCCCGACCGGCGGCAGCGGCTCCTGCCCGGCTCCGCCCTCGTCCTCGCCGGCGGCGCCGACGGCCTGACGCAGGATCCGCTCGGCGCGGGCCCCGAGCCCCCCGGCGACGGTCCGGGCCCCGTCGGCCCAGCCCGCGGCGTAGGGCTCGCCCTTCTCCCGGGGCGCGTCACGGGCGAGAACGCCGAGTTCCTCGCGGGCCAGCGCGAGGGCCCCGGCCTCGACGATCCCGATCAGCTCCTCCGCGTCACCGGAATAGACACCGGCGCGGGCGAGAAGCTGGACCAGCGTCGTCTTCGCGTTCCGGACGTCGGCCTCGGCCGGCCCGAGCCGGTCTCCGTCGGTGGCGTTCATGGCTCCTCCTCGTCGAACTGGCCGCGCCGCCGTGAGCCTACGTGCCCGAACCACCACCCCGCTGCCGCCCACACGGAACGCACACCGACCAGCACCCCTCACACCGGCCGGTCCGGCCCCCGCGGCACCGCCACCACCTGGACGGCGTCCTCGTAGACGATCCGCCCCGGGTCCGAGGACTCGACGCGCTCGCAGGCGACGCCGTGTGCCGCCAGGAGCGACAGGTAGCCGGGCACGCGGTCCAGGAGGTGGACGGCCGTGACCTTGAACCAGGCGGCGGCGCCGGGGTTCAGAACAGGGTCGTAGACGGTCGGGTCGATGTCGGACGGGTCGGGGTACGCGGCGTCGTACCAGTCGTTGGCAGCGCGCCAGAACCGGTGCTCCGCCTCGCTGAGCAGTCCGTCCCGGGCGAGTCCGTTGGCCAGCGCGAAGACGCCGGGGAAGTGCCCCCGGGGGTGCCGCACCGGGCTCTGGAAGCGGAGGAAGCGAGGCGCGCCCCCACGTCCGCTCACGAGACCGCTCTCGTGGTGCGCCGGTGCGGAACGGGCGGGGGGAGGCGGCATCGCAGCAGTATCGCAAACCGTGGTCGCGAGCCGGCCGGGTCACCCGAGCCTGCCCTGGCCCGCCGCACCCACGCCCCCCCACGCTCGGCGGACCGGAGTGGCGGGTCCGGGGGCGGTTCGCCAGACTCGGGAGCGCCAGTACCCGCCCGGGCCCGGTCCCTCAGGGCGGTCGGCCGTGAGGACGTACGACGAGGGCCGGCGTAGCCCGGACGGAAGGGCGGTCCGGGTGAGGCGTGCTCCACGGGTGTGGTCGGTGGTCGTGTTCGTCGCGCTGTTCACCGCGGCGCAGCTGGTCTCGCCCGGCGGGCTCTCCGACGGTGACGGCAAGCCGGCTCCGCGGCCCACCGCGAACGGGGTGTACACCGGCTCCCTGGCCGACGGGATCGACCGGATCGCGCGCTTCGAGAAGTGGTGGGGGCGCGGAACGCTGACGGCGGGGCGCACGTACCTGCCCGGTGACGACTGGGAGAGCATCGAGGGGCCGCCGGAGTTCCTGCGGCCGTGGGGGGCCTGGCGGGCCGCCCGTGCCGGGCGGCTGGTCGTCCTCAACGTGCCGATGCTGGACCGCAGTGAGGCCCATCTGTCCGACGAAGAGGTCGCCGGGCTTCTGGACGAAGGCGCGAGCGGCGCCCATGACCACCACTTCCGGGTGCTGGCGCAGCGCCTGGTCGGGCACGGGCTCGCCGACAGCGTCCTCGTCCTCGGCTGGGAGATGAACGGCGTCACCTTCACCCACCGCTGCCATCCCGCCCCGGACAGCTGGCGGGAGTACTGGCGCCGCATCGTGCGCACCATGCGGGCGGTCAAGGGCCAGCGTTTCCGCTTCGACTTCGCGCCGAACCGCGGCCGGGACGCCGTGCCGTGGACGAGCTGCTACCCGGGCGACGCGTACGTGGACGTGATCGGCATGGACGCCTACGACCAGCCGCACCTCTCGACGTTCCGGGAGCAGGTGGACGAGCCGTACGGGCTGCGCGCGCAGGTGAGCTTCGCGAAGCTGCACGGCAAGGCCATCTCGTATCCGGAGTGGGGGCTGTTCCGCAACGGCGACAACCCGGCGTACATGAGCGGCATGCTCGCCTGGTTCCGCGCGCACCAGCCGCTCTACCAGTCGCTTTCGGATTACTGTCCGCACGGCGTGTGGGCCTGCGCGGAGAACGGCCGGAGCGCCCGCGTCTACCGGGGACGCTGACCACGCCGGACCCCTGTTGCCGCCGTCACGGCGCTGACCACGGGAAACGTGGTGAACGGAGGCTCGAACACCTGGTAGATTGATCTCTGTCGCCGCGGCCGGAAAGCACGCGGACGACGACACCTTGTCCGGGTGGCGGAATGGCAGACGCGCTAGCTTGAGGTGCTAGTGCCCTTTATCGGGCGTGGGGGTTCAAGTCCCCCCTCGGACACCATGGGGATGCTTTCGCGAGAACGTCCCGATTCGTTCACGACATACCGGTCGAGTCCCTGACTCACCGGTATTTCGTCGTTCCCGGCCATATGCGGCGCCTTTCGCGGACGGCATCACCGGCGTGGGTGCGCCGGAGCCGTCCCGCGCGTCCGCGACAAGCTCATTCGCGGGGACGCACCGCGTTTACTTTCGGCCCTCTCGGCTCCGCATCTCGCTTACCCGGCCGGAGCGCCGCCCGTGCCACGCTTGACGGGATTCCGAACCCCGGCCGGGAAATGCCGGCGTTGCGGGAGAAGCGGTGTTCGAACGGCTGACCGGTGCCGCGTCGGCGGCGCCCGGCATGGGAGGGACAACCCGATGAGCCTGGTGGACGTGTACACGGAATGGGATCCGCTGGAGGAGATCGTCGTCGGCACCATCGCCGGCGCACGGGTGCCCGTCACCGACCGGAGTCTGCTCGCCGCGGAATACGGTGACATCGACAACCCGGAGGAGATCGTCCCCGGCCCGTATCCCGCCCACGTCGTCGAGCAGACCGAGGCCGAGCTCGAGGAACTCGTCGACATTCTCACCGGGCTCGGCGTGAAGGTGCGGCGGCCCGGCGGGCGCGACCACAAGTCGGTCGTCTCCACGCCGGACTGGAGCACGGACGGATTCCACGACTACTGCCCCCGGGACGGCTTCCTCGCCGTCGGCAAGACCCTCATCGAGTCGCCCATGGTGCTGCGGTCCCGGTGGCTCGAAGGCTTCGCCTACAAGGACCTGTTCATCGAGTACCTGGAGAGCGGCGCGCGGTGGATCTCCGCGCCCAAGCCCCAGCTGACGGACGACATGTACGAGCCGAGCGCGGCGCCCGGCGAGCGGCTGAAGAACCTGGAGCCGGTCTTCGACGCGGCCAACGTGCTCAAGTTCGGCACGGACGTGCTCTACCAGGTCTCGGACAGCGGCAACATGCTCGGCGCCCGCTGGCTGCAGGCCGCGCTCGGCGACGAGTACACCGTGCACCCGTGCCCGGGCATCTACACCTCCACCCACATCGACTCCACCATCGCGCCGCTGCGCCCCGGACTCGTGCTGGTCAACCCGTCCCGGGTCAACGACCGCAACATGCCCGACTTCCTGCGCGGCTGGGACAGGATCGAGTGCCCGGAGCTGGTGGACCAGGGCTTCGTCGGCCCCCACCCGCGCGGGTCGGTGTGGATCGGGATGAACTTCCTGACGGTCGGGCCCGGCAAGGTCATCATCGACAAGCGCCAGGTGGACCTCATCCGGGTGCTCGAGAGCCACGGCGTCGAGTGCATCCCGGCGCAGCTCACCCACGCCCGCTCGCTGGGCGGCGGTTTCCACTGCGTGACCCTCGACGTGCGTCGCACCGGCGAGCTCGCCACCTACCGGTAGGACGAGCCGACGGCCGGCCCGCCGCCGATGTCCCCCGCATCGGCGGCGGGCCGGCCGTGCCGCCGCCGGAACCCTCCGTCCCGAGACCCTTCCGACTCACAAGGGAAACAGCTGACGATGGTGACCAGCTCCCGCGCGGGAA
This sequence comes from Streptomyces sp. NPDC127092, assembly GCF_042722475.1. Classification (NCBI taxonomy): domain Bacteria; kingdom Bacillati; phylum Actinomycetota; class Actinomycetes; order Kitasatosporales; family Streptomycetaceae; genus Streptomyces; species Streptomyces sp. NPDC127092. The sequence goes on from NZ_JBHXFE010000040.1 coordinate 68,691, forward strand.
CGCGCCGCGTGGCGATCGTCGACGGGCGCTCGACCGGGCGCTATCTGCCGGCCGCGCTGCTGCGGCACGGCATCGAGTGCGTGCACATCCACTCGCCGCACCCCGACGTCCACATGGCCTACGACCCCGAGGGCTTCGTCGACCACGTCCGCCACGACGGCGACGTGGTGGCCACGGCGGCCGCCCTGCGCGAGCACGGGGTCATCGCCGTGATCCCCGGCACCGAGTCGGGCGTCGAGCTGGCCGACCAGCTCTCCGCCGAACTCGGCACCCCCGGCAACGGGATGAGCCGGCCGACCGCCCGCCGCAACAAGTACGACATGGTCCAGGCCCTGCGGGACGCCGGACTCGACCACGCGGCCACGATCGTCTCCGCCGACGCCGACGAGATCGTCGCCTGGGCCGGGTCGACCGCGGGCTATCCGGTCGTCGTGAAGCCGGTCTCCAGCTCCAGCACGAACAACGTCGTGGCGTGCTCGACCCCGGAGCAGGTGCGCGCCGCCCACGCACGGATCATGGGCGGCACCGACCGGCACGGCATGGTCAACAAGGTCGTGCTCGCGCAGGAGTTCCTGGACGGCGACGAGTACTACGTCAACACCGTCAGCCGGGCCGGCCGGCACCGCACCGTGGAGATCTGGCGCTACCACAAGCGCAAGGTCCCCGGCGGCGACTTCATCTACGACTACGACGAGCCGCTGGCACCGGACGACCCGGTCGCCCGGCGGCTGGAGTCCTACGCGCACCGCGTGCTCGACGCGCTGGAGATCCGCAACGGCGCCGGCCACACCGAGATCATGCTGACCGCCCGGGGACCGGTGCTCGTCGAGTGCGGGGCACGCACCGGCGGCGGGCAGATCCCGGAGATCATCACGCGCTGCTTCGGCGTGAACCAGGTGGACCTCCTCGCCCTTTCCGTCGCGGACCCCGACGCGTTCGACCGCCTGCCCACCACCGCGTACCGGTTGCTGAAGCACCCGCGTTTCGTGGCCCTCATCAACCCGAGGGAGCACGGCGTCGTGCCGTCCCACGAACAGCTGGCTCCGGTCCGCGCACTGCCGTCGTACGCCCACACCGTGATGGCGCATCCGGCGGGCCACGTGCTTCCCCGGACGGTCGACGTCGCGACCTGGCCGGGCTACGTGTACCTCATCGCCGACGATCCCGCGGAGACGCTCGCCGACTACCAGGAGCTGCGCCGGATCGAACATGACCACCTCTACGACAACAGATCCCTCTAGGGAACCCGACGCCTGCCGAAGGAGTGTCGAAACATGACCACGGACGTCAGCTCGACCGAGGACTACATAGCGCTCGCCGAGCGCTGGGGCGCCAACGACTACGTTCCGCTGCCCGTCGTGCTCACCCACGGCGAAGGCGCCTGGGTGACCGATCTGGACGGCCGGCGCCATCTCGACTTCCTCGCCGGGTACTCCGCGCTGAACTTCGGTCACCGGCACCCCGACATCATCGCCGCGGCCAAGGCGCAGCTCGACCGTCTGACGCTGACCAGCCGGATGTTCCACCACGACCAGTTCGCGCTGTTCTGCCGTGAACTCGCCGAACTGACGGGCACCGAGCGGGTCCTGCCCTCCAACTCCGGCGGCGAGGCCGTCGACTCGGCCGTGAAGATCGCCCGGAAGTGGGCCTACCGGGTCAAGGGCGTGCCGGACGGCGCCGCCGAGATCGTCGTCGCCGGCTCGAACTTCCACGGCCGCACCACGACCATCGTCTCCTTCTCCACGGACGCCACCGTCCACGACGGCTTCGGCCCGTACACGCCGGGCTTCAGAGTCGTGCCCTACGGCGACATCGACGCCCTGCGCTCGGCGGTCACCGAGCACACCGCAGCGGTCCTCCTGGAGCCCATCCAGGCCGAGGCCGGCGTCGTCGTCCCGCCGAAGGGCTACTTCACCGAGGTCCGCCAGCTGTGCGACGAGACCCACACGCTGTTCGTCGCCGACGAGGTGCAGTCCGGCCTGGCCCGCACCGGCGCGACGCTGGCCCTCGACCACGAGGGCGTCCGCGCGGACCTCTACACCCTCGGCAAGGCGCTGAGCGGCGGCACCATGCCGGTGTCCGCGGTCGCCGGCCGGGCCGACGTCATCGGCGTGCTCAGGCCCGGCGAGCACGGCTCGACCTTCGGCGGCAACCCGCTGGCCGCCGCCGTCGGCCGCGCCGCGGTGAAGCTGCTCGCGACCGGTGAGTTCCAGGAGCGGTCCCGAGAGCTCGGCACGTACCTGCACGCGCGGCTCGGCGAGCTGGACAGCGTGGCCGAGGTCCGCGGCCGCGGCCTGTGGGCCAACGTCCGGATCGCCGAGGGCCACCCGAAGGGGCGGCAGGTCTCCGAGGCGCTGCTCGAACGGGGCCTGCTGTGCAAGGTGGCCGAGGAGAACCTGCGGGTCTCGCCGCCGCTGGTGATCACCCGCGAGGAGCTCGACCGCGGCATCGACGCCATCGCCGAAGTCCTGGGCTGACGAGGAGCCACGTTGTCCGAGAATGTCGGCCCCAGCGGCCAGGGTTCCCCGCAGGACGCCGCCTCCGGCCGGCCTCGCGTCCTCGTCGTCGGCGGCAAGGTCAGGCAGCTGCGCAAGGCCCGGGAGCTGGGCCTCGACGTGGTGCACGCCCAGTACCCGAACGCGTACGGCAGCGAGCACTGGCCGTACGTCGACCAGGCGCTGCTGCTGGACTACTCCGACGTCGACCGCGTCCTGCCGATGGCCCGGGCCCTGCACGAGCAGTACCCGTTCCGCACTGCCGTGACGCTGACCGAGTTCGGGCTGCTCCCGGCGGCCCGGATCAACGAGGCGCTCGGTCTCGCCGGCGAGTCCGTCGAGACCGTGGAACTGCTGCTCGACAAGGCTCGGATGCGGCAGCGTCTCGCCGAGAAGGGCATCAGTCCGGTGGCCTCCGCGGTCGGCCGGTCCACCCAGGACGTCCGGGACTTCGTCGCGGAGCACGGCCTGCCGATCATCGTCAAGCCGGTCCGGGAGTCGGGAAGTCTCGCGGTGTTCTGCGTCCGCGAGGAGGCCGAGGTGGAGGCGGTCGCCGAGAAGTACCGGTCCCTGAACGACAAGGACTGGGCCCAGGGGGACGTGGCCTTCGCCGACACCTTCCAGGAGTTCCTCATGGAGGAGTACCTGGAGGGCCCGTTGTTCAGCGTGGAGACGCTGAGCTTCGACGGCCGGCACGTCGTCGTCGCGACGACCGGGCGGGAGCTCGGCGGCTCCGGTTTCGCCGACTTCGGCACGACGGGCTTCGCGGAGATCGGCCTCTCGATGCCCGCCCCGCACCCGCCCGAGGCGGTGCGCGAGGCCACCCGACTGGTGTTCGACTTCCTGGACGCCGTGGGTCTCCGCAACGGCCCCGGGCACACCGAGGTCAAGCTGACCCCGCGGGGCCCGCGGATCCTGGAGTCGCACAACCGCATCGGCGGTTACGCGATCAACGAGATGGCCGAACTCGTCTACGGCGTCGACATGGAGCGTTACGCGCTGGCCGCCGGGTTCGGCCTGCTGGAGCCGCTGGACGGGTCGCCCGAGCCCCGTGGCGCGATGGCCCTGCGGTGCCTGCTTCCGGAGCCCGGCCGGGTCGTGGAGGTGACCGGCACCGAGGCCGTGCGCGCGGACCCGGCGTTCGTGAACCTCCACGTGATGGTGGAGCCCGGCGACGTGGTGAACCCGCTGACCTGGAACGAGGACATCGGCGGTTACGTCGTGGCCCGGGGCGCCGACGCCGCCGAGGCGATCGCCCACAGCAGGCGTCTCGCCGGGCTGGTCCGGGTGCGGACCGAACCGGTGGGGTGAGCGCCGGGCAGGCGAGCGGCGCTGAGGCCTGAGAGGGGGCGGCCGGGCGGGGCCCGGCCGCCCCTTTCGCCTGCCCGCCCGCGCCCCCGAGGAATAACTGTCAGGAAGCTTTACTAACGCCTCAGATGGCGGCAGCATGTCATGCGCCCATCACATCCCCGCTCCCCACCGGAGGTGGCGCATGGCACGACGGCGTACGCTCCCGGCCGCCCTCGCGGCGGCCCTCACCGCGCTCGCCCTGACCCTGCTCGGCGCGTTGTCCTCACCGGCGCCCGCCCAGGCGGCGGCCGGCTGGACCCTGCGATGGGCACCCGACGCCGCGACCCACGGCCTCGGGGCCTTCGAGACCGTCGAGGACGACCGGGCCGACTCCCACCCCGGCGGCCAGCCGCACATCAAGGTCGCCGGTGACGCCTACCGCTTCGACATGCACATGGTGGACCGGGACACCGCGACCGACCGGCAGCGGCAGGAGGTGACGGGCAACCGCACCTCGTCCACCTCCTACCTGTCCTGGAAGCTCGGCGAGACCTGGCGCGTGACGTACTCGATGTACATCCCCAGCTCGCTGATGGCGACCACGACCTTCACCCACGTCATGCAGACCAAGCAGCCCGGCACCGGAACCTCCCCGATCACGGTCACCTCCCTGCGCCGCGTGAACGGCAGGCAGACCATCGAGCACAAGGTCTTCGACGGCGACGTCCTCGTCGGCCGCACCGACCTCGTACCGCTGCAGGACAAGTGGATCGACATCGAGTACGAGATCAGGATCGGCGACGGCACGGACGGAGCCGTGCGCTGGGTGGTCAAGAGCGGCGGCACCACCGTCGTCGACGCCACCAGGACCGGCGTCGACACCTTCCTCGCCGACCGGGTGCGCCCCAAGTGGGGCATCTACCGCTCCCTCGGAGACACCTCCGGCTCCCTGCGCGACACCTACCTCCTGCTGCGCGGCCTCCGCGCCTACCAGCTGACCGACTCCGCCCCGGCCCCCGGCCCCGAGACCCTGCTCTCCCAGGGCAGGCCGGTCACCGCCTCCTCCACCGAGGCGGCCGGACTCGAGCCCGCCAAGGCCGTCGACGGGCGGACGGACACCCGCTGGGCCTCCGCCGAGGGAGCCGACCCGCAGTGGCTCCGCGTCGACCTCGGCGCGCCCGCCGCCCTCTCGCGCGTCCGCCTCGACTGGGAGGCCGCCTACGCCCGCGCCTACCGCGTCCAGGGCTCGCTCGACGGCACCACCTGGACCGACCTCCACGCCACCACGACCGGCGACGGCGGCACCGACGAGACGGCCGTGACCGGCACCGCCCGCTACGTCCGGGTCTACGGGACGCAGCGCGCCACCCCGTACGGCTACTCCCTCTGGGAGTTCAAGGTCTACGGCACACCTCCGGGGGCGTGACCGACGGCCCTGCGACCGAAGTCGTAGGCCGTGGCGGGCTCCGCATCGGGCGGCAGGCCGACGCGGAGCCCGAACCGGCTGCGTACGGTGGGCGCATGACCATCGACCTCGACGCCTACTTCGCCCGCATCGGCTGGACCGGCGAGCGCCGGCCCACACGGGACGTGCTCACGTCCGTGCACCGCGCCCACATCACCGGCATCCCGTTCGAGAACCTGGACCCGGTGCTCGGCAGCGCGCCCTCGCTCGCGCTGCCGGACCTCGAGGCCAAGCTCGTCCACGGAACCCGCGGCGGCTACTGCTACGAGCACAACACCCTGCTCGCCGCGGTGCTCAGGGCGCTCGGCTTCGAGGTCACCCTGCTCACCGCGCGCGTCCTCGTCGGGGCCCGGCCCGGCGACGTCCGGCCCCGGACCCACATGCTGATGCTGACCGAGGTGCCCGGCGAGCCCGTTCCGTACGTGACCGACGTCGGCTTCGGCAGCATCGGCGCCCTCCTCGAACCGATCCCGCTGACCGCCGGCACCGAGGCGCACGACACCCCCCGCCGCCACCGGCTGGTCCGCGCACACCAGGACGGGCCGCTGGAGACGTGGACGCTTCAGGCGCACGGCGCGGAGACCGACGGCTGGGACGACCAGTACGCCTTCACCGTCGAACCCTTCGAACGGCCCGACTACGAGGTCATCAACTGGTACATCGCGACGCACCCGCGCTCGCCGTTCGCCCGCGCCGTCTACGCCCAGCGCACCACCGACGACACCCATCTGTCCCTCACCGGCCGCACCGTGACGGAGACCGCGGCCGACGGCACCCGCAAGGAGCGCGAACTCGCCGACGCGGACGAGGTGCTGGCGGTCCTCCGGGCGGACTTCGGCATCCGGCTGCCGGAGGGCACCCGCCTGCCGGAGTAGCGCCCCGCCGCACCGGCCGCGCGTCCCGGAACGCCCTGACCGGCGGAAAGTCTCCGCCGCTCTGGTCGAGCCATGGCCCGCTGCGTACACTCCACCCTCGATGCGACACGGCGCGGTGATCCGCATCGAGGAGTGGGAGGGCGTGCGTATGGCAGCGGAACCGGTTCCCCGGCGCGAAGTGGTCACGCGCCGCCCCGGGAGCACGCCCGCGCCCACGGCGTACCGGCCCGCGCCCGAGCCGCCCCGCCCCCTCACACCGGCCGCCGACGCGCAGGTACGACGGCTCGTCCGGCGCCAGCTCCGGGCCGGGCTCGCCACCGCCGGGGCGCTCGCGCTGCTCGTCGGCACCCTGCCGCTGCTCTTCCTCCACCTTCCCGCGACCGGACTCGGCCCCGTACCAGCCGTCGTCGTCTGGGCCGTGCTCGGCGTCGCCGTGTACCCGCTCCTCCTGCTCCTCGCCGGCCGCTACGTCCGGCGTGCCGAGCGCAACGAGCGGGACTACCTCCGGGCCGTCGAAGGGTCCTGAGCGGTGTCCCGCGCGGCGGCGGCCGAGGCCGCCGAGTGAACCAGCCCTACGGCGTGGCGGCCGTCTCCGCCGTGATCGTCACCACGGTCGCCGTCGGCGCCCTCGGCCTGCGCATCTCCCGCACCACCTCCGACTTCTACGTGGCCTCGCGCAGCGTCCCCGCGCGCCTCAACGCTGCCGCCATCAGCGGCGAGTACCTGTCCGCGGCCTCCTTCCTCGGCATCGCGGGACTCGTGCTCGCCCAGGGCGTGGACATGCTGTGGTTCCCCGTTGGATACACCGCCGGATACCTGGTCCTGCTCGCGTTCGTCGCCGCCCCGCTGCGCCGCTCCGGCGCGTACACGCTGCCCGACTTCGCCGAGGCGCGCCTGGAGTCCCGGGCGGTGCGGCGCGCCGCGGGAATCCTCGTCGTGGTCGTCGGCTGGCTGTACCTGCTGCCCCAGCTCCAGGGCGCCGGCCTCACCCTCGGCACCCTCACCGGACTGCCCGCCTGGTCCGGCGGGATCGTCGTGGCCGTCGTGGTCGCCCTGTCCGTCGCGGCGGGCGGCATGCGCAGCATCACCTTCGTCCAGGCCTTCCAGTACTGGCTGAAACTGACGGCCCTGCTGGTGCCGCTGCTGTTCCTGCTGTTCGCCTGGTACGCCGACGGCCGCCCCGCCCCGGCCCTCGACGAACCGCCCGGATTCCGCAGGCACAGCGAGGTCCGCGTCGACGACGGCGTCACCCTGCGGATCGGCGAGCCGCTGCGGGTCACCGTCACCGGCACCGTCGACGGCCGCCGCCACGACGGCGAACCGGTCGACCTGGCACCCGGCCGCCACCCGGTCGAGGCCGGCACCGTCCTCGGCTTCCCCGCCGGCAGCCCCGTGCCCGAGCGCTCCACCGCCGCGGCGGACGGCGGCACGTCCACCGGCTGGGCCGAACCCCGGGGCCGGGCGGGCGAGGAGCATCCGCTGTACGCCACGTACGGACTGATCTTCGCGACCTTCATGGGCGCCATGGGCCTGCCGCACGTCGTGGTCCGCTTCTACACCAACCCCGACGGCCGGGCCGCCCGCCGCACCACCGTCGTCGTCCTCGGCCTGGTCGGCGCCTTCTACCTGCTGGCACCGCTGTACGGGGCCCTCGGCCGCGTCTACGCGCCGGACCTGCTGCTCACCGGGAACACCGACACGGCCGTGCTCATGCTGCCCGACCGGCTGATCGGCGGCACCGCGGGCGACCTCCTCGGCGCCCTGCTCGCCGCGGGCGCCTGCGCCGCGTTCCTGTCCACCGCCTCCGGCCTCACCATGGCCGTGGCCGGGGTCCTCACCCAGGACTTCCTGCCCTCGCCCCGCGGCGTACGGCACTTCAGGCTCGCGGCCGGCCTGGCCGTGGCCGTGCCCGCCGCCGGGCACGTCGTGGTCCAGGGCCTGTCCGTCGCCAACGCCGTCGGCCTGGCCTTCGCGGTGGCCGCCTCCTCCTTCTGCCCGCTGCTGCTGCTCGGCATCTGGTGGCGCCGGCTCACTGCCGCCGGCGCCGTCGCCGGCATGGTCACCGGCGGCGGAGCCGCGCTCACCGCCGTCTTCGCCACCGTCCTGGGCGGCCCCGACTCCGGCTGGCCGCGCGCGCTGCTGGCCTGGCCCGCCGTGTGGACCGTGCCGCTGGGCTTCCTCACCATGATCCTGGTCTCGCTCGCCACCCCGAAGGGCGTACCGGCCGGCACCGACGCGATCATGGCGCGCCTGCACCTGCCCGAGGCGCCCGCACCACCACCGCCCGCCGCATCCTGGAAGTCGCGCCGATGACCCTGCTGTTGCTGCTGCTCTGCTGCGCCGTCGTCGGCGCGGTCTGTTTCGCCGCCGGCGCCGCCTACGTGCGGGGCGCCGGCTACGTCCTCGGCGCCGGATACGTACGGGGCGCCGGGCGCCGGAGCCGCGCACGCGGGGACACGGGCGGCCCGGACAGCGTGGAACGCGCCACCTTCCAGACCCTGCACACCGCGTCGCTCGCCGCCCCGCCGCTGCGGGCCGGGCTGAGCGCCGACACCGCCCGCAAGGCGGTGCGCCGGCTGCGCCCGCTGCTCGGCACCCAGTCACTGGCGCTCACCGGGCTCGACGGCGTGCTCGCCTGGGAGGGCGGCGGCGAACACCACGGCGAGCAGCTCGCCGCGCAGGTCACCAAGGCCGTGCAGGCAGGCCGCACCCGCAGCTTCTCCGTGGACTGCGACCGCGCGGACTGCGCCGTCCGCTTCGGGGTGGTCGCGCCGCTGACCGCGGGCGGCCGCCCCAAGGGCGCCCTCGCGGCCTTCGGCACCCACGACTCGGCCGCCGTCGCCCGGGCCACCGAGGAGGTGGCCCGCTGGGTGTCGGTCCAGCTCGAGCTGGCGGAACTCGACCGGGCGCGCAGCAGCCTCATCGAGGCGGAGATCCGCGCCCTGCGCGCGCAGATCTCCCCGCACTTCATCTACAACTCCCTCGCCGCCATCGCCTCGTTCGTCCGCACCGACCCGGAGCGTGCCCGCGAACTGCTCCTGGAGTTCGCCGACTTCACCCGCTACTCGTTCCGCAGGCACGGCGAGTTCACCACGCTCGCCGAGGAGCTGAACTCGATCGAGCAGTATCTGGAGCTGGTCCGCGCCCGGTTCGGCCGGCGACTCCAGGTCACCCTGCAGATCGCACCCGAGGTGCTGCCCGTCGCGCTGCCGTTCCTCTGCCTCCAGCCGCTGGTCGAGAACGCCGTCAAGCACGGCCTCGAGGACTCCGTCGAACGCAGCCTCATCACCATCGTCGCCGTCGACGAGGGCGCGGTGGCACGGGTCAGCATCGAGGACAACGGCGTCGGCATGGAACCCGAGAGGCTCCGCCGCATCCTGCACGGCGAGGGCGGACCCACCAGCGGGATCGGCCTGCGCAACGTGGACGAACGGCTGCGGCAGGTCTACGGCGAGAACGAGGGCCTGGTCATCGAGACCGCCGTCGGCGCCGGCATGAAGATCACCCTCCGCATCCCCAAGTACCACGCGGGCGTCCACGCCCACGCCCCGGCCGGCCGCGACGGCTGAGCCGCGTCCGGGCCCGCCGGGCCGTTTCCTCCGGACCAGGGCCGGACCCGGCCAAGATGTCGGAAGATACGGCCCGGGGACCCGGACGCGACGGGAACACCGCCTACCGTGCCTGGTACTCCCGGCGCAGCGACTCCAGGATGTCGGCGGCCTCCGGCAGGCCCGCGGCGCGGCAGCGGGCCGCCGCGGCCGTGAGCCGGGTGACGGCCGCGGCGTGCCGCTCCAGGCCGTTCCCCTCGATCAGGGCCGCGATCCGCACCGCCTCGGCGCGCGGCACCTCGCCCTCCTCGCCGCCCCGCTCGTGTGCGGCGACGGCGGCCTCCGCCGCCACCAGCGCTTCGGGGAAGCGCTGGGCCTCCGCGAGCACGCGCGCACGCCGGTAGTGCACCGAGCCCTGCTCGTACCAGAGGGGGAAGTCGGCCGACTCCTCGGGCACGGCGGCGAGCAGCGCGTCGGCCCTCGCCAGATGCTCCAGCGCCTCGTCCAGGCCCTCCTCCTCGCGGGCGAGCATCGTGAGACGGGCGAACTCCCGCATCATGTGGGCGAGCAGCGGCGGGTTCGGGGCCTCGGCGTGCGAGGCCACCGCGCGGTCGTAGGCGGTCGCCGCCGCGTCCCAGCGGTCGGCCAGCGCCAGGGTGACCGCCGCCTCCGCCGCCACCAGCGTGTGCACGGCGCGGTCGTCCTTCCACTCCGCGACGACGTCCGCGAGCCTCAGGAACTCCTCGGCCGCCGGCAGGAACTCCTCCAGGTCCCGCAGGCCGCGGCCCAGCGTCAGCCGCGCCTGGGCGAGCATCCGCTCGTCGAGCGACGCGGCCGCCTCGTCGGAGAGGACCGACTCCAGTACGGCGACGGCGTCGGCCTGCTGCCCGCCGCGCGCCAGCACGTCGGCGAGCTGGAGCCGGATCTCCGTGGCCTCCTCCGGCTCCCCTGCCTGGTCGAACCGGGCTGCCGCCTCGGACAGATGGCGCACCGCGGCGCCGAAGTCGCCCAGGTGCGAGGCGGCGTGACCGAGCAGCGCGTACGACGGGGCCATCGGGAAGTCGGCGTCGTCGTGGCGCACGGCGTCGCCGATCGCCTCGTGCAGCAGCTCCACCGCCTCCGCGGGCTCCTGCCTGGCCAGCAGGAACTGCGCGAGCAGACACCGCGGCCGGGTGCCGCGCCAGGGCCGCCCGGAGGCCGCCACGTCGGCGAGGGCCGCGCGCAGCTCCGCCTCGGCCACGGCGAAGTCGCCGCGCCGCCCGGCCAGGTCCGCGGCGTACTGCCGCGCGTTGGCCGCCTGGTGGGGCACGGACAGCCGCTCAGCCTCCGACCGCAGCGTCCCGGCGAGCTCCTCGAACCGCGCGACGGCGGCGTCGGAGGGCTCCGGCAGCTGCCGCAGCACCTCGCGGTAGCCGCTGTAGGCGGCCGCGTTCAGGACGATCAGATACTGCAGGACCCGCGCCCTGGCGACGTCGTATCCCTCGTGCACGGACGCGGCCTCACCGGCACCGGGCTGCTCGCCCGTGAGCGGGGCGTCGGCCTTCAGCCGCTCGGCCTCGCGCAGCACCGCGTCGACCTCGGCCCGCACCGCCTCGGGGTCACGCCCGTCCGCGTCCGGACCGGCCTGCGTCTCCCCGCCCGTCTCCTGGTCCGCCTCCTCGGCGGCGCCCCAGGCCAAGGAGCGGGCCCGTGCGGCGAGCGCGTGCCAGGGCATGCCGGCGCGGGCGTACAGACCGGCCGCCCGGTCGAGCTCGGCGGCGAACTCGACGCGCCGGTCCGCCACGCCGAACCGGGACGCGCGGTGATCGGCGAGTTCTGCCTCCAGGAGCTCCGGCGGGCCGAGGCGATGGTCGTGCGGGTCCGGCGCGCTGCCGTCCGCGATCCGCTCCTCGACCCGGTCCCACAGCCGGCGCTCCGACGGCCGGCCCTCACCGGCCAGCCGGCGCGCCTCCCGCACCAGCTCGACGAAGTGCTCCGGGACCTCGACGACGGCCGCCGACGCGCGGGCGGCGGCCCCGGGCACGCCGGCGGCGGCACCGGGACCCGCGGCCGGGCGGGTCACGGACGTGCGCAGACCGAGCGGCAGCGGCTCGTCGAGCAGCGGAGCACGACCGAGCCGCTCCCGGCGGCGGTCGCCGACCGCCGTGGTGCCGTTGCGCGCGTCGAACGCGGCGGCCAGCGGGCCGGCCTCCGAGCGGACATGGCCGAGGAGTTCGTCCGCCGTCCAGTTCCGGCCGGGCGGACCCGCGACCGCGGTGTCGCCGAGACCGTCCGCCACGATGCGGGCGAGCAGCACCTCGACGCCGGTGAGGAAGCTCAGCCGGGCCAGCGGCGCGCCGCTCGCCTCGAACAGCCCGCGGTTCTCCGCCAGGATCTCCAGGCCCCGCCCCTCGTTCCGGGACAGCGCGCAGAACTCCAGGTGCAGGCCCACCTCCTCCTGCATGCCGGTGTTGCCCCGGACCCGGCGGTAGCCGGTGAGGTGGTGGGAGCGGGCCTCGTCCACGCGGCCGGTCCGCAGCAGCGGCAGCAGGGCGCGCGCCTGACTGGACTGGGGCTCCTCGGAACAGCCCTGGGAACCGTCGAGCACGGGTCCCCAGCCGTCCAGGGCCCCCGCGTCGTCGCCGGCCGTCAGCCGGTACCAGGCGATGTTCCGGATCTCGCAGGCCTCGCAGTCGCTCAGGTCCGTGCGCGGCCGGGTCACCCACAGGTCGTACGCGTCGGCGACGCCCACGCCGGTGTGCGCGGCGACGTGATAGCCCATGGCCGCCACCGGCTGCATGCCGTGCCCGGCCGCCTCGTAGCGCTCGCGCATCCGGTCGATCCAGCCCCGGACCGTGGCCAGCGGCACCTCGGGCACCTGGAGCAGTGACGTGGTCACCCACTTGAAGCGCCAGAAGACCTGGTGGGCCTCCCACTCGCTGAACGACTCGGGAGCGGTGTCCCACAGCTTGAGCAGCCGGGCGAAGGCGACCGGCGACTTGCGGTGTTCGCCGGTGAACTCGTACGAGGTCATCAGCTCCAGGAGCGCGGTGACGAGCACGTCCGGCTTGTCGAAGACCTCGGCCGCCTCCACCAGCTCCTCGGCGGTGACGGTGCGCTGCAGGCCGTGCGGGCGCTCGTGGTTCTCCCGCAGCGCCTCGAACACGGCCTCGGGGGTGTCCAGCATCTACAGTTCCTTCCGGGGCTCGGTGCCGGGGTCGCCGGGGGTGTCCGTACCGGCCTGGTGCATGGCATGGCTGAGCAGGCCCATGAAGGCCCGGTTGAGCAGGGCGCTCTCGCTCGCCTTGAGCGGGCGGCGGCTCAGCAGCAGTGCCTGGCCGTACAGCGCCTCGGCCGTGGTCACGGCGAGGCCGCGCTCGGTGATCGTGACGGCCTGCCGGACCAGCGGGTTGAGGTGGTTGAGGACCAGCTGCGCGCGCGGCGTCTCGTTCCGCAGCGAGCCGAGGATGTCCGCCCACAGTCCGTCGCTGTCGGCGGCGAGGCTCGACCGGGTCCGCTCGTGCCGCGCCTCGCGGTTGTCCAGCAGCAGCGCGGGCGCGGTGACCGGCTGGAAGTCCCGCAGCACCACGTCGCAGTCGTGGACGCCGACGGTCTCCCGGGCCACCGCGAGGAAGCCCGCGGCGCGCAGCTCGGCGGACGGGTCCACGGCGTCGAGGTGCGCGGTCACCGTGGCCGGATCGAGGTCGGTGACGGCCGTGCCGGGCCGGATCTCCGGCAGCCGGAGCACCAGGTCCCGGTCGTAGGTGTAACCGCCGTTGACGACGCCGAGGCCCGCGGCCGCGGCGATCGGCGCGACCTGGCGGAACTCCTCGACGCTGCGGGTGACGAGCAGCGTCGGATGGGTCCGCGCGAACTCCTCCAGCGTGACGTTGCCGTCGGTCGTCTCGAACGGCAGCCAGGGCAGCACGATCCGCAGCAGCTCGTCGTCGTAACGGGCCAGCGCCTTGACCGCGAGGTGGTGGGTGTCGATGAAGCGGTGCAGCAGCGCCGGGTCGCTCGCGGCGAGCCCGGTCAGCCAGTCGCGGATCCGCTCGCCGAGCGCGTCCCGCACCGCCGACAGGGTGCCGTCCTCGTACAGCGACTCCCGGGACGCCGTCGGCCGCAGGCTGGTCGTGTCGACCACGCAGCGCACGAAGAACGCCCAGTCCGGCAGCAGTTCGGGCGCCTGGTCGGTCAGCAGCATGCCCTTGAGGTGCACCCGGTGGCCGGCCCGCTGCGCCGGGCTCACCGCGGTCGGCAGCACATAGGCCACACCGCGCAGCCCGGCCGCCGGAAGGTCGAGGTCGATGGCGTCGAGCGGCGTGAAGTCGAAGAGCGTGCGGCAGTACGCGGTCAGCGCCTCCCGGCGGGCCAGCGGGGAGCGGTGCTGCTGCTCCCACGGCGGCGTGTCGTTGATCCGGTGGCTCTCGCCGCGCGGGCCGACGACGGTCACCTCGTGCCGCAGCAGCCCGCCGTAGTGCCGGGCCAGCGCGACGACCTGCTCCGGGCTCGTCCACTCCGCGTTGTCGGCGCGCGGGGTGAGGCGCACGGTGGTGCCCGGCTCGGGCACCGCCGACGCCGGCAGCGTACGGATGGTGTAGCGGCCGTCGGAGTGGCCCCGCCACTCGACGGCCGGGGCCGCGGGGTCGACCGCCGACCGGCTGAGCACCGTGATCTCGTCGGCCACCACGAAGCAGGCGAGCAGACCGATGCCGAACTGGCCGATGAACTCGCCGCGCGCCGCGTCCAGTCCGGCGCCGTCGAGGCCGCCGTCGGCGGTCCGCTTGGAGCTGCGCCCGATGGTCGCGAGGAAGCGGTGCACGTCGGCCTCGGTCAGGCCGATGCCGGTGTCCGTGACGGTGAGGGTGTCGCCGGTGCGCACGGTGATGCCGCCGGGCGCGCCGGGCACGGCCGCCTGACGTGCCGTGATCGCGTCGACGGCGTTCTGCAGCAGCTCGCGGAGGTAGACGCGGGGGCTGGAGTAGAGGTGATGGGAGAGCAGGTCGACCAGGCCGCGCAGGTCGACCTGGAAGGTGTGGGCGGTCTCGGTCCGGTTCGGGTGGGACACCTGGATGACGTCTTTCTGACGGTACGACGGTCGGTACGGCCGTACGGCGGGAGTACGGAAGGCCCGGGAACGGGGAACGGGGGAGGGGCCGCGGGCTCAGCGGCCGGCGGCGGAACGCTGCTTGCGGTAGGCGGCGGCCGGGTCGTCGTCGAGGTAGTTCCACGGGAACTCGGTGACCCGGCCCTCGGTCGCCTCGAAGCACTCGCGCGCGGCGGCCCGCTCCCCGGCGAGCGAGAAGGCCATGGCGAAGCTGTTGAGCACCTGCAGCCGGCCGGTGCGCGGACCGAAGTCCGCGTGCCGGTAGGAGTGGTCGGCGGCCCGGTGCAGCGACGCCACCACCTCCGGGCCGCGCATGTACGCGACGCCCGGATCCGCGTCCAGGGCGAGCCAGTGCTCGATGTGCGCGAGCGCGACGAGCTGACCGAGCGGGGTACCGGCGGGCGCGCCGAACGCGGACTCCCGCGCGAAGGAATGCATCTCCTCGTGCGAGCCGCCCCACTTGTCGCAGACCTGCTGCAGACGCTGCTGGTGCGCGCCCAGGTGGTACGGGTCGCGCCGCACCGCCGCCTCGAACCGGCGCCGCGCGACGACCGGGCCGGCCTCGAGGCCGCGGCCCGTCATCAGCAGGCCGTACCACGGCGACGTCCACGCCGGCTCGCGCTCGGCCACCTCGTACAGCCAGGACTCGGCCGTACGCAGCCGCTCGTGGAACACCTCGAACTGCTCCCGCGAGACGTGCTGCGCCCTCATGCCGGTCCGGGCCTCCCAGCCCCAGCAGACCTGGCGCAGCCCCGCGACCAGCTTCGGCAGCGCCGCGTCCGGCTCCGCTTCGAGCACCCCGGTGATCCACCGCTCCACGCCGGCGGTCTCCGCAGCGGCCATCAGCAGCTCCGCACGGTCCGCGCTCTCGGGCCGCGCCTCCAGGACCGCCCGCAGGGAGGGCCAGTCGCCCGCCTCGGCGGCCTCCCGGGCGCGCGTCACCTCGGGATCGCCGGAGTCCCGCTCCAGGGTCGCACCGGGCCGGCCGGTCCATTTCCCCAGAGTGAGCCCCCACTCACGAAGCAATGCCATGTCCCCACCCCTTGCCATGTCGAACGGGCAGGTCAGAGATCACCTCCCCGGTGGAGTAGTGACTATCACGCGCGGCCGACATTCGCACGGCGGTATCCACAGGCCTGCCCGGCCGGGCCCGGAAGCCCTGGTCACACCACGGGCCGGGCCATGAACAGGGCCTTCTCGCCGGCCGACGCGGTGCCGTCGTAGAGGCTCGTGTCGAGACCGCAGAAGGCGAATCCCATCCGGAGATAGGCGCGGACGGCGGGCGCGTTGACGTTGCTGACCTCCAGCCAGACGTGGCCCGCCCCGCACTCCCGGGCGAAGTCGAGGGCGTGGCCCATCAGGGCCCGGCCGATGCCCCGGCCGCGCCAGGCCGGTGCGACCTCGATGTCGCGGACGGTGAGACGCGCGTTCCACGGCTCGAAGGAGGTCGCCACGAAGCCGCACAGCTCGTCGCCCGCGACGGCGACCACGGTCCGGCGCGCCGGGAGCCCGCCGTCCGCGTCCCCGGACCCGTCGTCCTCGCCGTCGCCGTCCGCGCTCTCGTCCCCGTACCCGTCCTCGTCCTCCTCCTCGTCGTCGGGGAAGACCTTGTGGAGCGGCGGGTCCACCGGCACCGGGAGGATCGTGAACCCGCTGTCGGTCACCATCACTTCGTACACCGTGTCCGTGCTGAACGAGCCGTCGAGCGCCTCCATGGCGGCGCCGTCCTCCGGGCGCGCGGGCCGGTAGACGACGGTGCGTACGGAATCCGTGGACCTGTCCATGATCCGACCGTACCTCCCGTCCCCGGCGGCAGGACCGGGCCGCCCGGCGCGACGACGCCCGTCGCACCGGACTCCCGGAGGACGCGCGCGCGGGCTAGACTCCGCGGCCGGACTCCCGGGGAGGGGCCGTTTTCGGCCTTCTCGAAGATTCCCCGGCGTTTTCCGTTATCCGGCGGGCCTGTCGCGATCTCCCAGGTGTCGGGCATCGGCAACAGGCAGGACGACCAGGATGAGGCAAGGAATGCAAGCACCGCACGGGACCGAGCTGGTGAGGGCCGCGCAGGGTGGTGACCCCGGGGCGCGGGACCGGCTCGTCGCCGCGTACCTGCCGCTCGTCTACAACATCGTCGGACGGGCGATGAACGGGCACCACGACGTGGACGACGTCGTGCAGGAGACCATGCTGCGGGCGCTCGACGGGCTCGGCGGCCTGCGGTCCCCGGACGGCTTCCGGTCCTGGCTGGTCGCCATCGCCATGAACACCCTGCGCGCCCACTGGCACCGGCAGCAGGCCCGCCAGGCCGCCGGCACCCTCGACGAGGCCCGCGACCTCGCCGGGCCCGGCGCCGACTTCGTCGAGCTGACCGTGGTCCGGCTGCAGCTGTCCGGGCAGCGGCGCGAGACCGCGGAGGCCACCCGCTGGATGGAGCCCGAGGACAACGCCCTGCTGTCCCTGTGGTGGCTGGAATGCGCCGGCGAACTGACCCGCCACGAGGTCGCCGCCGCCCTGGAACTGCCGACCGAGCACACCGCGGTGCGGATCCAGCGCATGAAGGAACGGCTCGAGACCGCCCGGGTCGTCGTCCGCGCGCTGTCCGCCGCGCCGCTGTGCCCGACGCTGCGGGACGGCCTCGCCGGCTGGGACGGCCGGCCCTCCGCGCTGTGGCGCAAGCGAATAGCCCGCCACGCCCGTGGCTGCGCGCACTGCGCGGGCCTCTGGCACGGCCTCGTGCCCGCCGAGGGACTGCTCGCCGGGCTGCTGCTCGTCCCTCCGGCGGCCCTGCTGCTCGGCGCCGTCCGCGAGGCCGCCGGTCTGGGCCCGGCCGCCCTCGCCGCGGCCACGTCCACGACCACGAGCGCAGCCGCGACCATGACGACGGACGCGACCACGACAGCGGCCGCGACGGCGCACGCCGGGGCCGGGGCGGGGGGAGCCGGACGGGCCCGCCATGCCGCGCACGCCGCCGCACCCGCCACGCGCGGCGCACGCCGCCGGGAGCGGGAGCGCAAGCGCGGCCGGCGCCGCGCGGC
>NZ_JBHXFE010000041.1:0-75410 GCF_042722475.1 Streptomyces sp. NPDC127092
GCGTTGATTTTTGGCACGCTGTTGAGTTCTCAAGGTGCGGACGCTTCCTTTGTACTCACCCTCGCGGGCTTTCCTCCGGGCGCTTCCTTCGTTCTCGCGTTTCCGACTCTATCAGATCTTTCCGATCCGATTTCCTCGGTGCTTTCCGGTCCCTTTCGCTTTCGCTTTCGGGCCCTTCCGGCGTGTCCACTACTTTAGCGGATTTCCCTGGCGGCTCATAATCGAGCCATTTGGAACAGATTTCGGCATGCCGAAACAGGCCCCGTTGGGAGATCGTTCTGAGTAGTTGGATGACCGCTCCCGGGAGGCTTCAGTGAGCACTGCCCGTCTCAAGCGGCTCGGGCTACATTACGCACCTCAGGAGGCCGAGTCAAGACGACCGCTTGCGTGGCACGTGAGCGCGGTACGGGCTCACCGTGTGGTCGCCGTCGATCCAGAAGCGCCAGGGGTGCGGGGCGCCTTCGCCGCCCACTCCCGTACGGGGGCCGGTGCGGATCTGTTCGGGTGCGGGCGGGGTGCCCGTGAGCACGGCAAGAGGGGCGTCGGGGCCGGCGCAGGCGTCGGTGCCGTTCATCGTGCGGGCCACGTCCAGGGCGGTGGCCAGACGGGCCGGGCCCTTGGCGAGCTCGGAGTCGTAGCGGGCGGAGAGCCGGCGCTTTCTGGCCTGCTCGGCTCCCGTGAGGATCTCCCCCGCGCGCAGGAGTACTCCGCTCGCCTCGCCCTCTGGGCCGCACACCAGGTTCAGGCAGTGCCACATGCCGTAGGTGAAGTAGACGTACGCGTGTCCGGGCGGTCCGAACATGACGGCGTTCCTGGGGGTGCGGCCGCGGAAGGCGTGGGAGCCCGGGTCGAAAGCGCCGGCGTACGCCTCCACCTCGGTGAGGCGCAGCTCCATGCGGCCCTCCGGGGAGTTCCGTACGAGGGTGCGGCCGAGCAGGTCGGGGGCCACCTCCAGGACGGGCCGGTCGAAGAAGCTCCGCGGGAGCGGCGTACGGTCGGGGCTCTCGCTCATGGCGTCCGAGCGTACTGGGGGTCCGTCGGGGACGGTCAGGAACCGGCTACGGTCGTCACGCGTATGTAGGGGTCAGGACAGCGCAGGACTGTAAGGAGTCGTCGATGGGGTTCAAGAAGCTGCTCGCGAGCCTTGGTGCGGGCGGAGCGTCGGTGGAGACCGTGCTCACCGAGGAGAACGTGGTTCCGGGCGGTGTCGTCCAGGGTGAGGTGCGGATCCAGGGCGGTTCGGTCGCCCAGCAGATCGAGGGTCTGTCCGTCGGGCTGCAGGCCCGGGTCGAGGTCGAGGGCAACGACCAGGAGTACAAGCAGGACATCGAGTTCCTGAAGGTGCGACTCGGCGGGGCCTTCGAGGTGCAGGCGGGGGCGGTGCACGTGGTGCCGTTCGGTCTGGAGATCCCGTGGGAGACGCCGGTCACCGCGATCGCGGGCCAGCAGCTGCGCGGGATGCACATCGGCGTGACCACGGAGCTGGAGATCGCCCGTGCGGTGGACTCGGGCGACCTGGACCCGATCAACGTGCACCCGCTGCCGGCGCAGCAGGCGATCCTGGACGCCTTCATCCAGCTGGGCTTCCGGTTCAAGAACGCGGACATGGAGCGCGGTCACATCCGGGGCACGCGGCAGAAGCTGCCCTTCTACCAGGAGATCGAGTTCTTCGCGCCGCCTCAGTACCGGGGTCTGAACCAGGTCGAGGTCAGCTTCGTCGCGGACGACCGGGAGATGGACGTCGTCCTGGAGATGGACAAGAAGCCGGGTCTGTTCGTCGAGGGCAGCGACTCGTACCGGGCGTTCACGGTGGGGCTGCACGACTTCCACACGACCGACTGGGCGGCGTATCTGAACCAGTGGCTCGCCGAGGTCGGCGGCCGTCGCAACTGGCTCTAGGCTCGGCCCGGTAAGGCCGGTCAGCGATACGGAGGTTCAGACGTGGCCGAGGGCAAGAGGGCACCGCTTCCCCATGACTTCCACCCGCCGGTGGCGTCGTTCACGGTGGTGAGCGACGACGTCGTCGAGGGCGGGGTGCTGAAGGACGCGCAGGTGTACGCGGCGGGGAACACGTCGCCGCAGCTGCGCTGGGAGGGCTTCCCGGCGGGGACGAAGAGCTTCGCCGTGACGTGCTTCGACCCGGACGCGCCGACCGGCAGCGGGTTCTGGCACTGGGTGCTGTTCGACATCCCGGCGTCGGTGACCGAGCTGCCCGCCGGTGCGGGTTCGGGCTCGTTCGAGGGACTGCCGGCGGGTGCCGTGCACGCGCGGAACGACTACGGCTCGAAGGACTTCGGCGGGGCCGCTCCGCCGAAGGGCGACGGGCCGCACCGGTACGTGTTCACGGTGTACGCCGTGGATCAGGAGAAGCTGGGTCCTGACGCGGACACCTCGCCCGCCGCGGTCGGCTTCAACCTGCGCTTCCACACCCTGGGGCGTGCGCAGCTGGTGGCGGAGTACGAGAACCCCGCGTAAGGCTGATCGTTCGCTTGTTGTTTGCCCGCTTCTGGTCTTGGAGAGATCAGAAGCGGGCATCTTTCTTTACGCGGATATTGCGTTGTCCTACCCGGCGCGCCCGGCCAGAGTTGATCCAAGCCCGCCACGGGGGTGGGCCGGCACACGGGAGGTGGGCAACATGCGGGACACGCTGGTACTGAACGCGAGCTTCGAGCCGCTTTCGACGGTCACACTCAACCGTGCGGTGGTGCTTGTCCTGCAGGACAAGGCCGTCGTGGAGCAGGAACACCCCGGTCTTCGTGTGCGGGCCGCGGCCGTGGACATGCCGGTGCCGAGGGTGATCAGGCTGTGCAGGTACGTACGGGTGCCGTTCCGAAGACAGGCCCCGTGGTCGAGGCGGGGTGTGCTGGTGCGGGACCAGCACCGGTGCGCGTACTGCGGGAAGCGCGCCACGACCGTGGACCACGTGGTGCCGCGGGCGCAGGGGGGCGGGGACCACTGGCTGAACACGGTCGCCTCGTGTGCGGAGGACAACCACCGCAAGGCGGACCGGACGCCGGAGCAGGCGGGGATGCCGCTGCTGCACCAGCCGTTCGTGCCGACGCCGCAGGACGCGATGCTGCTGGCGTTGAAGGCGGCCGAGCGGTCGGAGCTGCCGGACTGGCTGGCCGGGCAGGCCGCGTAGACCGCGTGGACCGCGCATGAGATCTTCGCGTGCGGCGTGAGGGCCCGTCCCCTGTCAGGGGGCGGGCCCTTCGTCATGCGGTCGTCGTCAGTTCAGGGTGAGTTGGAGGATGGCGACGATGCCGACGGCGATGATCACTCCGCGCAGGACGGTGGGCGGGAGGCGCCTGCCGACCTTGGCGCCGATCTGGCCGCCGATGGTGGAGCCGACGGCGATGAGGAGGACGGCGGTCCAGTCGAAGTCGGCGACGAAGAGGAAGAAGACGGCGGCGACTCCGTTGACGACGGCGCCGAGGATGTTCTTGACGGCGTTGATGCGCTGGAGGCTGTCGTGGAGCAGCAGGCCCATCAGCGAGATGTAGAGGACGCCTTGGGCGGCGCCGAAGTAGCCGCCGTAGATGCTGGCGAGGAAGAGTCCGACGAGGAGGGCGGCACCTCCGTCGGGGTGGGCCTCGGTGCCGCTGGCCTCGCGGCGGCGCTGGACGGCGGCGGCGATGCGGGGCTGGAAGAGGACGAGGACCAGGGCGATGCCGATGAGGACGGGGACGATCGCGTCGAAGGCCTCGGAGGGCAGGGCGAGGAGCAGGATCGCGCCGACGAGTCCGCCGAGGAGGGCGGCGCCGCCGAGGCGGAGGACGCGGGTTTTCTGGCCCTTGAGTTCGCTGCGGTAGCCGATGGCTCCGCTGATGGATCCGGGGACGAGGCCGAGGGCGTTGGAGACGTTCGCGGTGATGGGTGGGAGGCCGGTGGCGAGGAGGACCGGGAACGTGATGAGCGTTCCCGATCCGACGATGGTGTTGATGGTGCCTGCGGCGGTGCCGGCCGCGAAGACCGCGAGCATTTCCCAGATGGACAAAGCCATCTCCTAACGGGTTCGGTGAGTCGCCTCCCCGCTCCGGGGTCGCCGGGGTCGAGGGGCTCGCACCGATCATGCACGAGGTTACGTGTACGTGTCAGTCAACGGTGGGTTCTTCGCGGCGGGCGGGGATGTCGGCGGAGGGGGCGCCCTTGGTGTTGAAGCCGGGGACGCCGGGTGCGACGTTGCCGAAGGCGCCGGAGAGGCCCTTGAGGGCGTCGCCGATCTCGCTGGGCACGATCCAGAGCTTGTTGGCGTCGCCTTCGGCGATCTTCGGGAGCATCTGGAGGTACTGGTAGGAGAGCAGCTTCTGGTCGGGGTCGCCGGCGTGGATGGCCTCGAAGACCGTGCGGACGGCCTGGGCCTCGCCCTCGGCCTTGAGGGCGGCGGCCTTGGCCTCGCCCTCGGCGCGCAGGATGGCGGACTGCTTCTCGCCCTCGGCGGTGAGGATCTGCGACTGGCGGATGCCCTCGGCGGTGAGGATGGCGGCGCGCTTGTCGCGGTCGGCGCGCATCTGCTTCTCCATCGAGTCCTGGATGGAGGTGGGCGGTTCGATCGCCTTGAGCTCGACGCGGTTGACGCGGATGCCCCACTTGCCGGTGGCCTCGTCGAGGACTCCGCGGAGGGCGGCGTTGATCTCCTCGCGGGAGGTGAGGGTCCGCTCCAGGTCCATGCCGCCGATGATGTTGCGGAGGGTGGTGACGGTGAGCTGCTCGATGGCCTGGATGTAGCTGGCGACCTCGTAGGTCGCGGCGCGGGCGTCCGTCACCTGGTAGTAGATGACGGTGTCGATGTTGACGACCAGGTTGTCCTGGGTGATGACCGGCTGCGGCGGGAAGGGGACGACCTGTTCGCGCAGGTCGATCCGGTTGCGGATGCGGTCGATGAACGGGACGACGATGTTCAGTCCGGCGTTGAGCGTGCGGGTGTAGCGGCCGAAGCGCTCGACGATGGCGGCGCTCGCCTGCGGGATGACCTGGATCGTCTTGATCAGGGCGATGAAGACAAGCACCACCAGAATGATCAGGACGATGATGACTGCTGACATCGCGTTCCCTGTGCCCTTCGCTGCCGGTTGATAGACCAGATGATGATCTCGATGATCGAGTTTCCCAGACCGCGCGGGGTCATGGGCGAGGTTCGGTCACATCACGACGGCGGTCGCTCCGTCGATGTCGACGACGTCGACCTGTTCTCCGGGTTCGAAGCTGAGTCCGGAGTCGAGGGTGCGGGCGGACCAGACCTCGCCGGCCAGCTTGATGCGGCCTCCGTTGCCGTCCACCCGTTCCAGGACGACGGCTTGACGGCCTTTCAGGGCGTCGACGCCGGTGGCGAGTCCCGGTCGGCCGTCGCGGTGCCGGGCGGCGATGGGGCGCATCACGGCGATGAGGGCGACGGAGACGACGGCGAAGACGACCACCTGGGCGACGACACCGAAGCCGAGGGCCGCGGTCACCGCTCCGGCGACGGCGCCGACGGACAGCATGCCGAACTCGGGCATCGCGGTGAGGACCAGGGGAATGCCGAGCCCCACCGCGCCGATCAGCCACCAGATCCATGCGTCGATGTCCACATGGTCATGGTAGGGCGGTGGGGTCTCCGGTGACAGGGCGCGACTCTGTGCGGTAGTTGCGCCGGGTTGGCCGGTCGGCTACTTGAGCGGAAGACCCTGGGCGGTGTAGCGGTCGCCGACGTGCTCGACGATGAGCGGCAGGCCGAAGCAGCGGGAGAGGTTACGGGAGGTCAGCTCGGTCTCCATGGGACCGGCGGCGAGGACCTTGCCCTGACGGATCATCAGGACGTGGGTGAAGCCGGGCGCGATCTCCTCGACGTGGTGGGTCACCATGATCATGGAAGGCGCGAACTGGTCGCGGGCGAGCCGGCCGAGGCGGCGGACCAGGTCCTCGCGGCCGCCGAGGTCGAGCCCGGCGGCGGGCTCGTCGAGGAGCAGCAGCTCGGGGTCGGTCATCATCGCGCGGGCGATGAGGGTGCGCTTGCGCTCGCCCTCGGAGAGGGTGCCGAACCTGCGGTCCAGGTAGTCGCTCATGCCGAGGCGGTCGAGGAAGGCCTTGGCGCGCTCCTCGTCGACCGGGTCGTAGTCCTCGTGCCAGGTGGCGGTCATGCCGTACGCGGCGGTGAGGACGGTCTGGAGGACGGTCTGGCGCTTGGGCAGCTTCTCCGCCATGGCGATGCCGGCCATGCCGATGCGGGGGCGGAGGTCGAAGACGTCGGTGCCGACGCCGCCGAGGCGCTCGCCGAGGACGGTCGCGGTGCCCTTGGTCGGGAAGAGGTAGCTGGAGGCGATGTTGAGGAGGGTGGTCTTGCCCGCCCCGTTGGGGCCGAGGATGACCCAGCGCTCGCCCTCCTTGACCGACCAGGAGACCTCGTCCACCAGAGCGCGTCCGTCGCGGACCACGGATACGTCCACCAGCTCCAGTACATCGCTCATGAGCGCGTTGTCTCCCCTTGCGGTCGAGTCGTGTCGTCGCCTTCGCCTGTGGGCGCGGCGTCCAGGGAAAACCTACGCCACCGGTGGGCCGGGCCGGTCCCTAGGGCCTTCCTTTTGTCCCTACGCTGGGGGGCATGCTTTCGGAACCACGCTCAGGACGTCTCGCCGCCTGGGGCAATGCCCTGCTGGCCGGGGCGGTGTCGCCGGACGATGCGGCGCAGGCCATTGTCGGACAGGACGCGGTACACCGCGTCGAGGGACTGCCGGGCGAGGCGGGGCCGGTGGGGCTGACGCTGGCGCTGGGGCGGCTGCGGCGGCTCGGGGTGACCGGGTGGCGGGTGGCGCTGCCGGCGCCGGGGCATCCGCTGGGACTGAGCGGTCCGCCGGAGTTCAACGCGCGGGCGGTCGAGGCGGAGGAGGCGGTGGTCGGTTTCGGCGCGCCGTACGGTCTGGTGCCGGAGGTCTCGGAGGTGGGGCCGGCGGGCGATCTGCACGTGGAGGTGGTCTGGCACTGCCTCCCGGTGCGGGAGGCGCCGCCGGCGGACGTGCCGTCGCTGGGTGAGGCGGAGCGGGAGCTGGCGGAGGCGCTGCGCGAGGCGACGACGGTGCTGACCCGGCTCGACGTCGCCGCATCCGGCCCCGCGGCGGACGCGGCCCGCGACGCCTACCGGGCCCGCGCGGAGGCGGGCCGCGAGATCCTGGCCCCCGGCTATCCGCCCCGAGCGGTCCGCGTCCTGGAGCTGGCCCAGCGCGTCGGCCTCCTCGTCGACCTCGCGTACGACGGCCACGGCGGCGCGGTGAGCGCGGCGGAGATGTCGGCGCGGGGTGCGGCCCTGCGGCCGGTGGAGCGGGTGGCGCGGCGGGCGCAGGTCGCCGCTTACAACGCGTACGTGGAGGAACGGGAGCGGGAGCGGGGCTTCTAGCTTCCGGGCCCGGGCCGGCCGCCGCGGCGGGGCGAAGCCCGGGAGGCGCCGTGGCGCCGAGCGGTGCGAGCCGCGCGTCGAGGGGCAGGGGCGCAAAAGTCGAGGGGCAGGGATCGCAAAAGGCCCGGCCCCCGGGGGATCGTCCGGGGGCCGGGAGTGTTGCGGGCGTCAGTGGTTGACGGCGCCGTTGCCGAAGGCCGGGTTGAGCAGGCCGACCACGTTGACCGTGTTGCCGGAGACGTTCACGGGGACGTGGACCGGGGCCTGCACCAGGTTGCCGGAGGCGACGCCCGGCGAGTTGAGGGCCTGCCCGTGGGCGTGCGCACCGCCGTGGGCGGAGGCGACACCCGCACCGGCGGCGACGATGCCTCCGGCGACCATGGTCAGGGCGGCGGCCTTCTTGAGGTTGTTCACTTCGGGATCCTCCTGGTCATCGCTGCGGCCGGTCCGCCGCAGCACGCCTTGAAGAACGCCGCCGCCCCCGCCGGGTTGCGCCGAACGGGGGACATACACACGACGGTATGAAAAAGGGAACGGCCGTGCCTACGGGGTCAGGCCGTGCCGTACGGCCCAGAGCGCGGCCTGGGTCCGGTCGGCGAGGTCCAGCTTCATGAGGATGTTGGAGACGTGCGTCTTGACCGTCTTCTCGGAGAGGACGAGCGCGCGGGCGATCTCCCGGTTGGACCGGCCGTCCGCGATCAGGCCGAGGACCTCCCGCTCCCGCTCGGTCAGCGTGGAGCCGCGGCCCGTCCCGCCGCCTCCCTGCCCGTGCTCGTCCTGACTGAGGAGGGCCTCGGCGACCTCGGCCTGGAGCAGGACGTGCCCGGCGTGGACGGAGCGGATGGCGGCCGCCAGCGCGTCCGGGTCGATGTCCTTGTGGACGTAGCCCCGCGCGCCGGCGCGGAGCGCGGGCACGACCGTGCGCTGCTCGGTGAAGCTCGTGACGACGAGGACGCGGGCCGGGTTGGCCAGCTCGCGCAGCCGGCGCAGCGCCTCGATGCCGTCGGTGCCCGGCATCTTCACGTCCATGAGGACGACGTCCGGCCGCAGCTCCTCCGCGTGGGCGACGCCCTCGGCGCCGTCGGAGGCCTCCCCCACGACCTCTATGTCCTCCTGCACCTCCAGGAAGGTGCGCAGACCGCGGCGGACGACCTGGTGGTCGTCCACGAGCAGCACGCGGATCTTCTCAGCCACCGGGGACCTCCATCTCGATCGTGGTGCCCCGCCCCGGGGCCGATGTCACGGTGAGGCTGCCGCCCACGCCGCCGGCCCGGTCGCGCATGGACACGAGGCCGAGGTGGCGGCCGGCGCTGCGGACGGTCGCCGGGTCGAAGCCCGTGCCGTCGTCGGTGACGGTGAGCCGGGCGCCCTGGCCGCTGCGGGTGAGGGCGACGGTGACGAGCCCGGCGCCGGAGTGCCGCAGGGCGTTGTGCAGGGCCTCCTGGGCGACCCGGAGCAGCGCTTCCTCCTGGGCGGCGGGCAGGGCGCGGACGCCGGCGCCCTCGAAGGTGACGCGGGCGCTGTGCGCGCGGTCGAGGACCTGGATCTGGGTGCGCAGGGTGTGGACGAGGCCGTCCTCGTCGAGGGCGGCGGGCCGCAGCTCGACGACGGCGGCGCGCAGCTCGTCGGCGGCCTCGGCGGCGAGCGCGGCGACCTGCTGGAGCTCGCCCTTGGCGCGGTCGGGGTCGCGGTCCACGAGGGCGGCGGCGGCCTGGGCGGTGAGCCGCAGGGAGAACAGCTTCTGGCTGACGGCGTCGTGCAGCTCGTGGGCGAGCCGGGAGCGCTCCTCGGCGATGGTGAGCTCGCGGCTCCGCTCGTACAGCCGGGCGTTGGTGAGCGCGATGGCGGCGTGCTGGGCGAGGAGGGTGAGCAGCTCCTCGTCCTGTGCCGTGAAGCCGCAGCTGCCGCTCTCCTTGGGGCAGCGCTTGTTGGCGAGGAAGAGGGCGGCGAGGATCTCGTCGCCGTCGCGGACGGGCAGGCCGAGGAAGTCGGACATCTCGGGGTGGGCGGCGGGCCAGCCCTCGAAGCGCGGGTCCTTGCGGACGTCGGCGAGCCGCTCGGGCTCGGCCTTGTGCAGCATGGCGGCCAGGATGCCGTGCTGGCGGGGCAGCGGGCCGATGGCGCGCCACTGCTCGTCGGTGACGCCGTCGACGACGAACTGGGCGAAGCCCCCGTGGTCGTCGGGGACGCCGAGCGCCGCGTACTCGGCGTCGAGGAGCTCGCGCGCGGAGGCCACGATCGTCTTGAGGACGTCGCGGACCTCCATCTGGCGGTTCATCGCCAGCAGGGCGCTGCTCACGGCGGCGAGGCCGGAGCTCGGTCGATGGCTCATGTGTTTCACCGTACCGGTGGGATGTGACGGTCCGTATCCGCCTGTGGACGGCGGAGGACCGGGACCGGGGGCCTAGGTCCAAGTTCCCTGGCGGGTCGGGGCCCCGGGACGAGGCGGCGGGGCGGGGCGGGTCACGAGGCTGGAGGGCATCGGGCGCCGGATCGCGGCGCCCGGAAGCCGTGCCGAAGCCGGACCGTGCCGAAGCCGGACACCGTGCGGAAGCCGCAAGCAAAGGGGACGGACATGCCTGTCGCGATCGTCACGGGGGCTTCGAGGGGTCTGGGGCGCGCCCTGGCGGCGGGGCTCGCCGCGCGGGGCTGGGATCTGGTGCTCGACGCCCGCGGCGCCGCAGCGCTGGAGGAGAGCGCGGAGGCGGTGCGCGCGCTCGGCGCGCGGGTGCTGGCCGTGCCTGGGGACGTGACGGATCCCGGGCACCGGGCGGAGCTGGTGGCGGCGGCGCGGCAGCTCGGTGGTCTCGATCTTCTGGTGAACAACGCGGCGGTCCTGGGTGCCGCGCCGCTGGTGCCGCTGGGCAGCCACTCCCTGGACGGCTTCCGCGCGGCCCTGGAGGTGAACGTGGTGGCGCCGCTGGGGCTGCTGCAGGAAGCGCTGCTGTCGCTGCGCGAGGCGCCGGCCGGGGCGGTGGTCAACCTGAGCTCGGACGCCGCGGCGGAGCCGTACCGCACGTGGGGCGCGTACGGGGCGACGAAGGCGGCGCTCGACCAGTTGTCGGCGGTCCTGGCGGTGGAGGAGCCGGGGCTGCGGGTCTGGTGGGTGGACCCGGGCTCGATGCGGACGGACATGCTGGCCGCGGCGGAGCCCGACGAGGACCTGTCGGGCACGCCCACGCCGGACGAGGTCGTTCCGGTCTTCCTGCGGCTGCTCGACGAGCGGCCCGCTAGCGGCCGGTACGCGGCGCCTGCCTTCCTGGAGGTGCGATGACGCTGATGACGCGGGTGCCCGCGGAGCTGTCGGCCCGGGTGCCGGCCGAGCAGCGGGGTCCGGGGCGGGGCCGGGACGACGTACGACTGCTCGTGTCGCGGGGCACCGAGGTGACGCACCGGGCGTTCCGGGAGCTGCCGGGGCTGCTGCGGGCGGGGGACGTGCTGGTGGTGAACACGTCGGCGACGCTGGCGGCGGCGGTGGACGGGCGGCTGGGGCCCGAGCCGGGAGGTGTGCCGGTGGTCGTGCACTTCTCGACGGAGGGTGACGACGGCCGGTGGGCGGTGGAGCTGCGGGAGCCGGACGGGGCGGGGACGACCCGGCCGCGGGCGGGCGGGCCCGCGGGGGCGGTGGTGCGGCTGCCGGGCGGCTCCCGGCTCGTGCTCGACGAGCCGCTCGTGGCGGGGGCGGCGCGGCTGTGGTGGGCGCGGCCGGACGCGGACGTGCCGGCGCTGCTGTCGGGGTACGGGCGGCCGATCCGGTACGGGTACACGGAGCGGGACCAGTCCCTGGCCGCGTACCAGACGGTGTTCGCGCTGCCGTCGCCCGACGGGCGGGGTTCGGCGGAGATGCCGAGTGCGGGCCGGCCGTTCACGGCGCGGCTGGTGGCGGAGCTGGTGAGCCGGGGGGTGCAGTTCGCTCCGGTCGTCCTTCATACGGGGGTGGCGTCGGCGGAGGCGCACGAGCCGCCGTACCCGGAGCGCTTCGAGGTGCCCGCGTCGACGGCGTGGCTGGTGAACGCGGCCAGGGCCGGCGGGGGCCGGATCGTCGCGGTGGGCACCACGGCGGTCCGGGCGCTGGAGTCGGCCGTGGCGGAGGGCGTGGTGCGCGGTGCGGCGGGGTGGACGGATCTCGTCGTGACGCCCGAGCGCGGGGTGCGGGTCGTGGACGGGCTGCTGACCGGGCTGCACGAGCCGGAGGCCTCGCATCTGCTGATGCTGGAGGCGGTGGCGGGGCGGCCCGCGCTGCGGCGGGCGTACGCCGCCGCGGTGGGCGCGCGCTACCTGTGGCACGAGTTCGGGGACGTCCATCTCCTCCTCCCGGAGGAGGGCCCTCACCGTGTGCATTGCTGATGCAACTCGCGGTGAGGTTGTTACATGACCGATGTGAGCCCGCGCATAGGACCCACATCACTTACGACTCGCCCTAGTGGATACCTAAAGGCGAGATGAGCGCCGCCGGAACTGGTCCTGGACCGGTCCGGCGGCCCGCGCGTGGGGGCCCTGATCCACTACCCGGGATCGTACGTCACACCTTTGCCACGAGATTTTGCTGCCGCTAAGAATTGCGTCCGTCGCCGCCGAGCAGGCGCAGCGCCGCCCCGGCCCGAGCGACCCCCAGCGATTCGAAGAGGTAGTCCTGCATGTCTGCGAACACCCCTGGCCACAGTCGTGGTCTGAAGAAGACCCACAAGGCCGCGATCGCCGGCGTCGCCGCTCTGAGCGCCGCGGCGCTCGGCCTCTCCCTCGTCCAGGGCAACGGCGGTTCCACCGAGGTGGAGCCCCAGGCCCTGGCCCACACCCAGCAGGTCGCGTGGGCGTACGACGCGAACAGCCCGCAGGCGAAGGCGCTCGCCGCCAGCCTGGACCAGCAGACCTCGGCCTTCGCCCTCAAGGCGAAGCAGGAGGCCGACGCCAAGGCCAAGGCCGCCGCCGAGGCCGCGAAGAAGCAGGCCGCCGCGAAGGCCGCCGCCGCCAAGGCCGCCGCCGCGAAGAAGAAGGCCGAGGCCGAGGCGAAGAAGCGCGCCGCCGAGAAGGCCGCCGCCAGCCGCGCCGCCGCCCGCAAGCCGGTCTTCGCGAACAACCTCGACGGCTGGATCCGCGAGGCGCTGTTCATCATGGACAAGCACAACATCCCGGGCACGTACAACGGCATCTACAAGAACGTGATGCGCGAGTCCAGCGGCAACCCGCGGGCCATCAACAACTGGGACATCAACGCCATCAACGGCGTGCCGTCCAAGGGTCTGCTGCAGGTCATCTACCCGACCTTCAAGGCGTACCACATCCCCGGCACCAAGTTCGACCAGTACGACCCGGTCGCCAACATCGTCGCCGCCTGCAACTACGCGGCCGACCGCTACGGCACCATCGACAACGTCAACAGCGCGTACTGATCCGGCCACGACCGGTCCGGCGCAGACATGCCGAAGGGCGGCACCCGTGCGGGTGCCGCCCTTCGGGCGTGGGCCGGGAGGCCTTACTTGCGCATGACCTCGGGCTCGTGGCGGCGCAGCAGCCGCGCGACGAGGAAGCAGCAGACGGTGGCCATGAGCAGCTGGATGCCGAGGTCCAGGCTCCACTGGCCGACCGTGTGCTCCCACAGCGGGTCGGTGTTCAGGGGGTCCTTGTGGTCCCACGGCGGCATCAGGTGCGCCAGGTCGAGCGTGGTGCCGGCGCCGGCGATGCCCCAGCGCGAGGGCATCAGCCAGGCGAACTGCTCCAGGCCGGGCGAGCCGTAGACCTGGAAGAGGATGCCGGTGAACACGACCTGGATGATCGCGAACATGACGAGCAGCGGCATGGTCTTCTCGGCGGTCTTCACCAGCGAGGAGATGACCAGGCCGACCATCATCGAGGTCAGGCCGAGCGCGATGACCTGGACGCAGAGCTCGACGGCCGGCGGCATGAACAGGCCCTCCTCCGGCAGCTCGCGGGTGGAGAAGCCGATGCCGCAGATGATCACGCCCTGGAAGGCGGTGATCAGGCCGAGCACGATGACCTTGGACATCAGGTACGCGGAGCGGGACAGGCCGGTGGCGCGCTCCCGCTCGTAGATGACCCGTTCCTTGATCAGTTCTCGTACGGAGTTGGCGGCGCCCGAGAAGCACATGCCGACCGCGAGGATCAGCATGATGGTGCCGGCGTCGCCGTTGAAGCGGGACGGCGGCTTGGGCTTGCCGAGGCCGAAGTCGGCCGGGATGACCACGGACACCGCGCCGAGCACGGCCGGGAGGATCACCATGAGGGCCAGGAAGCCCTTGTCGGAGGCGATCACCGACACGTAGCGGCGGATCAGCGTCCACAGCTGGGAGCCCCAGCCCTGCGGCTTGGGCGGGCGGGCGAGCGCCTGCTGCGCCTGGTGCGGCAGCTGGACCGGCTGCGCGGCGACGGCGTCGATCTCCGCCGCGTACATCTGGTAGTGCTGCGAGCCCTTCCAGCGGCCCGCCCAGTCGTAGTCGCGGTAGTTCTCGAAGGCCGAGAAGACGTCGGCCCAGGTGGAGTAGCCGAAGAAGTTCAGCGCCTCCTCCGGCGGGCCGAAGTACGCCACCGAGCCGCCGGGCGCCATCACGAGCAGCTTGTCGCACAGGCCGAGCTCGGCCACCGAGTGGGTGACGACGAGGACCGTGCGGCCGTCGTCGGCGAGGCCGCGCAGCAGCTGCATGACATCGCGGTCCATGCCCGGGTCGAGGCCGGAGGTCGGCTCGTCCAGGAAGATCAGCGAGGGCTTGGTGAGGAGCTCCAGCGCGACGGAGACGCGCTTGCGCTGGCCACCGGAGAGGGAGGTGACCTTCTTCTCCTTGTGGATGTCGAGCTTGAGCTCGCGCAGCACCTCGTCGATCCGGGCCTCGCGCTCGGCCTCGGCGGTGTCGCCGGGGAAGCGGAGCTTGGCCGCGTAGCGCAGCGCCTTCTGGACGGTCAGCTCCTTGTGCAGGATGTCGTCCTGCGGGACCAGACCGATGCGCTGGCGCAGCTCGGCGAACTGCTTGTAGAGGCTGCGGTTGTCGTAGAGGACGTCGCCCTGGTCGGCGGGCCGGTAGCCGGTGAGCGCCTTGAGGAGGGTCGACTTGCCGGAGCCGGAGGGGCCGATGACGCCGATGAGCGACTTCTCGGGGACGCCGAAGGTGACGTCCTTGAGGATCTGCTTGCCGCCTTCGACCGTCACCGTGAGGTGGCGGGCCGAGAAGGAGACCTCGCCGGTGTCGACGAACTCCTCGAGCTGGTTGCCGACGATCCGGAAGGTCGAGTGACCGACGCCCACGATGTCGTTGGGGCCGATGAGGACCGTGCTGCCCTTGGCGATCGGCTGACCGTTGACGTACGTGCCGTTGTGCGAGCCGAGGTCGCGGATCTGGAAGCGCCCGTCGGGCGTCGCGTGGAACTCGGCGTGCAGGCGCGAGACCTGGAGGTCGGAGACGACCAGCTCGTTCTCCAGCGCACGACCGATGCGCATCACCCGGCCGAGGTTGAGCTCGTGGAAGGTCGTGGGGCTGCGGTCGCCGTGCATCGGCGACGCGCCCTGCGGGCCCGCCTGCGGCACGGCCTGCTGGTGCGGGACCTGCGGCGGCGCCTGGTGCGGCTGCTGCTGCCAGCCCTGCTGCGGGGCGTGCTGCGGCGGCGCCTGGTGCTGCGGCGGGGCCTGGTGGGTCATCTCCTGATGCAGCCCGTGGTGGGCGGGCTGCTGCGCGGCGTGCGGCGCCGCCTGCTGGTGCGGCACCTGCTGCTGGGCCGGCGCGCCGGCGGCGGCGAGGTTCAGCCGCGGGCCGTCGGTGGCGTTGCCGAGGTTGACGGCCGAGCCGGGCCCGATCTCCACCTGGTGGATCCGCTGGCCCTGGACGAACGTGCCGTTGGTGGAGCCGTGGTCCTCGATGACCCAACTCCGGCCGCCCCAGCTGATGGTGGCGTGTCGCCACGAGACCCTGGCGTCGTCGATCACCAGGTCGCCCTGGGGATCACGGCCAAGGGTGTACGACCTGGACGGATCGAGGGTCCAGGTCCTTCCATTCAATTCCAGTACGAGTTCTGGCACTCCATGCCCCACTACTTGTCCCCCGATGCACCCCCGTCGTCGGGAGCCCAGGGATGGTGAACATCCTGGGGAACTATTTCAGGCCCCGGCCCGTATTCGAAAGTCGGGCCGCGTGAAGAGCTTGCGCATGCCGGACAGATCACGTACGCCCGACCGCCGCCGGACTCCGGACACGGCAGCCGGCACGGCCGTCGGCGCTGCCCGGGGCGCACCGCCCGTCCGCCGGAAGCGCCGACCGCGGCGCTCGCCCGTGTCCTGGAGGCGCGCCTGTGGCCGGTCTGCGGCCAGGCGGGTGTCCGGCAGGCGGGACGGGGGGTGGAGTGGCACCCGGTGCCCGATACGGTGGAAGCACCATGAGCGCATCGCAGACCCCAGACGTTCCCACCACGGGCGTGCCCGCCTCGGACGTTCCGACTCTCCTCGTCAAGATCTTCGGGAAGGACCGTCCCGGGATCACGGCAGGACTCTTCGACACCCTCGCCGCTTACTCCGTCGACGTCGTGGACATCGAACAGGTCGTGTCCCGCGGCCGGCTCGTCCTGTGCGCGCTCGTCACCGAGCCGACCGTCGCAAGCCAGGGCGAGCTGCGGGCGACCGTGCACAGCTGGGCCGAGTCCATGAAGCTGCAGGCCGAGATCATCTCCGGCACCGGTGACAACCGGCCGCGCGGCGAGGGCCGCTCGCACGTCACGGTGCTCGGCCACCCGCTGACCGCCGAGCAGACGGCGGCCATAGCGGCCAGGATCGCGGAGGCCGGCGGCAACATCGACCGCATCTTCCGGCTCGCCAAGTACCCGGTGACGGCGGTCGAGTTCGCCGTCTCCGGCTGTGAGACGGAGCCGCTGCGCACCGCGCTCGCCACCGAGGCCCACTCGGTCGGCGTCGACGTGGCCGTGGTCTCCGCCGGGCTGCACCGCCGGGCCCAGCGGCTCGTGGTCATGGACGTCGACTCGACGCTGATCCAGGACGAGGTCATCGAGCTGTTCGCGGCGCACGCCGGCTGCGAGGACAAGGTCGCCGAGGTGACGGCGGCGGCGATGCGCGGCGAGCTGGACTTCGAGCAGTCGCTGCACGCCCGTGTGGAGCTGCTCGCCGGTCTCGACGCGTCCGTGGTGGACAAGGTCCGCGACGAGGTACGGCTGACGCCCGGGGCCCGGACCCTGATCCGCACCCTCAAGCGGCTCGGCTACCAGGTGGGCGTCGTCTCCGGCGGCTTCACCCAGGTCACTGACGACCTCAAGGAGAAGCTGGGCCTCGACTTCGCCCAGGCGAACACCCTGGAGATCGTGGACGGCAAGCTGACCGGCCGGGTGACCGGGATGATCGTGGACCGGGCGGGCAAGGCGCGGCTGCTGCGCCGGTTCGCCGAGGAGGCCGGTGTGCCGCTGGCACAGACGGTCGCGATCGGTGACGGTGCGAACGACCTGGACATGCTGAACGCGGCCGGGCTCGGCGTGGCCTTCAACGCGAAGCCGGTGGTGCGCCGGGCCGCGGACACCGCCGTCAACGTGCCGTTCCTGGACACCGTGCTGTACCTCCTGGGCATCACCCGCGAGGAGGTCGAGGCGGCCGACGGCGGGACGGGCGAGCTGCTGCACTAGGGCCCGTCCGGCTGGACCAGGGCCTGTCTGCTGCACCAGGGCCTTGTCCGGCCCTGATCCGCCGGGCTGGCCCTGGCCCGGTACCCCCGGTACGGAGAGGGGCCCGGTCGTCGGAGGACGGCCGGGCCCCTTCGCGTACGGGCGAGAGGGTTGCTCAGTCGTGCGGCGTCCAGAAGTCGACCAGGGCGGCCACGCCGGGCTCGACGGACTTCCAGGTGCCGTCGAAGGCGAGGACGGCGAAGGCGGAGGTCGGGAAGCCGGAGCGGTTCATACGGGCCTGGGCGTCGCCCTCGGCCTCGCCGGCGAGGATCTCCGCGAGGCCGTGCATCCCGGGGTTGTGACCGATGAGCAGCAGGTCGTTGACGCTGTCCGGGGTCTCGTTGATCACGGCGATCAGCTCGCCGGGCGAGGCCTCGTAGATCCGCTCCTCGTACACCGTCTTCGGGCGCTCGGGCAGCTCCTGGACGGCGAGCTTCCAGGTCTCCCGGGTCCGCACGGCGGTCGAGCAGAGGGCGAGGTCGAAACCGATGCCGGTGTCGGCGAGTCTGCGGCCCGCGACGGGGGCGTCGGTGCGGCCACGCTCGGCGAGCGGGCGCTCGTGGTCGGAGGTCTGGGGCCAGTCCGCCTTGGCGTGTCGGAGCAGCACGATCCTGCGGGGTGTGTCGACGCTCATGCTGGACAGCTTCGCATGAAACGGCCCGGGTTGACTCAGGGAGAGAGCGTCTGCTGGAGGTGCTGCAGGATGCCGCCGATGCCCGGGTCACCGCCCGCCGCCTGGGCGTCTCCCGACCCGGTGATGAGCAGGAAGAGGGCGACGAACGCGGCCACGGGAAGAGCGAGTGCCCACCAGGGCAGCCGGGTGTCGACGCCGGTCCGCCGGACCTGTGCACCGGTGTGGGTTCGCGCCGTCATGGCCGCCTCCGTGGGATGGGATCGCCGCGTTTTCCGCGGTGACACCAACGTACGGAGCGGAACGGCTCCGGCCCATCAGGTGATCCACCCACTTGACCCTGACACTCACCCCCTAGGGGATGGGGGGACAGCCCTACCCCCGGGAGGGAACTGGAGGTCAGGGGGAGGCGATGGACGCGATGACGGCGATGACGACGGTGATGCCGATCATCGCGCCGAAGACCATGAGGAGCTTCTTCTGGCCGTTCGGGGGGTTCGGTTCGAGTACGGGCATGGGATCAGTCTCGCATCTCAGCATTCGTCCTCGACGGTCCGGTCCCTGCCCGCGAGGGAGCCGACGATCATCTGCGGGATCATCAGGCCGCCCATGAGCGCGACGGGCAGGCCCCAGCCGCCGCTGTGCTGGTAGAGGACGCCGACGAGGAGCGGGCCGGGGATGGAGATGAGGTAGCCGACGCTCTGGGCGAAGGCGGAGAGCCGCACGACGCCCGCGCCGGTGCGCGAGCGCATGCCGATCATGGTGAGGGCCAGCGGGAAGGCGCAGTTGGAGACGCCGAGGAGCAGGGCCCAGAGCCAGGCGCCGCCGGCCGGGGCGAAGTAGAGGCCGGTGTAGCCGCCGAGGCCGCACAGGCCGAGGGCGACGACGATGGGGCCCTGGTTACGCATCCGGGTCGCGAGGCCGGGGATGACGAACGCGAGCGGCACGCCCATGACCATGGTGACCGCGAGGAGCACGCCCGCCGTGGAGGCGGGGACGCCGGCGTCGCGGAAGATCTGCGGCATCCAGCCCATGGTGATGTACGCGCCGGTGGCCTGGAGGCCGAAGAAGCAGGCGAGGGCCCAGGCGGTGCGGCTGCGGGTGATGCGGGGCGCGGGCTCGGCGGCACCGCGTGCCCCGTCGCCGCGCTGCGCCGGGACGGCGCCGCCACCCTGCGCCGAGACCTTGTCGCCGCCGCCCTGCGCAGGGCTGCCGCCGGCCGGCGCCGCTCCGGTGGCGCGGGAGCGCAGCAGCGGGAGCCAGGGCAGGACGGCGAACGCCGCGAGGACCGCCCAGACGCCCAGGCCGAGGCGCCAGTCGCCGCCGAGCAGATCGGTCACCGGCACGGTCGCGGCGGCGGCCAGGGAGGTGCCCAGGGCGAGGGCCATGGAGTAGAGGCCGGTCATGCTGCCGATGCGGTCCGGGAAGTACGTCTTGACGAGGACCGGCATGAGGACGTTGCTGAGCGCGATGCCCATGAGGGCGAGGGCGCTCGCGGCGAGGAAGGCCGGGGTGCCGCCGGCGAAGGAGCGCAGCACCAGGCCCGTGAGGATCGCGGCCATGCCGGCGCACACCACGGCCACGGGGCCGAAGCGGCGGGCGAGGCGCGGGGCGGCGATGCCGAAGACGGCGAAGCACAGCGGCGGTACGGAGGTGAGGACGCCGGCCACGGTGCCGCTCATGTGGAGGCCCGCGCTGACCTCCTCGAGCAGCGCGCCCAGGCTGGTGATGGCCGGGCGGAGGTTGAGGGCGGCGAGGACGAGCCCGACGGCGACCAGCCGGGTCACCCAGCGGGCGGGGCCGGAGGCTGCGGGAGAATCGGCGGCGCCCGTGGCGCGCGGCTGCTTCCCGGCGGTCGGGGTGAGGGTCTGGGGCTCGTCACGCATGGGCCCATCATAGAATCATGGGATGATTGGTTGTCCAATCTCGAACGAATGGGTAGGTGCAGCATGGCCCTCGGCCATCCCCGGCGCAGCGGGCTCTCCGACCAGGTGATCTCCCAGCTGCGGAACCAGATCACCTCGGGCGAGTGGCCGGTCGGCACCCGGATCCCGACCGAGCCCGAGCTGGTGGAGCAGCTCGGGGTGGCGCGCAACACCGTCCGCGAGGCGGTGCGGGCCCTCGCCCACAACGGACTGCTCGACATCCGCCAGGGCTCGGGCACCTATGTGGTGGCGACCAGCGAGCTCGCCGGGGTGATGCACCGCAGGTTCGCCGGCTCCGACCCCCGGGACGTGGCCGAGCTGCGCTCCACCCTGGAGTCCTCGGCCGCCCGGCTCGCCGCGCGGCGCCGCACCGACCGGGACCTGAAGCAGATCGACGCACTGCTGCTGCGCCGCGAGGCGGTGTGGGCCACCGGCGACGCCGAGGAGTTCGTGACGGTGGACGCGGCGTTCCACCACGCCGTCGTGGTGGCCTCGCACAACGAGGTGCTGACCGAGCTCTACGCGGACCTGGGACACGTGCTGCGTGACTGGCTGCGCGGCGACGTGGGCCGGGAGCTGCGGCCGGAGAACCACATGGACCACGCGCGTCTGGTGGAGGCGATCCGCGAGGGCGACGCCGAGCGGGCGGCGGCGGAGGCGGCGAGCTATCCGTTCCTGTGCCTCAGGAGCCCGGCGCCGGCCGCGCCTCAGGAGCCCTGAGCGGCCGGCTCGTGGGTGATCCAGGCCGAGCGGACCTCCTTCCAGCAGCGGCCGGTCACCTGGGCGTAGTCGGCGGGGCCGACCTCGACGGGGGCGCTGTCGGAGTCCACGTCCCACCAGCGGTCGCACTCCACGTGGAGCCGGACGCGGTCGGTGCGCGGATAGGGGTTCTGGCAGTGGGCGGTGACGGTCGAGCCCTGGACGAGGGTGCGGCAGGAGGCGCCGAAGTTCTCGGGTTCCGCGGCCGCCGGGGCGGTGGCGGGGACGTCCTCCCGGGGAGCGGGTGCCGCACGGACCTCGGCGGCGACGCCGAGAGCGGTGAGGCCCGCGAGGAGTGCGGCGGCCGAGGCGACTGCGGCGAACGGGTGGTGCTGCGACCCGCGCATGTCCGCACCTCCTCCCCATCAGTAGCCGGAACATCACGCTCTGACCCAGTCTGATGCGATTCGCCCGACTTTTCGACTCGGGGCGCCGGAAGCCCCGTACAAAGCCACGAGGGCCGTGCCACCGCTCCCCCGAGGAGCAGGCGCACGGCCCTCGCGAGCCCTACGGAAGACGGGCGTCAGGCGCCGATGGCGTGCAGGCCGCCGTCGACGTGGACGATCTCGCCGGTCGTCTTCGGGAACCAGTCGGAGAGCAGCGCCACGATGGCGCGGCCGGCCGGCTCCGGGTCGGACAGGTCCCACGTGAGCGGGGAACGGCTGTCCCAGACGCTGGCCAGGTCCGAGAAGCCCGGGATGGACTTCGCGGCCATCGAGCCGAGCGGGCCGGCCGAGACCAGGTTGCAGCGGATGTCCTGCTTGCCGAGGTCGCGCGCCATGTACCGGCTGGTGGCCTCCAGGGCGGCCTTGGCCGGGCCCATCCAGTCGTACTGCGGCCAGGCGAACTTCGCGTCGAAGGTGAGGCCGACGACCGAGCCGCCCTCGCTCATCAGCGGCAGCAGCGCCATGGTCAGGGACTTCAGGGAGAAGGCCGAGACGTGCATGGCGGTGGCCACGGACTCGAACGGCGTGTTGAGGAAGTTGCCGCCGAGCGCGTCCTGCGGGGCGAAACCGATGGAGTGGACGATGCCGTCCAGACGGTCGCCGAGGTGCTCGCGGACCTGGCCCTCCAGACGCGCCAGGTGCTCGTCGTTGGAGACGTCGAGCTCCAGGACCTTCACCTTGTCGGGCTGGGGCAGCTTCTTGGCGATGCGCTCGGTGAGCGTCGGCCGCGGCCACGCGGTGAGGATGATCTCCGCGCCCTGCTCCTGAGCCAGCTTGGCGGCGTGGAAGGCGATGGAGGACTCCATCAGCACACCGGTGATCAGGATGCGCTTGCCCTCGAGAATTCCGCTCATGTGATCAGTGACCCATGCCCAATCCGCCGTCAACCGGGATGACGGCTCCAGTGATGTACGAGGCGTCGTCCGAGGCGAGGAACTTCACCGTGGCGGCGATCTCCTCCGGCTGCGCGTAGCGGCCCAGCGGAACCTGGGAGACGATGCCGGCGCGCTGCTCATCGGTGAGCACCGCGGTCATGTCGGTGTCGACGAAACCGGGCGCGACGACGTTGAAGGTGATGTTGCGCGAGCCGAGCTCCCGGGCGAGGGACCGCGCGAAACCGACCAGACCCGCCTTGGAGGCGGCGTAGTTCGCCTGGCCCGCCGAGCCGAGCAGGCCGACGACGGAGGAGATCAGCACGACGCGGCCCTTCTTGGCGCGCAGCATGCCGCGGTTGGCGCGCTTCACGACCCGGAAGGTGCCGGTGAGGTTGGTGTCGAGGACGGACGTGAAGTCCTCCTCGGACATGCGCATGAGGAGCTGGTCCTTGGTCACGCCGGCGTTGGCCACGAGGACCTCGACCGGGCCGTGCTTCTCCTCGATCTCCTTGTAGGCCTGCTCCACCTGCTCGGAGTCGGTGATGTCGCACTTGACGGCGAGGAAACCGGCCTTCTCGAGCTCCGCCGGGTCGCCCGAGCGGTACGTGATCGCGACCTTGTCGCCGGCCTCGGCGAACGCGCGGGCGATGGCGAGGCCGATGCCCCGGTTGCCTCCGGTGACGAGAACCGAGCGGCTCAACGGATCACCCTTTCGATAGCGGTCTGGTATGCCGAAAACCTATCGGTCCCTTCCGGGATACGGAGAATCGGGCCCTGACAGTGGCGTCCGGGCGTCGCTGTCGGGTCCCTACAGAAAGGCCTGGGCATCACGCCCGAAAGCACGACATGATCGGAGGCGACCGGTCTCACACGACAGGAGACAGCTGTGCAATCTGGGACCCATTCCCTCGACGAAGCCTTCACCCAGCTTCCGTTGCGGGCGCTGGCCGACGCGGCGCTCGCGCGGGCTCGGGCGCTCGGCGCCGAGCACGCCGACTTCCGCCTGGAGCGGGTGCGCAGCGCCGCGTGGCGGCTGCGGGACGCCAAGCCCTCGGGCTCGTCGGACACCACGGACCTCGGCTACGCGGTGCGGGTGGTGCACGGCGGCGCGTGGGGCTTCGCGTCCGGGGTGGACCTGACCATGGACGGGGCCGCGCGCGTCGCCTCGCAGGCGGTCGCCATGGCGAAGCTGTCGGCGAAGGTGATCGCGGCGGCCGGATCGGACGAGCGGGTCGAGCTCGCCGACGAGCCGGTGCACGCGGACAAGGTGTGGATCTCCTCGTACGAGATCGACCCGTTCACCATCTCCTCCGAGGAGAAGACCGGGCTGCTCGCCGAGTGGAGCGCCCGGCTGCTGCGCGCGGACGGCGTGGCGCACGTGGACGCCTCGCTGCTCACCGTCTTCGAGAACAAGTTCTACGCGGACACGGCGGGCACCGTCACCACCCAGCAGCGGGTCCGGCTGCACCCGCACCTCACGGCCGTCGCCGTGGACCCCACCAGCGGCGAGTTCGACTCGATGCGGACGATCGCGCCGCCGGTCGGCCGGGGCTGGGAGTACCTGACGGGGACCGGCTGGGACTGGGACAAGGAGCTGGACGAGATCCCCGAGCTGCTCGCGGAGAAGATGCGGGCGCCGAGCGTCGAGGCCGGCCGCTACGACCTGGTCGTGGACCCGTCCAACCTGTGGCTGACCATCCACGAGTCGATCGGCCACGCCACCGAGCTGGACCGGGCCCTCGGCTACGAGGCGGCGTACGCGGGCACCTCCTTCGCCACCTTCGACCAGCTGGGCAAGCTGGCGTACGGCTCCTCGATCATGAACGTGACCGGTGACCGGACCGCCGAGCACGGGCTGGCGACCATCGGCTACGACGACGAGGGCGTCGAGGCGCAGTCCTGGGACCTGGTGAAGGACGGCACGCTCGTCGGCTACCAGCTCGACCGCCGCATCGCGAAGCTGACCGGCCTCGGCCGCTCCAACGGCTGCGCCTTCGCCGACTCGCCCGCCCACGTGCCGGTGCAGCGGATGGCCAACGTGTCGCTCCAGCCGGACCCGGGCGGTCTGTCGACGGAGGACCTGATCGGCGGCGTGGAGCGCGGCATCTACGTGGTCGGCGACCGCTCCTGGTCGATCGACATGCAGCGCTACAACTTCCAGTTCACCGGGCAGCGCTTCTTCCGCATCGAGAACGGCCGCCTGGCGGGCCAGCTGCGGGACGTCGCGTACCAGGCGACGACCACCGACTTCTGGGGCTCCATGGAGCAGGTCGGCGGCCCCCAGACGTACGTCCTCGGCGGCGCGTTCAACTGCGGCAAGGCCCAGCCGGGCCAGGTCGCCGCGGTCTCCCACGGCTGCCCGTCCGCCCTGTTCCGGGGTGTGAACATCCTCAACACGACGCAGGAGGCCGGTCGATGAACGCGCGCCACAACCTTTGCTGGGGGTCCGGGGGTCGTCCCCCGGGTAAGCACAGCCTCAACACGACGCAGGAGGCCGGTCGATGAGCCGCGTCAGCAAGCCGTACGAGATCGTCGAGCGGGCCCTGGAGCTGTCCCGCGCCGACGGGTGTGTCGTCATCGCCGACGAGCAGTCCTCGGCGAACCTGCGCTGGGCCGGGAACGCGCTCACCACCAACGGCGTCACCCGGGGCCGCACGCTGACCGTGGTCGCCACCGTGGACGGCGGCCAGGGCACCGCCTCCGGTGTGGTGTCGCGCTCGGCGGTGACCGCCGACGACCTGGAGCCGCTGGTGCGGGCCGCCGAGGCGGCCGCGCGGGCGGCCGGTCCGGCCGAGGACGCGCAGCCGCTGGTGGAGGGCGTGCCCGCGTCGCCCGACTTCACCGACGACCCGGCCGAGACCGCCTCCGCGGTCTTCGACGCCTTCGCGCCGGCACTGGGCGAGGCCTTCGCCCGCGCCCGGGCGGGCGGCCGGGAGCTGTACGGCTTCGCCAACCACGAGCTGACCTCCACCTACGTGGGCACCTCCACGGGCCTGCGGCTGCGCCACGACCAGCCGAACGGCACCCTCGAGCTCAACGCCAAGTCTCCGGACCGCACCCGCTCCGCGTGGGCCGGGCGCGCGACCCGGGACTTCACGGACGTGGACCCGGCGGCGCTGGACGCCGAGCTCGCCACCCGGCTCGGCTGGGCGGAGCGCCGGATCGACCTGCCGGCCGGGCGCTACGAGACGCTGCTGCCGCCGACCGCCGTGGCCGACCTGATGATCTACCAGCTGTGGTCCTCGGCGGCCCGGGACGCGGTGGAGGGCCGGACGGTCTTCTCCAAGCCCGGCGGCGGCACCCGGATCGGCGAGACGCTGTCGCCGCTGCCGCTGACCCTGCGCAGCGACCCGCACGCGCCGGGCCTGGAGTCCGCGCCGTTCGTGATCTCCCACGCCTCGGGCGACGAATCCTCGGTCTTCGACAACGGTCTGCCGGTGCCGCAGGTGGACTGGGTACGGGACGGGAAGCTGCACCGGCTGCTCACCACCCGGCACACCTCGGAGCTCACGAAGCTGCCGATGGCGCCCACGGCCGGGAACCTGATCCTGGACGGCGGCGGCGAGCGCTCCCTGGACGAGATGGTCGCCGCCACCGGGCGCGGACTGCTGCTGACCTGCCTCTGGTACATCCGCGAGGTCGACCCGGCGACGCTGCTGCTCACCGGCCTCACCCGGGACGGCGTCTACCTGGTCGAGAACGGCGAGGTGGTCGGCGAGGTGAACAACTTCCGGTTCAACGAGTCGCCGGTCGACCTGCTGTCGCGGGCCACCGAGGCGGG
Organism: Streptomyces sp. NPDC127092; assembly: GCF_042722475.1. Taxonomy (NCBI): domain Bacteria; kingdom Bacillati; phylum Actinomycetota; class Actinomycetes; order Kitasatosporales; family Streptomycetaceae; genus Streptomyces; species Streptomyces sp. NPDC127092. The sequence continues at coordinate 25,450 of NZ_JBHXFE010000041.1, forward strand.
CCGGACGGAGAACACCCTGCCGCGCGAGTGGAGCGACTGGTTCACCCGGGCCGCGATGCCCGCGCTGCGGGTGCCGGACTTCAACATGAGCTCGGTCAGCAAGGGCGTCTGACCCGCCTAGACTGGCTGATGAGATTGTCCCCATGAGCATGAGGAGACGGACGACGTGACCGACATCGTCGACGAGCTGAAGTGGCGCGGGCTCTTCGCCCAGTCCACCGACGAAGAGGCCCTGCGCAAGGCGCTCGCGGACGGTCCCGTCACGTTCTATTGCGGCTTCGACCCGACCGCGGCCAGTCTCCACGTCGGCCACCTGGTCCAGGTGCTCACCGTCCGCCGGCTCCAGCAGGCCGGGCACCGGCCGCTGGCGCTGGTGGGCGGGGCCACGGGTCAGATCGGTGACCCGCGGCCGACCGCCGAGCGCACCCTGAACGACCCGGAGACGGTCGCGAACTGGGTGAACCGGCTGCGGTCGCAGATCGAGCCGTTCCTGTCCTTCGAGGGCGAGAACGCCGCGATCATGGTGAACAACCTGGACTGGACCGCCGGTCTGTCGGCGATCGAGTTCCTGCGGGACATCGGCAAGCACTTCCGGGTCAACAAGATGCTGACCAAGGACTCCGTCGCCCGCCGTCTGGAGTCCGAGCAGGGCATCAGCTACACCGAGTTCAGCTACCAGCTGCTCCAGGGCATGGACTTCCTGGAGCTGTACCGGCGCTACGGCTGCACGCTGCAGCAGGGCGGCTCCGACCAGTGGGGCAACCTGGTGGCGGGGCTCGACCTGATCCACAAGCTGGAGCCGGAGGCGCACGTCCACGCGCTCGCGACGCCGCTGATGGTGAAGGCCGACGGGACCAAGTTCGGCAAGACCGAGAGCGGCGCCGTCTGGCTGGACCCGGAGATGACCACGCCGTACGCGTTCTACCAGTTCTGGCTGAACGTGGACGACCGTGACATCTCCACGTACATGCGGATCCTGTCCTTCAAGTCCCGCGAGGAGCTGGAGGAGCTGGAGAAGCTGACGGCCGAGCGGCCGCAGGCCCGTGCGGCCCAGCGGGCGCTCGCCGAGGAGCTCACCACCCTGGTGCACGGCGCGGACCAGTGCCGGGCCGTGATCGACGCCTCCAAGGCGCTGTTCGGTCAGGGCGAGCTCGCCGAGCTCGACGAGGCGACGCTGGCCGCGGCGCTCTCCGAGCTGCCGCACGCGCGCGTGACGGAGCTGGGTCAGGTCGTGGACCTGTTCGCCGAGGTGGGCCTGGTGGCGAGCAAGTCGGCGGCCCGCCGCACCGTGAAGGAGGGCGGCGCCTACGTGAACAACGTCAAGGTGACCGCCGAGGACGCCGAGGTGTCGGCGGACGACCTGCTGCACGGGCGCTGGCTGGTGCTGCGCCGCGGCAAGAAGAACCTGGCGGCGATCGAGGTCGTCGCCGGCTGATCCCGTACGGCCCGAGCTCGTACGGCCCGGGTACGGGAATCCCGTACGGGACCGGGTACGGCATGACCGGAGGCCCGGTACGCGCGCTCTGCGCCGTACCGGGCCTCCGGTGTGTCGTGCGTCGGGGCGGGTGCCCCGGTCAGGCCCTCAGGCCCGCTGTCTGGTGCCCTTGATCGAGGCCCACAGCATGTCGCCGACCCCGACGACGGCGACCGCGCCGATGAGCTGGAAGAGGTGACGGGTCCAGTCGATGCCCTTGGTGTCGTTGACTCCGATCCAGGTCGCCACCGCGTTGCCGAGCACGCTGCCCAGAATGCCGAACACGGTCGTCAGCCAGAGTGGGATCTGCTGCTTGCCCGGCAGGATCGCCTTCGCGATCAGGCCGAGGACCAGGCCCACAATGATCGCCCACAACCAACCCATCGTCGCCTCCTCGTGCGGGTGTGTGCCCAGTCTCGGCCCCTCGGCCATACGGCGCATGTCGGACGGCGCCATACGTGCCCCGGCCTCCTGCGGCCGGGACGGCGGGCGTACCGTGGAAGGAGGTCCGGACCGGGGAGGGTCCGGCACGGCCGTCGGGTGGTGGAATGTGATGCGGAAGCGTGGCGGGACCGAGGTCTTCCGGATCACCGGTGCCCGGCAGGGCCTCGCCGACGACGTGCGGGGCCGGCAGCGTCGTTACGTCGTCTCGATGTCGATCCGTACCCTGTCCGTGATCGCCGCCGCCTCGTTGTGGAACGTGGAGCGGCACGTCGCGATCGTCGCGCTGGTGCTCGGAGCTGTGCTCCCGTACATCGCCGTGGTGATCGCCAACGCCGGCCGGGAGAGCGCGCCCTCCCTCCCGTCGACCTTCATCCCCACGCCGGTGCTGCCGGCGCTCGGCCCCGGCGAGCGGGCCGCGCAGGGCCCGGAGGGCGAGGAGAAGGCGGAATCGCGGGCGAATATGACGGCGGAAACGGAAGCCGGAGCGGAATCGCGGGCGGAAAGCCCGTGCATCCGCAATGATCACGCAGGGTGAAGCAATGGCCAGCGGAATGCTCAGGAAAAGCTCAGATCAATCATGAAGTTCCGCTGCACCGCACCCCATTTCCCGTGACATACTGCCTACGCGCTCCGCATCCCCCGTCGGAGCGACGGACCGATGCCGGGCAGCTCCCCCCGTGGCTGCTCGGCATCGCCCTTGCTGGACAATGATCAGGTGATTCTGGGTCCAGTGAGCGAAGAGAAGCCGATCTGTTCCGCGAAGGGCTGCCGGGCGGATGCCGTCTGGGTCCTCGCCTGGAACAACCCCAAGCTGCACACGCCGGAGCGGCGCAAGACCTGGCTCGCGTGCGAGGAGCACCGCGAGCACCTCTCCCAGTTCCTGGGCGTACGGGGTTTCCTGAAGGACGTCGTGCCGCTCGCCGAGTGGGACGAGTCAGCCGCCGATCGCTGACATCGGACGCTCGGGCTGGAGGAAGCTCGGGTCGTCCAGACCCGAGCCGGCCTTCTTGCCCCACATGGCCTTCCGCCAGATCTCGGCGATCACGGCGTCCGGCGCGTCCGAGCGCAGCGCCGCCCGCAGGTCCGTCTCCTCGGTGGCGAACAGGCAGGTGCGCACCTGGCCGTCGGCGGTGAGCCGGGTCCGGTCGCAGGCCCGGCAGAACGGGCGGGTGACGGAGGCGATGACGCCGACGGTGTGCGGGCCGCCGTCGACGACCCAGCGCTCGGCCGGCGCGGAACCGCGCTCCTCGGACCCCTCGGGAGTCAGCTCGAAGCGGGTGCGGAGCGACTCCAGGATGTCGCCGGCGGTGATCATGCCGTCGCGCTTCCAGCCGTGCTGGGCGTCCAGCGGCATCTGCTCGATGAAGCGCAGCTCGTAGTCCTGCTCGATCGCCCAGGCCAGGAGGTCGGGGGCCTCGTCGTCGTTGAGCCCCGGCATGAGGACCGCGTTGACCTTGACCGGCGTGAGGCCGGCGTCGCGGGCGGCGGCCATGCCGTCGATCACGTCGTGGTGGCGGTCGCGGCGGGTGAGGGTCTTGAAGACCTCGGGGCGCAGGGTGTCGAGGGAGACGTTGACCCGGTCGAGGCCGGCCGCCTTGAGGGCGGCGGCGGTGCGCTTGAGCCCGATGCCGTTGGTGGTCAGGGACATCTTGGGCCGGGGCTCCAGCGCGGCGCAGCGCTCGACGATGCCGACGAGGCCGGGGCGGAGCAGCGGCTCACCACCGGTGAAGCGGACCTCGGTGACGCCGAGGTCGGTGACGGCGATGCGGATCAGGCGGACGATCTCGTCGTCGGTGAGCAGGTCGGGCTTGGCCAGCCACTGCAGGCCCTCTTCCGGCATGCAGTACGTGCAGCGCAGGTTGCACCGGTCGGTGAGGGAAACACGCAGGTCGGTGGCGACTCGGCCGTAGGTGTCGATGAGCACTGGGCCCCTCCCCCTTCTTCCGGTGGGCTTTCCGTCCGCCGGTCGGCGTTCCGGTTCGCTTCTCGTTCGAGCCTACGTGACCCCTATGACATCGGGCACGGGCCGATTGTCACGAGGACCGGGACGGCCGCGTCGTAGAACTCTACGACGCGGCCGCCGGACGGAAGCGGAACGTATACGACTCAGTGCGCTCCGACGCCGGTGAGGGACTTGACCTCGAGTTCCGCGTACTTGCCCTTGTCCGGCTCCTCCTTGGAGAGGACCGAGCCGAGCCAGCCGAGCAGGAAGCCGAGCGGGATGGAGACCAGGCCCGGGTTCTCCAGCGGGAACCAGTAGAAGTCGACGGTCTTGAACATGGAGGTCGGCTTGCCGGAGACGACCGGCGAGAACAGCACCAGGACGACCGCGGAGATCAGACCGCCGTAGATCGACCAGAGCGCTCCGGTGGTGGTGAACCGCTTCCAGAAGAGGCTGTAGAGGATCGTCGGCAGGTTGGCGGAGGCGGCGACGGCGAAGGCGAGCGCGACCAGGCCGGCGACGTTGAGGTCGCGGGCGAGGGCGCCGAGCGCGATCGAGACGACGCCGATGAGGACGGTGGCCCAGCGGGCGGCCCGTACCTCCTCCTGCTCGGTGGCCTTGCCGCGCCGGATGACGTTGGCGTAGATGTCGTGCGCGAACGACGAGGACGAGGCCAGGGTGAGGCCGGCGACGACGGCGAGGATGGTCGCGAAGGCCACGGCGGAGATGACCGCGAGCAGGATCGCGCCGCCGGTCGAGCCGGCGCCGCCGCCGATCTCCAGGGCGGCGAGCGGGGCCGCGGTGTTGCCGGCCTTGTTGGAGGCGATGATGTCGCTGTTCTTGAGCAGGGCTGCGGCACCGAAGCCGAGGACGATCGTCATCAGGTAGAAGGCGCCGATGATGCCGATGGCCCAGTTGACGGACTTACGGGCGGCCTTGGCGGTCGGCACCGTGTAGAAGCGGATGAGGATGTGCGGCAGGCCGGCCGTGCCGAGGACGAGCGCGATGCCGAGCGACAAGAAGTCCAGCTTCGAGGTGGCGGTGGCGCCGTACTTGAGGCCGGGCTCCAGGAAGGCGTCGCCCTTGCCGCTGTTGGTGGCGGCCGCGCCGAGCAGCTCCGAGACGTTGAAGTGGAACTTCCACAGGATGAGGAAGGTGATCAGGAGCGTGCCGGCGATGAGCAGCACGGCCTTGACCATCTGCACCCAGGTGGTGCCCTTCATGCCGCCGATCGTCACGTACACGATCATCAGGACGCCGACGAGGGCGACGATGGCGACCTTGCCGCCGTCGCTGGTGATGCCGAGCAGCAGCGAGACGAGGACGCCGGCGCCGGCCATCTGGGCGAGCAGGTAGAAGATCGAGACGACGATGGTGGAGGTGCCGGCGGCGGTGCGGACGGGCCGCTGGCGCATCCGGTACGCGAGGACGTCGCCCATGGTGAACCGGCCGGAGTTGCGCAGCGGTTCGGCGACCAGGAGCAGCGCGACCAGCCAGGCGACGAGGAAGCCGATCGAGTAGAGGAAGCCGTCGTAGCCGAACAGGGCGATGGCGCCGGCGATGCCGAGGAAGGACGCGGCGGACATGTAGTCGCCGGAGATCGCCAGGCCGTTCTGGAAGCCGGTGAACTGCCGGCCGCCCGCGTAGAAGTCGGCGGCGCTGCGGGTCTGCCGGCCGGCCCAGACGGTGATGACGAGGGTGGCGACGACGAAGGCCGCGAAGAGCGTGATGATCAGCGGGCGGTGCTCGCTGGTGGCGCTGCCCGCGGCGAGGGGGACGGCCACCGCCTGGAGGGTGCTGCTCATGCGTCGGCCTCCATGCGGTCCTTGATGGCCTCGGCCTTCGGGTCGAGCCGGTCGGCGGCGTGGCGGGAGTAGAGCCACGCGATGAGGAACGTGGTGGCGAACTGGCCGAGGCCGAGGACCAGGGCCATGTTGACGTTGCCGAACACCTTGGTGCCCATGAAGCCGCCCGCGTAGTTCGAGAGCAGCACGTAGAGCAGGTACCAGGCGATGAAGGCGATGGTCAGAGGAAAGGCGAAGGAACGGTACGTACGGCGCAGTTCGCCGAATTCCGCGCTTTCCTGGACCTCGACGAACTGTTCCGTCGTGGGCTGGACGGGACCGCTGTGGGTCCCGCCTCCGTCTCTCGGCGGCGGCGGTGCTTCGGTAGCCACGGACTCTCCTCGTGACGCGGGGGCGGACGACTGGGTCAAGGGGGCCTCACCAGGGGTGCGGAACCGGGGCTCCGATCGGAGCTCCTCCCCTGCTCAACGGCACGGAACGCACCGCGAAGTGGTTCACGAGAGTGGTTTTCTCTTCCATGATCTTCATCAAGTCCTCTCAACTCATTGAAGGCCGGGGAAGATCGGCGATAACTTCACTCGTCATGCCTGCCCGCGCGCAATCGGCGCCCGGGCGGTACATACGGATGATGTGGAGAACCCATGGCTCATCTGGGATCGAGGCGCGGCCGAGTACTCGCTCTGCCGGCCGGCCTCGCGCTCACGGCCTCGCTCGGCTTCCTGCCCGCCGGCGCCGCGTCCGCCGCGGAGCTGAGCGACCTCCCGACGGCCGCCGTCGTCACGAACGGCCCGAAGCTGTCGTACGTCGTCAACATCGACAACAGCCCCTGGACGGGCGCGTCGGTGAAGAAGGCGATAGCCGCCGCCGGCGGCGAGGTGGTCGTGTCGTACGACCGGATCGGCGTGATCGTCGTCCACTCGCAGAACCCGGAGTTCGCGCAGACGATCCGCACGGTGCGCGGCGTGGTGTCGGCCGGCGCGACCCGTACGGCGCCGCTGTCCGCCGCGACGGACACCTCCGTGGACGAGGGCTCGCAGGAGCTCACCCCGGCCGAGGTGAAGGCCGCCGCTGCCGCCGCCACGGACGGTCAGGACCCGATGGAGCCCCTGCAGTGGGACCTGCCGGCCATCAAGGCCGACCAGGCCCACAAGAAGACCCTCGGCAGCAAGAACGTCACGGTCGCCATCATCGACACCGGTGTCGACGACACCCACCCGGACCTGGCGCCGAACTTCGACGCCGCCGCCTCCGCCAACTGCGTGAGCGGCAAGGCCGACACGACGCCCGGCTCGTGGCGCCCCATGAAGGGCGAGAGCGACCACGGCACGCACGTCGCGGGCACCATCGGCGCCGCCAAGAACGGCATCGGCGTCACCGGTGTCGCGCCGGGCGTGAAGCTGGCCGGCATCAAGGTGTCGACGCCCGACGGCTTCTTCTACACCGAGGCCGTGGTCTGCGGCTTCGTGTGGGCGGCCGAGCACGGCATCGACATCACGAACAACAGCTACTACACCGACCCGTGGATGTTCGCCTGCAAGAACGACGAGGACCAGAAGGCCCTCGTCGAGGCGGTCACCCGCGCGACCCGCTACGCGGAGAAGAAGGGCACCGTCAACGTGGCGGCGGCCGGCAACTCCAAGTTCGACCTGGCGGCCGACACGATCAGGGACACGACCAGCCCGAACGACACCACGGCGGTCACCCGTGACATCGACCCGCGGGAGTGCTTCGACTACCCGGCGATGCTGCCGGGCGTGGTGACGGTCTCCGCGACCGGCGCCAAGGACCTGAAGGCGTCCTACTCCAACTACGGTGCCGACGTCATCGACGTCGCGGCACCGGGCGGCGACCGCACCGAGTACCAGACCCCCGACGCGCCGGCGGTCAACGGCCGCATCCTGTCGACCACGGTCAACGGCGGCTACAACTACAAGGCCGGCACGTCGATGGCCTCGCCGCACGCGGCGGGCGTCCTGGCGCTGCTGAAGTCGACCCACCCGTACGCGAGCCCGGCGGCGCTGAAGGCGCTGCTGTACGCGCAGGCGGACGAGCACGCGTGCACCAACCCGTACGACATCAACGGCGACGGCACCGTCGACGCCGTGTGCGAGGAGGGCGCGGACAAGAAGAACGGCTTCTACGGAGCCGGCATCGTGGACGCGCTGGACGCCGTCCGGAAGTAAGCGGACAGGTCTTGGACGAACCGCCCGTGGCACTGAGTGCCACGGGCGGTTCATAGTTTCCCCATGGACAGCACAGTGCGTACGGGTACGGAGTCGTTGTGGTCGGCCCTGGGCGGCGATCCCGCCCTGCTCGACCGGGTGGACTACGGCGGGGTCTCGGGACTGCTGCCGGCCCGCCTGCCGGTGATGGACCTGGCGCGGGCGACGGTCGCGGTCTGCTCGCTGGCCGCGGTGGAACGGGCCGGGCTGCCGGGCCGGGTCCGGGTGGACGACGGGGCGGTGGCGACGGCCTTCGTGAGCGAGCGGCACCTGCGGGTGGACGGCCGGGTGCCGGTGTCCTTCGCGCCGCTCTCGCGTTTCTGGCGGGCGGCCGACGGCTGGGTGCGCACCCACGCCAACTACCCGTATCACCAGGCGGCGTTGCAGGCCGCGCTGGGCACGGACGACTCCGTGGAGGCGGTGGCGGCGGCGATCGCCGAGCGGAAGGCGGTCGAGGTCGAGACGGCGGTGTACGCGGCCGGAGGCCTGGCGGTCGCCCTGCGCACGCCCGCGGAGTGGGCGGCGCACGAGCAGGGCCGGGCGGTGGCGGCGCGCCCGCCGGTGAGCCGGGAACGGCTCGACGAGGCGGCGCCGAGGCGGCGTTCCGGCGGGCCGCTGCGGGTGCTCGACCTCACGCGGGTCATCGCGGGCCCGGTGGCCACCCGGACGCTCGCCCTGCTGGGCGCGGACGTGCTGCGGATCGACCCGCCGGGCCGTCCCGAACTGCCCGACGCGCACGCGGACACCGATGTCGGGAAGCGGACGGCGGCCCTCGACCTGGACAGCCCGTCCGACCGGCGCACCTTCGGCGAACTCCTCGACGCGGCGGACGTGCTGGTGACCGGCTACCGCCCGGGCGCGCTCGACCGCTTCGACCTGCACCGGCCCGGCCTGGTCGTCGCCCGGCTCTCGGCCTGGGGCGACTACGGGCCCTGGGGGGAGCGGCGCGGCTTCGACAGCCTGGTGCAGGTGGCGACGGGCATCGCGGCCGTGGAGGGCTCGGCGGCCGAGCCGGGCGCGCTGCCCGCGCAGGCCCTGGACCACGGCACCGGCTATCTGCTCGCGGCGGCGGTGCTGCGCGCGCTGACCGAGCAGGACCGGGACGGCGGCACCCGCCTCGTACGCCTGGCGCTCGCGCAGACCGGGCACTGGCTGACGCACGGCCTGCCCCGGTACGAGCCGGAGCACCACCTCCGGGAGTCGGACGGCCCGCTGGGCCGGCTGCGGTACGCGCTCTCCCCCGTCTCGTACGAGGGCGGCCCGGCGGACTGGTCGCGCCCGCCGGGCGTGGCGGGCGCGGACGCCCCGGAGTGGACCACGGCGTGAACCGCGGCCCGGGTCACGGCGTGACGAGGACCTTCAGGGCGGTGCGCTCGTCCATCGCCTTGTAGCCGCCGGGGACGCCGTCGAGGCCGACGGTGAGGTCGAACACCGGGGAGGGGTCGATCGTGCCGTCGAGGACGTCCGGCAGCAGCTCGGGGATGTAGGCGCGGACCGGGGCGACGCCGCCGCGCAGGGCGATGTTGCGGTCGAACATGACGGACAGGTCGAGGCCGGTGTGGCTGCCGTGCGGGACGCCGACGTAGCCGACGGAGCCGCCGTCGCGGGTGATGTTCACGGCGGTGCGCATGGACTGCTCGGTGCCGACGGCCTCGATCACGGCGTGGGCGCCGTGGCCGCCGGTGAGCTCGCGCACGGCGGCCTCGGCTGCCTCGCCGCGCTCGGCGACGACGTCGGTGGCGCCGAAGGCCCGGGCGATGTCGGTGCGGGCGGTGTGGCGGCCGAGGGCGATGATCCGCTCGGCGCCGAGCCGCCGGGCGGCGAGGACGCCGCACAGGCCGACCGCGCCGTCACCGACGACGGCGACGGTGACGCCCTCGCGCACGCCGGCGCCGAGGGCGGCGTGGTGGCCGGTGCCCATGACGTCGGAGAGCGCGAGCAGCGCGGTGAGCAGGTGGTCGTCGGAGGCGGCGTCGGCGGGCAGCTTCACGAGGGTGCCGTCGGCGAAGGGCACCCGTACGGCCTCGCCCTGCCCGCCGTCGGAGCCGACGGAGCCCCAGAAGCCGCCGTTCGGGCAGGAGGTCTGCAGGCCCTCGGCGCAGTAGTCGCAGGTGCCGTCGGACCACACGAAGGGCGCGACGACGAGGTCGCCCCTGGCGAAGCCGCGGACGTCGGCGCCCGTCTCCTCCACGATCCCGAGGAACTCGTGGCCGATCCGCTGTCCGGGCTTCCGAGCGGACTCGCCGCGGTAGGCCCACAGGTCACTGCCGCAGATGCAGGCGCGCACGACGCGGACGACGACGTCCGTGGCCTCCTGGACCACGGGGTCGGGCACGTCCTCCACGCGCATGTCGAAGGGGGCGTGAATGGTGGTGGCGCGCATGGGTCCTCGCTGGCTCAGCTCTTCGTACGACGTTCACCGTACATCGCGCCGAGAACTCCGCCGGCCGGCGGGCACCGCACCGCGACACAGGCCAGCATGCCCCGGAAACGGAGCGGGGGCAGCCGGAGCGGTTCCAGGGCCGGACAGGCCCTAGACCCCCGCCGCCCCCAGCAGTGATCCCGCCGCGTACGTCACCGCCATCGCGAGGGCGCCGCCGCAGGCGTTGCGGAGGATGGCGGGGGTGGTGGGGGCGGCGCCGAGGCGGGCGGAGGACCAGCCGGTGAGGGTCAGGGCAGCCAGGACGGAGAGGACCGTGATCCACAGGCGGTGGGCGGCCGGGGGCAGGACGATCGCCAGGAGCGGGAGGAGCGCGCCGGCGGTGAAGGCGAGGAAGCTGGCGCCGGCCGCGTGCCAGGGGTTGGTGAGTTCGTCGGGGTCGATGCCCAGTTCGACGCGGGCGTGGGCGCGCAGGGCGTCGCGTTCGGTGAGCTGCTCGGCGGCCTCGCGGGCGACGTCCGGGGACAGGCCGCGGCGGGCGAGGAGCTGGGTGAGTTCGGCGAGTTCGACCTCGGGCTGCTCGCGCAGCTCGCGGCGTTCCTGGGCGAGCGCGGCCTTCTCGGAGTCGCGCTGGGTGGAGACGGAGACGTACTCCCCCGCCGCCATGGACATGGAGCCGGCAAGGAGACCGGCGAGGCCGGCGGTGAGGAGGGCGGACCGGGACTCGGTCGCGCCCGCCACGCCGACGACGAGGCCCGCGGTGGAGACGACTCCGTCGTTGGCTCCGAGCACGGCGGCCCGGAGCCAGTTGAGCCGGGAGCCGAGGCCGTGGGCCTCGTCGTGTGCGGGGGCTTCAGTCACCCCTGGAGGGTCGCACCCGGTGCGTCACCAGACGCGGACCGACCCGCCCGGGGCGAAGGCGGGGCTGGTCGCGCCTTCGGGGACCTTCTCCAGCGGCCGGGCGATCTCCTCGACGGACGGGCCGTGGACGGCGGCCAGGCCGTCGAGGAGGGTGAGGTCGAAGCCGTAGACGCGGGCCGCGTTGCCGCCGACCATGGCGGCGACCTCGTCGCGCGGCAGCCCGGCGTAGGCGATGCGCAGGCCCTCGCGGGAGTACGGGGTGGTGCCCTCGTCGTGCGGGTAGTCGCTGCCCCACATGATCTTGTCGAGGCCGATCCGCTCGCGCAGCGGCACCTCGTGCGGGCGCATGAAGCTCGCGCCGACGAAGCAGTTGTCCCGCCACACCTCGCTGGGGCCCTTGCCCATGGACTCGGCGAGTCCGGCGCCGAACTTGGACTCCGCGGTGGCGGCCCGGGCCGAGGCCGCGACGAGGCGTCCGTGGTAGTAGTCCAGCATGTCGAGCACGCCCGGGATCCAGCCCGAGCCCTGCTCGGTGAGGACCAGCTTCAGGCCCGGGTGGCGGCGGAAGGCCCCGCCGAAGATCAGGTGCCACAGGGCCCGGTGCGAGAACCAGGTGGTCTCCACCATGAACACCGCCCGCGCGGCGGGTTCGTCGCCGAGCGGCGGTGAGGCGGAGCCGCCGTGGTGGTTGACCGGGACGTCGAGTTCCGCGCAGACCGCCCAGATCGGGTCGTACGCCCGCGAGTGCAGCTCCGGTACGGGCGAGCCGGGCGGCGCGCCGGGGAGCATGATGCCGCCGGTGAGCCCGGCCTCGCGGGTCCGGCGGATCTCGGCGACCGCCGCGTCCACGTCGTTGAGGAGGATCTGCGCCACGCCCGCCCGCCGCCCCGGCGCGTCCGCGCAGAAGTCGGCGAGCCAGCGGTTGTGCGCCTGGAGGCCGGCCCAGCGCTGCTCGAAGTCGGCGCGGCTCGGCGGCTGCGCCATCAGCGAGGCCTTGGGGAAGAACGGCGGGATGGTGTTGGGGAAGACGACCTCGGCGACGATGCCGTCCGCCTCCAGTTCGCGCAGCCTGCGCCGCGAGTTCCAGTTGCGGTCGGCGGTGTCGGCGAGAAGGTCCTCGTACGGGTTGACGTAGGTCGCCGCCCAGGCGTCGAAGTCGTCGTGGTGCTTCTTCGCCAGGTACGGCTTGTAGTCGAGCAGGTCCGCGCCGGCGTGGCAGTCGGCGGAGATGACGGTGTAACGGTCGGTCATGAGGTGACTCCGATCGCCGGGAAGTCGTGCTCGGTGAGCCAGTGCCGCCCGACCTCGCGGGACCGGGCCCAGGACGCCTCGACGGCGGACTGGTCGGCGCTCTGGCCGAGTTCGGCGGGCGTGGGGCCGATGCGCCGGGCGATCGGGTCCAGCTTCGCGACGTCGAAGCCGAAGACCTCGGCGGCGGCCAGGCCGAGGATCCGCCGGGTCTCCGCCACCGGGATGTCGTGGAAGGTGTTCCGCAGCCAGGCGCGCGTGCTGGGCCAGGTGCCCTCGGGGTGCGGGAAGTCGGAGCCCCACAGGATGTTGTCGACGCCGATCTCGTAGCGCTGGGCGAGCTCGCGCCGCTTGGTGTTGGTGGCGCAGACGAAGACCTGCCGGTCGAGGTACTCGCTCGGCGGGCGCTTCAGCTCGGCGAACGGCGACAGCTTCTTGCCGCCGTGCGCGCCCAGGTAGAGCCGGTCCATGAACCACAGCAGGTTCGGCAGCCACCAGCAGCCGGACTCGGCGACGCCGAAGCGCAGCCCGGGGTGGCGTTCGAAGACGCCGGACCAGAGCAGGAACCACAGCGGCCGGGCCGGCCACCAGGTGACCTCGGAGACGTAGATGCCGAGGTGGTCGCCGTACTCCTCGCGCGGCGCCGCTCCCGAGTGGGTGACCAGCGGCATGCCGGTCTCGGCCGCGGCGGCCCACACCGGGTCGTAACGCCGGTCGTGGTAAGGCGCCTTGTCCACCCACATGGAGGGGATCATCAGCGCGCCGAGCCCGGACTCCCTGGCCCGGTGGATCTCGGCGACCACGACGGCCGGTTCGGCGGTGACCGGCAGCAGGGCGACGCCGCAGTGCCGCTCGGGATGCCGGGACACGAACTCGGCGAGCCAGCGGTTGTGCGCCTGCGCGCCCGCCATGCCGAGCTCCGGGTCCTGGTCGCCGGAGAGGCCGAGGCCGACGCCGAAGGGCGCGGCGGTCCGGCTGTCGACGGCGTCCGCGTCCGGGAAGACGACCTCGGCGGCCACGCCGTCGCCGTCGAGCTCCTTGATGCGCTGCGCGGCGTCCCAGCCGCCCCGCAGCCCTTCCTCGTTGTCGTGGAACCACTTGTCAGCGAAGGCCTCGTTGCGCACCCCGAGCCGGGTCATGGCCTCGCGGCGGGCGTCCCGGCCGGCCAGGAACTCGTCGAAGTCGCGGTGGAAGCGGGAGTCGAGATAGGGCCGGTACTCCTCGGTGGGAAGCCCGGCGTGGCAGTCGGACGAGATGATCAGATACGGATCCTCGTAGCTCATCGTGCAGCCCCCTCGGGCCGGTCAGTCGCCGGCCCAGTCAGTCGAGGATGAAGCTCTCCAGGTAGGACGGGTCGGCGCGGTCGAGCATCGACTGCGAGCGCGCCCTGATCTGCCGGTCGCTGTGCTCGCTCGCCGGCAGCATCCAGAACCGGTCGGCCCTGATCCCGTCGACGACGTGCCCGGCGACCTCCTCGACCGGCGTGAAGGCGACCTCGTGCCCGGCCTCCTTCATCGCGGCCTCCCACTGGTCGAGGCTGCGGTACGGGGTCCTGCGCGGGCGCTCCTTGGCGAAGCGCGCGGGCCGGTTGCGGTGCGACTCCCACAGGCCGGTGCGCAGCATGTGCGGGCCGGGGAAGAGGACCGAGGCGCCGACGCGGGCCCGTTCGGCCTTCAGGTGCGCGTAGAGCGACTCGGTCATGGTGACGACGGCGGACTTGGTGACGGCGTAGACGGAGGCCGTGGGCAGCGGGGCGATGCCGCCGTCGCCGGAGGAGGTGTTGACGACGTGGCCCGGCTCGCCGCCGGCGAGCATGCGCGGCACGAAGGCCTGGATGCCGTGGAAGACGCCCCACACGTTGACGGCGAAGGCCCACTTCCAGTCGTTCGGCTCGTGCTCCCACATGCGGCCCTCGGCGCCGGAGCCGACGCCCGCGTTGTTGCACAGCACGTGGACGGCGCCGAAGGTCTCGTACGCGGCGTCGGCGAAGGCGCGTACGGAGTCGGGCTCGCTGACGTCGACGGTGCGGGCGAGGATCTGCGCCCCTTCCTCCATCAGCTCCTCGGCGGCCCTGGCGAGCGGCGCCTCCTCGATGTCGCCGAGGACCACCGCGAGGCCCTCGGCGGCGAAGCGGCGGGCCATGGCGAGGCCGATGCCGCTCGCCGCGCCGGTGACGACGGCGACCTGTCCCTCGCGGAGTTCCATCAGCCGGCGCTCCCTTCCGGCGGCGCGTCGAGCGCCTGCCGCGGGTCGTCGTAGCGCTGGTGGAGGTAGGGCAGGAGGTCCTGGGCGCTGACGCGTTCGACGACCCGGCCCTTCTGGTCGGTGGTCTTCTCGCCGATGGTGATCTCGACGAGCCGGTGCACCGCGAGGTCGGCGACCGGGTCGTACATCGACTCGCGCAGCACGACGTCGCCGGTGATCCTCTCCAGTTTCCGCACCTTCTCGTTGCGCACGCAGTGGACGAGGACGGGGTCGCCGTCGAAGCCGGAACCGTCCACGGCGGGCAGGAACTTGAAGTAGAAGTCGGTCTTCTCGGCGGGCTCGGGCGGCGGCAGTTCGCCGGAGACCGCGCCGCGCACCTCGACGAAGGCGATGCCGTGCCGGGCGAGCGAGGCGCGGACCACCAGGCCGTCGCGTTCGACGAGGACCTCGCCGAGCTTCTTCGGCTCGCCGAAGACCTCGCGCCCGCCGGTGAGGGCGCGCTCGTGGGTCATCGGCATGACCAGCGGGTACCAGCCCTCCTGGTCGCCGTGGGCGGCGGCGACGGCGACGGATCCGGCGCCGAGCGGGTAGCCGGGCAGGTCGACCTTGCTGACGCTGACGCGGACCAGCGGGCGTCCGGTGGGTTTGAGCGGCGGCGGCAGCACGGCCGCCACGACGTCCGGGTCGGTCTCCCAGACGGCGACGACCCCGGTGGACCAGATGTCGGGAAGCCCGGCGCTGCGTGCACGGGTCGCGGCGATCTCCGCCTCGGTGCGCGCCCCGTACCGTACTCGTGCCATGACGTACCACCCTTCGGGAAGGCATCGGCCTGTAACACAGTTACACCGGGGTGCCGGAAGGGTAAAGGCCCGTGCACACAGGAGAGTTGGGGGACCAGAACCGATGGCACGCAGCGCGCTGACCCGCGACGAGGTCCTGGACGCGGCCGCCGCCCTGGTCAGGGAGCACGGCCCGGCCGCCCTCACGATGCGCCGCCTCGCCGCCGAGCTCGGCACCGCCGTCACCTCGATCTACTGGCACGTCGGCAACCGCGAGTCGCTGCTCGACGCCCTCGTCGAGCGCACCGTCGCCGACCTCGGCACCCTCCGCCCGCACGGCGCCGACCCGGCCGAGCGGATCGTCTCGGTGGCCGTCCTGCTGCGCCGCGCGCTGCGCGAGCGCCCGCACCTGGTCGCGATGGTCCACGAACGCGGGCTGACGGAGCGCATGTTCCTGCCCGCCCAGCGCGCCCTGGTGCACGAGGCCCACGCGGCCGGACTGCGCGGCGCCCGGGCCGCCGAACTGGTCCGCGCGGTCCAGTTCCAGGTCGTCGGCCACGTCCTGGTCGAGCGCAACCGCGAGCGCTCCCCCGCCCAGTCGCCCGCCGAGACGGAGCTGTGGGCGGCACAGACCACCGCCGGCACCGACGGGCCGGAGGACCCGGCCCTGGCCCGCGCGCTCGCGGCCCCGGTCGACACCGAGCAGCTGTTCCCGGTGGCGGTACGGGCGCTGGTGACGGGTCTTCTGCGCAACGGGACCGAGCGGATCCGGCCATGAAACCGGACACCGGGGGCGGCGCTGTCGGTCGCGGGCCGTATTCTCAGTGACCATGCTCGACGACCGTACGACAGCAGCGACCTGGCCGGCCGCGTACCCACAGGGGTACGCGGTCGTCGACGTGGAGACCACCGGCCTCGCCCGCGACGACCGGATAGTGTCGGCTGCCGTCTACCGGCTGGACGCCCAGGGGAACGTGGAGGACCACTGGTACACGCTGGTCAACCCCGAGCGCGACCCGGGGCCGGTGTGGATCCACGGACTCACCAGCGACGTCCTCGAAGGCGCGCCGCTCTTCCCGGAGATCGCGGAGGAGTTCTCGGCGCGGCTGGACGGGCGGGTGCTCGTCGCGCACAACGCGATGTTCGACTGGCAGATGATCGCCCGCGAGTACGCGCGGGCGGAGAGCGCCGCACCCGTGCGGCAGCGGCTGTGCACCATCGCCCTGTCGAAGGAGCTGTCGCTGCCGCTGCCGAACCACAAGCTGGAGTCGCTGGCCGCGCACTTCGGCGTCGTGCAGCAGCGGGCGCACAACGCGCTCGACGACGCCCGGGTGCTCGCGGAGGCGTTCCGGCCGAGCCTGCACGCCGCCGCCGAGCGGAACGTGCGGCTGCCGCTGCTCGAGTGCCGGCCGCTGACCGAGTGGGCGCCGGCCCCGGAGCGGCCGCGGATCGGGTACCAGGCCTCGTACCGGGCGAACACCTGGCGGCCCTCGCGGAAGCGGCCGCCGTGCCCGTATCCGAACCCCGGACGTTACGAGTCGGACAAACCGCTCAAGCAGGGCATGAGGGTGGCGTTCTCGGGCGACACCTCGATCGACCGCGAACTCCTGGAGGACCGGGCCGTCGAGGCGGGCCTGCACGTGGCGAGCAGTGTGTCGCGGCTCACCAGCCTCCTCGTCACCAACGATCCGGACTCGGCCACCGGCAAGACCCTGAAGGCGAAGTCGTACGGCACTCCGGTCGTCGACGAGGCGGCCTTCACCCAGCTGCTGCGCGACGTGGCCCCGGCAGACGAGTGACGACGGCAGACGAGTGACGGGCCGGCGCGGGCCGGGCGCGCCGCCCGGCCTTCGCCCGCCCGTGGCCCCACCCTGTGGCGCATGGCACGTTGTGAGGTCTGCGGAAACGATTACGGCATGTCCTTCGAGGTGCACGCGCAGGGCGCGGTGCACGTCTTCGACTGCTTCGCCTGCGCCATCCACCGCATGGCGCCCATCTGCGAGCACTGCCGGGTCCAGATCATCGGCCAGGGCGTCGAGGTCCAGGGCAGCTGGTACTGCGGCGGCCACTGCGCTCGCGCGGAGGGGAGGGTGGGCATCGTCGACAAGGTGTGACGAAACGATCCTCTGCATGATCCTCCGGTCACCGGCCCCGGTGACCGGAACCCCCGTGCGGTCACCCCGTGGCCCGAGTTGTACGGTCATGGGGTGTACCGCTTCCTGTTGTCCCGGCAGTGGGTGATCCTCACCCTCGTGGCCCTCGTCCTCATCCCCGTGATGATCGAGCTGGGCTTCTGGCAGTTCCACCGGCACGAGCGCCGGGTCGCCCAGAACACCCTGATCGCGGACAACCTCGCGGCCGAGCCCGTCCCCGTCGAGAAGCTCACCTCGCCCGGGCACACCGTCCCGCGCGCCGACTACTGGCGGCACGTGACCGCCACCGGCACCTTCGACACCGCGCACGAGGTCGTCGTGCGCCGCCGTGTCTCGTCGGACGAGCGGGTCGGCTTCCACGTCCTGACCCCGCTGGTCCTGAAGGACGGCAAGGTGGTCATGGTCAACCGCGGCTGGATCCCGGCCGCGGACGACCAGCGCGCCTACCCGGAGGTGCCGCCCGCGCCGAAGGGCGAGGTCACCGTCACGGGCCGGCTGATGGCGGACGAGACCACCGGTGCCAGCGGCATCAAGGACCTGAAGGGCCTGCCGGACCGTCAGGTCATGCTGATCAACAGCGGGCAGCAGGCGGCGCTGCTCGGCCGGAGCGTGGTCGGCGGCTACATCGAGCAGACCGCTCCGGCGCCGGCCGGCGACACCCCCGAGCAGATCCCCGACCCCGACCACGACTCGATCGGCGCGCACATGGCGTACGCGATCCAGTGGTGGCTGTTCACCGCCGGCGTCCCGGTCGGCTGGGTGATCCTGGTCCGCCGCGAGAAGCGCGACCGGGAGGCGGCGGCCCGCACGGCGGACGAGGCGGAAGGGACGCCCGAGCCCGCCGGGGCGACGGCCTGAGAACCGCGCCGGCCCCGCGCGGCGGGAGCCCGGGCTGATTGACCGTCGCCGCTTCCGGGAACAGCCCAAAGCGTGACGCAACGTATCGACGACTACGCCCTCATCGGCGATCTCCAGACCGCCGCGCTCGTCGGCCGCGACGGGTCGATCGACTGGCTGTGTCTCCCCCGCTTCGACTCCGCCGCCTGCTTCGCCGCCCTCCTCGGCGACGAGAACAACGGCCACTGGCGGCTCGCGCCCAAGGGCGCCACGACCTGTTCGAGCCGCCGGTACGCCGAGGACAGCCTGGTCCTGGAGACCGTCTGGGAGACCCGCACCGGCACGGTCAAGGTCGTCGACTTCATGCCGCAGCGGGACAAGGCGCCCGACGTCGTCCGGATCGTCGAGGGCCTCGGCGGGACCGTCGAGATGAGCGCCGTGCTGCGGCTGCGCTTCGACTACGGCTCGATCGTGCCGTGGGTGCGCAGGGCCGACGGCCACCGGGTGGCCGTCGCCGGGCCCGACTCGGTGTGGCTGCGCAGCGAGCCGCCGGTGAAGACCTGGGGCCAGCAGTACGCGACCTGCTCCTCGTTCAGCGTCCGGGCGGGCGAGCAGGTCGCGTTCGTCCTCACCTGGCACCCCTCGCACGAACCGCGGCCGGAGCTCGTCGACCCGTTCGAGGCCCTGGAGCACTCGCTCGCCGACTGGCGCGAGTGGGCCGCCCGCTGCACGTACACGGGCCCCTACCGGGAGACCGTCGTCCGCTCCCTGATCACCCTGAAGGCGCTCACCTACGCACCGACCGGCGGCATCGTCGCCGCGCCCACCACCTCCCTGCCGGAGGAGCTCGGCGGCGTCCGCAACTGGGACTACCGGGCCTGCTGGCTGCGGGACTCCTCGCTGACGCTCGGCGCGCTGCTGTCCGCCGGCTACGTCGAGGAGGCGGCGGCCTGGCGCGACTGGCTGCTGCGCGCGGTGGCCGGCGACCCGGCCGACCTCCAGATCATGTACGGGCCCGCCGGAGAGCGCCGGCTGCCCGAGACGACGCTGCCCTGGCTCCGCGGCTACGCGGACTCGGCACCCGTACGGATCGGGAACGCGGCCGTCGAGCAGCTCCAGCTCGACGTCTACGGCGAGGTCATGGACTCGCTGTTCCGGGCGCGGAAGGCCGGGATCCCGCCGGAGCGGCACGCCTGGAACCTCCAGCTGAGCCTGCTGGGCTTCCTGGAGTCGACCTGGCGGGAGCCCGACGAGGGACTGTGGGAGGTCCGCGGGCCGCGCCGGCACTTCGTGCACTCCAAGGTGATGGCCTGGGTGGCGGCGGACCGGGCGGTGCGCACCCTCGAGGAGGATCCCTCGCTGCCGGGCGACGCGGCGCGCTGGCGGGCGATGCGGGACGAGATCCACGCGGAGGTGTGCGCGAAGGGCTACGACCCGGACCGGAACACCTTCACGCAGGCGTACGGCTCGCGCGAGCTGGACGCGGCGACGCTGCTGATCCCGCTGGTGGGCTTCCTGCCGCCGGACGACCCGTGGGTGAAGGGGACGATCGACGCGGTGCGGGCCGAGCTGATGCACGGCGGCTTCCTGCGCCGCTACTCGACGGAGGGCGTCTCCGTCGACGGACTGCCGGGGCAGGAGGGCACGTTCCTGGTGTGCTCGTTCTGGCTGGCGGACGCGCTGCGGCTGACCGGCCGGACGGAGGAGGCGCGGGAGCTGTTCGAGCGCCTCGCCGGGCTGTGCAGCGACGTGGGTCTGCTGGCCGAGGAGTACGACCCGGTGACGGGCCGCCAGCTGGGGAACTTCCCGCAGGCCTTCAGCCACATCGGGCTGGTGGGCACCGCGCTCGCGCTGGCCGCCGAGGACGGCGACGCGGCAGGATAGGCCCATGGATCTTGGACTGAAGGACCGTGTGTACGTGGTGACCGGCGCGACCCGCGGGCTCGGCCGGGCCTCGGCGGAGGCGCTGCTCGCGGAGGGCGCGAAGGTGCTGCTCACCGGGCGCGAGGAGAAGACGGCCGCCGAGGCGGCGGCCGCGCTCGGGCCGGACGCGGCGGGCGTCGCCGCCGACAACGCCGACCCCGGGACGCCTGCCCGGCTGATCGCGGAGGCCCGGTCCCGGTTCGGCGGCTTCGACGGCATCCTGATCAGCGTGGGCGGTCCGGCGCCGGGCTTCGCCGCCGACAACACCGACGAGGAGTGGGCGGCCGCCTTCGACACGGTCTTCCTGGGTGCGGTGCGGCTGGCCAGGGCGGCGGCCGAGGCACTGCCGGAGGGCGGCGTCATCGGGTTCGTGCTGTCCGGTTCGGTGCACGAGCCGATCCCCGGCCTGACGATCTCCAACGGCCTGCGGCCGGGCCTGGCCGGCTTCGCCAAGTCCCTCGCCAACGACCTGGGTCCGCGCGGCGTCCGGGTCGTGGGCCTGCTCCCGAGCCGGATCGACACGGACCGGGTCCGCCAGCTCGACGCCCTGTCGGGCGACGCGGAGGCCTCCCGCGCGGCGAACGAGGCGGCGATCCCGCTGCGCCGCTACGGCACCCCGGAGGAGTTCGGCCGCACGGCCGCGTTCCTGCTCTCCCCCGCCGCCTCCTACCTGACGGGCGTGATGCTCCCGGTGGACGGCGGCGCGCGCAGCGGCTTCTGACCCGGGGCCGGGGCGGAGGCGGAGGCCGCCAGGGCCTGTCCGGCCCTAGGTCACCCGGCGGGCGCGGTGCTTGACGGCGCGCAGCCGGGCCTCGGTGGGCAGGGCGGAGAGACCGGCGGACGTACGGGCGTTGCCGAGGGCCTGGGCCGACAGCGTGGTCAGGGCGTCGGCCGGGGAGGCATAGGGCTCCAGCTGCAGGGCGACGCGGGTCCGGGGCGCGGTGCGGCGGCCGGTGAGCGCGACGCGGGCCCGGGCCACGCCCTCCTGGGCCGCCGCGTCGGCCTCCAGGACGCCCTCCAGGGCCCGGCCGCGCACCACGGCCTCCTCGCCGTCGCCGCTGTCGACCAGGACCTCGCGGAGCCGGGCCCGCCGGAACTGGGCGATCAGCCACCACAGGGCGAGCAGCACGACGAGTCCGAGCACGGCGATGACGACCGGCCACCACCAGCCCTCGTCGCGCCAGCGCTGGCGCTGGGAACGGGTCAGCAGCACGTCGTCGGGGCCCGACCAGGGCCACCAGGACGGTACGGACAGGTCGAGGCCGGCCGCGAGCACCGCGCCGCCGACGACGAGCAGCAGCAGTCCGGCGAGGGCCAGCACGATCCGGTTGACGCGCCGGAGCACCCGGGTCACCGCGTCACCCCTTCCTGGGCGGCCGGGCCACCCGTACGGTCAGGGCCGGCGGGTGTGCGAGCCCCAGTTCGTCGATGCCACCGGCGAGGACGGTCTCCAGGTCGGCGCGGACCTCGTCGAGTTCGCGGAAGTGGGAGACGGCCCGGACGCGCACCTTGGCCCGGCCGGTCCTGACCTTGACCGACTGGACGCCGGACACCTCCATGGCGCGGTCGCGCAGCGCGAGACCGGCGGCCTCGCGGTCGAGCCCGGCGCGGACGTCGGCGTGCTCGCGCCGCATGGGCAGCACGGACCGCAGTCCCGGCGTGAGCGCCAGGACCAGCAGCCAGATCCCGAGCACGGCCGCGACCGCGGCTCCGGTGAGCACCCAGACGTCGTCGAGCGGCCGGGTGGCGAGGCCGTCGGCGAGGGAGCGGCGCCAGGCCATGGCGCGGTGCTCGGCCCGTACGGCCGCCACGTCGTACAGCAGCAGTCCGGCGCCGCCGAGGACGACCACGGCGAGGATCGCGGCCGGAATCCGCCGCACGGCCCAGAAACGGCGCACGGGCTTGCCCGGGGCCTCGGCGGGCTCGTCCTTCGCGAGCACGGGCACCGGCT
The DNA here is from genome assembly GCF_042722475.1 of Streptomyces sp. NPDC127092. Taxonomy (NCBI): domain Bacteria; kingdom Bacillati; phylum Actinomycetota; class Actinomycetes; order Kitasatosporales; family Streptomycetaceae; genus Streptomyces; species Streptomyces sp. NPDC127092. Next base: position 47,674 of record NZ_JBHXFE010000041.1, read on the forward strand.
CCGGTTCGGGTGGGGTTCCCGTCTCGGGCTGGGTGGTCATGTCAAACGTCCCCGCTTCCGGTCGTGGGCCGTGTGCGCCGAATGCAGGCGTTCGACGTGGACGGCGACCTCGTGGACCTCGATGCCGGTCAGGGTCTCCACCCGTTGCCGGACCCGGCCGCGCACCGCGCCGCACTGGCGGCCGATGTCGGCCGGATAGTCCAGCTCGACGCTGACCGAGACCCGGGCGACGTCCCGGTGGACGACCACCGACGCCTGCGGCGGGTGGCCGTCCTTCGGGACGGCGTCCATGGCCTCGCGGGCCGCCCGGGCCGCGATCTTGGCGACCACCCGGTCGGCGATCGTCGTCGCTCCCCGGGCGGCCGGACCGACCCGCTCCTCGCGTTGTGCCACCAGCTCGGGCACCGCGGGTCACCGCCGCCGGTCGCCGCGCTCGCGGCCCCGGAACAGGTCGCCGGGTTCGAGGTCGCCGTCGAGGAACCGCCCGACGACGAAGCCGACCGCGCCCAGCGCCGCGATCAGCAGGAAGGCGCCGAAGCCGCCGAAGTACCCGGCGAAGCCGAGCGCCATGCCGGCCAGAAGGCCGACCACCGCCATGCTCATGTTGAGCCCTTTCCGCCGGCCGGTCAGCAGCTACTGGAGCCGCGACTCCGGCTCTTCTTCCTCTTCGTCCGGCAGCTTGACGTCGCTGACCGCGATGTTGACCTCGACGACCTCGAGGCCGGTCATCCGCTCGACGGCGGCGATGACGTTCTCGCGGACCGCGCCCGCGACCTCGGAGATGGAGACTCCGTAGTCGACGACGATCTCCAGGTCGAGCGCGGTCTGCACCTCGCCGACCTCGGCCTTGACACCCCTGGTGACACCGGACTTCGCACCGCCGCCGCCGGGTACGCGTTCGCGGACCGCACCCAGGGTGCGGGAGAGACCGCTGCCCATGGCGTGGACGCCGACGACGTCGCGGGCGGCCATGCCCGCGATCTTCTCGACGACGCCGTCGGCGATCGTGGTACGGCCCCGGGACGCGGGATCGCCGCCGCCGCGCTTCGTCACCGGGTTCTGCTGGTCGGACTGCGCGCTGTCAGCCATCGCCATCCGTCCTTCCGTGAGGCTTTTGCCCTTGTTCGACCCACACTAAGGTCGCTTGCCCCGTCTTGCGCCGGGAATGCGGCAGGCTGGAGCAATGACGACGGACCGGTTGTTGCCGCTCGGCGAGGCGGCGGACGGCGCGTGGATCGCGGAACGGACGGTAGGGACGGCGCTGCTGGCAGCGGCCCGTGGGGTAGGAGGCGTGGCGCCGGAGCGCCCGCGCTTCCGGCTCGCGGAGGGCAGCGCCCCGCAGGGCGGCGCCGCGCCCTTCCCCGTGCCACCGAGCGGGCTGCCGCCCGCCCCGCTGCGCATCACGCTGGAATTCGCGGCCCTGGCGGGCCGCCCGCTGCCGGAGCTCGCGGACCGGGTGCGGGCCGCGCTGCTCGAGACGGCGGAGGGCGCGCTGGGCCTTTCGGTGGCGGAGGTGGACCTGCGGGTGACGGACGTCCTGGAGGCGCTTCCGGATTTCCCCGCCCCCGCTGGGCCGCCCGGGGGAATCTCGCCGCCCGCTCCCGACGATCCCGCCGCGCTCGCGGCCCTCGCGGTGCCGGGCGTGGCCGGCCTGACCGACACGTTCGGCGGCCCGGTCACGCGGACGGACCGGGGGGTGCGCGTCGAGGTGGCGGTGACGGCGGGCCGGCGGCCGCTCGACGTGGCCCGGGCCCTCCGTACGGCCGTGACCGCCGCCGCCCCGGGGGCGACGACGGTCACGGTGGTGGTGTCGGAGGTGCGGTGAGGGCCGCTCTCATACGGCCGGCGGCCGCTCTCGTACGGCCGGCGGCCGACCTCATACGGCCGGCGGCCGGTTCCTCACGGCCGGCTGGCGACCGCTCGGGGCCGGCGGCCGGTCCTCAGTCGCCGAGGCCCGCGAGGTCGCGCAGCCGGCGGGCCTGGGCGGCGCGCTCGGCGGCGCGCTGCTCCTCGTACGAGCGGCCGGAGACGCCCTGGAGCAGGGCCTTGGTCTCGATGACGGCGGAGCGCGGCGCGGCGAGCAGCGCGGTGCTCAGGTCCCGTACAGCGCCGTCGAGTTCGGCCGCGGGCACGGCGAGGTTGGCGAGGCCGATGCGCTCGGCCTCCTCGGCGTGGACGAAGCGTCCGGTCGCGCAGATCTCCAGGGCGCGGGCGTAGCCCACGAGGGAGACGAGCGGGTGCGTGCCGGTGAGGTCCGGCACGAGGCCCAGGCTGGTCTCGCGCATGGCGAACTGCACGTCGTCGGCGACGACCCGCAGGTCGCAGGCCAGGGCCAGCTGGAAGCCGGCGCCGATGGCGTGTCCCTGGACGGCCGCGATCGACACGATGTCGCTGCGGCGCCACCAGGTGAAAGCCTCCTGGTACTCGGCGATGAGCGCGTCGAGCTCCGCGTCGGGCCCGTGCGCCATCTCCAGGAAGGACGGCTCTCCGTCGAAGCCCTCGGGCGTGAACGCCTGCCGGTCGAGCCCGGCGGAGAAGGACTTGCCCTCACCGCGCAGGACCACGATCCGCACGCTGCCCGGCAGTGACCGGCCGGCCTCCGTCAACGCCCGCCACAGAGCGGGAGACTGGGCGTTGCGCTTCGCCGGGTTGGTCAGGGTCACCGTGGCAACGGCGTCCTCGACGGTGAGCCGTACACCGTCCTTGTCGAAAACGATCTCTCCGTGCTCGGAGTCGTCGAGCGTAGTCATGGGGCGCCTCCCGGTTACGGTGCAGCACTGCAGCACTGGTGTGTCAGATGCTAAGTGACTGCACAGTAACCACCCGGTCGACCGCACGGTCGACCGGGTGGCCACCGAAAGACCCGGTGGACCGACCAAGCCGCCCCGATGTCAGGCCGAGGCCGCCTTCTTGCCCCGTGTCGCTCCGCCGCGTCCGCGCAGCGTGACTCCGGACTCGCTGAGCATCCGGTGGACGAATCCGTAGGAGCGGCCGGTTTCCTCGGCCAGCGCCCGGATGCTCGCACCGGAGTCGTACTTCTTCTTCAGGTCTGCCGCGAGCTTGTCGCGCGCGGCGCCGGTCACCCGGCTGCCCTTCTTCAGAGTCTCGGCCACCCGTGCCTCCTCATGGGAAGTGCGCTCTGGACTTCTCATGATCACCCCTCCCGGACGTCCTGGCCACCCATTCGACAAGGTCCGTGCGGACAGCTTGGCGCGGGCGGAAGCGACCGACACGACCGGAATTGATCGTTCCGCAGGCTGCGGAACCGGCTCCGGAGCCACCTCCGCCGGGAAGTCCCAGGTCAGCGCCATCGTCGGCGGACGAGTGCGGCGCGAGGCCTGGCGGAAGGATTCCGCAGGCCTCGCTCCGGGGGTACGAGATGCTCTCACTCAGATGAAGGATCACCCATGAGCCGAATGATCCAGCCCGGCATGATCAACCGGACCGTCGCACCACGCCGGCCGGATCAGGCCAGGGCCACGAGGTCGGCGTAGTCCGCGCCCCACAGGTCCTCGACGCCGTCCGGGAGCAGGATGATCCGCTCCGGGTCGAGCGCCTCGACGGCGCCCTCGTCGTGGGTGACGAGCACGACCGCGCCCTTGTACGTGCGCAGCGCGCCGAGGATCTCCTCGCGGCTGGCCGGGTCGAGGTTGTTCGTGGGCTCGTCGAGCAGCAGCACGTTCGCCGAGGAGACGACCAGGGTCGCGAGCGCGAGCCGGGTCTTCTCGCCGCCGGAGAGGACCCCGGCCGGCTTGTCGACGTCGTCGCCGGAGAAGAGGAAGGAGCCGAGCACCTTGCGGACCTCGACCAGGTCGAGGTCGGGCGCGGCGGAGCGCATGTTCTCCAGGACCGTGCGCTCCGGGTCGAGGGTCTCGTGCTCCTGGGCGTAGTAGCCGAGCTTGAGGCCGTGACCGGGGGTGACCTCGCCGGTGTCGGGCTTCTCGACGCCGCCGAGCAGCCGGAGCAGGGTGGTCTTGCCGGCGCCGTTGAGGCCGAGGATGACCACGCGCGAGCCCTTGTCGATCGCGAGGTTCACATCGGTGAAGATTTCGAGCGACCCGTAGGACTTGGACAGGCCCTCCGCGGTGAGCGGGGTCTTGCCGCAGGGCGCGGGCTCGGGGAAGCGCAGCTTGGCGACCTTGTCGGAGACCCGGACCGCCTCCAGGCCGGAGAGCAGCCGCTCGGCGCGCTTGGCCATGTTCTGGGCGGCGACGGTCTTGGTGGCCTTGGCGCGCATCTTGTCGGCCTGCGAGTTGAGCGCGGCGGCCTTCTTCTCGGCGTTCTGGCGTTCGCGCTTGCGGCGCTTCTCGTCGGCCTCGCGCTGCTGCTGGTAGAGCTTCCAGCCCATGTTGTAGACGTCGATCGTCGAGCGGTTGGCGTCGAGGTAGAAGACCTTGTTGACGACGGTCTCGACGAGGTCGACGTCGTGGGAGATCACGATGAAGCCGCCGCGGTACGTCTTCAGGTAGTCGCGCAGCCAGACGATCGAGTCGGCGTCGAGGTGGTTGGTGGGCTCGTCGAGGAGCAGGGTGTCGGCGTCCGAGAACAGGATGCGGGCGAGCTCGATCCGGCGGCGCTGACCACCGGAGAGGGTGTGCAGCGGCTGGCCGAGGACCCGGTCGGGCAGGCCGAGGGCGGCGGCGATCGTGGAGGCCTCGGCCTCGGCCGCGTAACCGCCCTTGGTGAGGAACTCGGTCTCCTGGCGCTCGTACTGCTTGAGGGCCTTCTCCCGGGTCGCGCCGCTGCCGTTCGCGATGCGCTCCTCGTTCTGCCGCATCTTGCGGATGAGGACGTCGAGGCCGCGGGCGGAGAGGATGCGGTCGCGGGCGAGCACGTCGAGGTCGCCGGTGCGCGGGTCCTGCGGCAGGTAGCCGACCTCGCCGGAGCGGGTGATGGTGCCGCCGGCCGGCTGGCCCTCGCCCGCGAGGCACTTGGTGAGGGTGGTCTTTCCCGCTCCGTTGCGGCCGACGAGGCCGATGCGGTCGCCCTTGGCGACGCGGAAGGAAGCGGACTCGATGAGGACGCGGGCGCCGGCGCGCAGCTCGATGCCGGAAGCGGTGATCACGGACAGACTCCAGGGCGGTGGGAAACGGCGGAAAGACGGCTGAAAAGGGCTTCGACGCCGCTAATGCACGGGGAGAATGGCCATGCGGCCAGTCTAACGGGCGCTTGCAACTGCTTTTAGGCCACAGATCACAGGTGACGTAACCCACACTCATCCGCACAGAAGCCCGCTTGCCCGACTTACCGCGCATGCCACGCAAAAGGGGTGAAGCACTCCGCGCCGCCCGATACTCGGCACAGACGCGGAGGGCGGTGGCCATGCAGTTCGACGACGACGCCAACCTGGACACCTCGGAGGTCAAGGACGTCCGGGGCAGCCGGGTCCCGGGCGGCAGGGCCACCGTCGGCGGCGGGATCATCGGGCTGATCGCCCTGGTCCTGGGCGTGCTCTTCGGGGTCGGCCCGGACCAGCTGGGCCTCTCCTCCGGCGGTGACGAACCGGCCGCCACCTCCTCGTCCGCCGCCCAGGTGGCACAGACCTGCAGGAAGGGCTCGGACGCCAACACCCGCGAGGACTGCCGGATCGTGGCGGTCGTCAACAGCGTGCAGGACTACTGGCGGTCCGAGTACGCGCGGCGCGGCGGGCGGTACGGCGCCGCGTCCACCGTGATGTTCAGCCGGAGCGTGCCGACCGCCTGCGGCACGGCGAGCTCGGCGGTCGGGCCCTTCTACTGCCCCGGCGACCGGCAGGTCTATCTGGACCTCGGCTTCTTCGACGAGCTGCGCACCAGGTTCGGCTCGACCGGCGGACCCTTCGCCCAGGCGTACGTGGTGGCGCACGAGTACGGGCACCACGTGCAGAACCTGATGGGCACCCTGGCCCGCGCCCAGGACGGGCGGACCGGGCCCGGCTCCAACGCGGTGAAGGTGGAGCTCCAGGCCGACTGCTACGCGGGCGTGTGGGCGCGGCACGCGACGAGCACGCCCGACGACCGTACCGGCCGCCCGCTGCTCACCCGCCTCACGGACCAGGACATCCGCGACGGCCTCGACGCGGCGGCCGCGGTGGGCGACGACCGGATCCAGGAGCGCTTCCAGGGCCGGGTCACCCCGGAGAACTGGACGCACGGCTCGGCGGCGCAGCGCCAGCAGTGGTTCTACGAGGGCTACCGGACGGGCGACATGGCGCGGTGCAACACCTTCCGGTGAGCCTTCCGCCGCCTCCCCCGGGTCGCCGGTCCCGGCTGCCAGACTGAGACCCGGCTCACACGGACGATCCGGGTCCCACGAGAGGAAGTGATCGGGATGGCCGAGGCCCCCGACATCTGTCCGGCACTGACGTACGACGACGCGAAGGCCGCGATCAGGCAGCTCACGGAGGCGTTCGGGTTCACCGTGGACGCCGTGTACGAGGGCGAGGACGGCCTGGTGGCGCACGCCGAGCTCTCGTACGGCAACGGGAAGGTGATGCTCGGCAGCAAGGGCACGGGCAGCGAGTTCGACAAGCTGATGGCCGGGGCGGGACCCACCGGGGTGTACGTCCACGTGACCGACGTGGACGCACACCACGAGCGGGCCGTCGCGGCCGGCGCGGAGATCGTGATGCCGCCGACCGACCAGGACTACGGCTCGCGGGACTACATCGCCCGGGACGCCGAGGGCCACATCTGGAGCTTCGGGACGTACGCCCCCGGCGTCACGGGCTGATCCGGCCGGTCGGGCCCGGTCCGGCGGCCCCGGCCGGGCCCGCGCTCAGGCCCCGCCCGTGTGGACCTGGAAGGCGGCCCTGCGGACCGCCTTCGCCAGGGCCGGGTCGGGGTGGGCGGCGGCCAGGGCGACCAGCACCTGGACGGTGCGCGGGTGGCCGACGGCCCGGACCTCGTCGAGCAGGGCCGGGACGGTGCCCTGGACGGCGGAGTCGAGGTGCCGTACGAGCAGCGCGCTCTCGCCGTGGTCGGCGACGGCGGCCGCGGTGTCCACCCACAGCCAGGTCGCCTCCTCGCGGGTCAGCACCTCGGGCGCCTCGTCCGGGTCGGCGCCCTCGTACTCGGCGAGCCAGAGCAGCGCGTACGGACGGAGCGAGGCCTCGGCGAGGGCGGCCCGAACCTCGGACTCGGCGGGCGCGCCGACGACCCGCAGGGCCTCGAAGGCGAGGCCGCGCAGCAGGGCGTCCTCGCCGCGGGCGACGGCGAGGAGCTCCGCGACGGCGCTGGAGAGGGTGCGGGCGGCGAGCCAGGCGCGGTACTCGTCGCGGGCCGGTCCCGGGGTGAGCCGGGCGCAGCCGCGCAGCATGTCCTCGGCGGACTGCTCGATGTTGCCGGCCGGGCTCTGGGCGGCCACGCAGATCTGCTCCAGCTTGACCCAGACCGCCCAGTTGCCGAGCGGGGTGAGGGTGGCGTGGCGGCCGTCGGCGCTCGCGCCGAGGGTGAGCGCGCCGACGGCGGCCAGGCCCTCCAGGGCCCAGTCGAGGAGTGCGGGCAGGCCCTCGGCCGCGGGGGCCGGTTCGGCCGGGGCGCCGGGCTCGGGCACCTCGCAGCGCTCCTCGCGGAGCTCGTGGACGCGCTGCTCGAGCAGGTCGAGCAGGACGGTCACGGTGACGGGCCCGGCGGAGAGCTGGAGCAGCGAGAGGACCTGGGGCACGGCCTCGACGACCTCGGCCACGGCGCCGGGCGCGACGGCCTCGGGCGCCGGGTGCACGAGCGACCAGGCGTCGAAGAGGGCGACCCAGCCGCGCAGCACCGCGGAGTCGTCCCGGTCCCAGGCGTGCAGCCGCCAGCCGGGGCGGGCGAAGTCGCCGTGCAGTTCGACGAGTCCGGCGAGCCGGGCCCGGTCCCAGCCGGCCCGGACCTGTCCGGGGGTCAGGTGGAGTGCGGCGGCGGCCTTTTCGCTGTCCGGTGGTGCCGTCTCGGCCCGCCGCCCGTCGGCGGCCCAGCGGGCGATCCGTACCGCGTCGGCCAGCACGGCGCGCGCCTGGCGGGCGAGTTCCGCGCGGGGCGGTGTCCCCTCGGGCGGCCGCGGGGCGGGGCGGGTGCGCCGCGCCGTCACGGCCTTTCGTGCGGTGGCGAGGGCCCCCGGACGGACGAGTCGGAGTCTGGAGTTGCGCGCGAAGTGTTCATCGGGCTTTCGAGACGTCACGGAGGGCAGTCTTCCCGCTGACGGCCCGAAAGCCCAATCGGAATCGGCAACGCCGCCGCGGGGCCCCCGGCTTCGGGGCGGCGAAGGCCGGAGAGGCCCTGGGCGTGTCCGGTGACTCGGGGCCGGAGAGGCCCTGGGCGTGTCCGGTGACTCGGGGCCGGAGAGGCCCCCGGGGGGCTCCGGTGGCTCGGGGCCGAGAGGCCCTAGACGAGCGGGGTGAGGAAGCGGCGGAGGGCTTCCTCGTAGCGGAGCGGGTCGGCGTTCCACATGGCCGCGTGCGGGGCGTCGCGGACGGTGGTCAGGGTGACGAGGTCGGGGCGGAGCTCGGAGAGGCGGCGGGAGCGGTCCGCGGGGGCGACGGTGTCGTCGGGGCCGTGGAAGAGGAGGACCGGGACGCGCAGGGCGTCGGGGTCGGCGGCCTCCTGGAGGCGGTCGCCGTGGAGGCCGGTCCTGCCCTGGGCGGCGCGGACGGCGAGCGGGAGCAGCGGCGCGGGGACCCGGCGCGCGGCGGCCAGGTTGCGCAGGGTGGCCTCCCAGTCGAGGACCGGGGAGTCCAGGACGAGGCCGCGGACGCGGTCGCGCATCCCGGAGCTCGCGGCGGCGTGCAGGGCCATGGCCGCGCCGGTGCCCCAGCCGTGCAGGACGACGTTCGCGGCGCCGCGGCGGACCGCGTAGCGGATGGCGGCGTCGACGTCGCGCCACTCGGAGTCGCCGAGGTGGGCGAGCCCGTCGGGGGCGGCGGGCGCGCCGGCGTCGCCGCGGTAGGCGGGGATCAGGACGGGGACCTGGCGGCGGTGGAGGAAGGGGAGCAGGTTGAGCGGGTGCTCGCGGGTGGTGCCGAGGCCGTGCAGGGCGATCACCCAGGTGGCGCGTGCCCCGTGGACGTACCAGGCGGGCAGGGGGCCGAGCTCGCCGGGGATGTCGACGTCCTCGTGGGGCAGGCCGAGGGCGGTCTCGGGCGTGCCGCAGTGCAGCTGCGGGGTCAGCCGGACCTTGACGCCGGGGCCGAGGGTGCCGAGCTCGACCCGTTCGAGCCGGCGGACCACGGTGTCGGCGGTGTGCGGGACCCGGTCGAGGACGGGGCCGATCACCGCGTGCAGGCCGGGGCCCTCGATCCCGTACGTGCCGGGGCGCAGGGAGGCCAGGCTGCGGGTGAGGGTGATCCGGCCGGGTCCGGTGGCGTGCACGGTGAGTCTCGGATCGCCGGGGAAGGGGCGTCCTGACGGCACCCGGAGGGCGGCGTCGCTGGCGTACCGGCCGGCCGCCACCGCGGCCGCGCCGAGGACTGTCACTGTGGTGACGGCCGCTGCCGTCGCTGTAGCCGGGCGCACGCTCCCAGTGTCGGCAGCGGGGCCGTCCCCTGCCACCGGGCGGGCCCTCCTTCGAGTGACGTGCGTCTCCTCGGCGGGTCCTCCGTGCGGCTGAACCGTGCCGCGTGGTGTCCATGGGCTGATACGGGGCGGCGGAGGGGGAAGCGGCGCGCGGCGCGCGCGTGCCGGGAACGCCCGGATTACCCGGGGTCGCAGGTGACCACATCGTGGACACTCGGATGAGCCGGCGCGGAAGCGGAACCTCCGGACACCGCTTAGGGACACCACGGCGCCCGGCCCAGTTCACCTTCCGTTCACCCAGGTTGCCTACGTTCGACGAGCCACTGACGTCAAACGATTGCCTGGGTAAATGGAACACATCACGCTGCTGCTCGCGATTGTGGTCGTGACAGCTCTCGTGTTCGATTTCACGAACGGTTTCCACGACACCGCCAACGCGATGGCGACGACCATCTCGACCGGTGCCCTCAAGCCCAAGACGGCGGTGGCCATGTCCGCCGTGCTGAACCTGGTCGGCGCTTTCCTGTCGGTGGAGGTCGCCAAGACGATCTCCAAGGGACTCGTCAACGAGGAAGGCATCCAACCGGAAGTCATCCTCGCGGCGCTCGTCGGCGCCATCCTCTGGAACCTGGTGACCTGGCTGGTCGGACTGCCGTCCAGTTCCTCCCACGCCCTCATGGGCGGTCTCATCGGTGCGACGATCGCCTCGATCGGCCTCAGCGGTGTCAACGGTGACGTCGTCGTCACCAAGGTGCTCATCCCGGCCGTCGCCGCCCCGCTCGTCGCCGGCATCGCCGCGATGCTCTCCGCCCGTCTGACGTACCGCCTCGACAAGAAGGCCGACAAGAAGACGACCGCCAAGGGCTACCGCGCCGGTCAGATCACGTCCGCCGGTCTCGTCTCCCTCGCGCACGGCACCAACGACGCCCAGAAGACGATGGGCATCATCACCCTCGCGCTGGTCGCCGGCGGCGTCCTCGCCCCCGGCTCCAACCCGCCCGTCTGGGTCATCGTCTCCGCCGGTCTGGCGATCGCGCTCGGCACCTACCTCGGCGGCTGGCGCATCATCCGCACCATGGGCAAGGGCCTGACCGACCTCCACCCGCAGCAGGGCTTCGCCGCCCAGACCAGCGCGGCCACCGTCATCCTGGCCTCGTCCCACCTCGGCTTCTCCCTGTCGACCACGCACTCCGTCTCCGGCGCCGTCATGGGCGCGGGCCTCGGCCGCAAGGGCGGCGTCGTCCGCTGGTCGACCGCCACCCGGATGTTCGTCGCCTGGGGCCTGACCCTTCCGGCCGCGGGCCTGGTCGGTGCCGGCTCCGAGTACGTCGCCCGCCAGGGCGACTGGGGCGTCTACGTCGTCGCCGCCTTCCTGGTCGCCTCCTGCATCGGCATCTGGCTCGTCTCCCGCCGCCAGGTCGTCGACCACACCAACGTCAACGACGTCGAGACCGAGACCCCGGCCGCCACCGAGCCCGCGGGCGTCGTGACCACCGCCATGGCGGCCGTCACCCCGCCGCCGGCCGGCTCCGTCGCCGCCGTCACGGACGAGGACCTGAAGACCACCATCCCCGCCCCGAACCCCGCGGACCCCGCCGCTCCCCCGGCCCCCGCCGCCGCGGTCTGAGGAACTGGAACCAAGCATGAAGATCGACTGGGCAGCTCTCGGCTCCGTCTTCGGAGTCAGCCTCGTGGCGACCGTCGCCCTCGTGGGCCTGTTCACCCTCGGCATCGTCGGCCTCTCCAAGCAGGAGCAGGCCGCCGCCCAGGGCGGCTCCGCCACCCTGGCCCGCACCGGCGCCTACGCCTGCTTCGCCCTGTGCGCGGCGGCCGTGGCGTACGGCATCTACCTGATCGTCGCCTGACGACCGCCTGGCCGCCCTGCGGCCAGGCACGGCACGACCCTCCGGCCGGGCGGTCCGCACCTCGTGTGCGGGCCGCCCGGCCGTCGTGTTTGTGGCGCTTCGCACAGTGACCCGACGCAGGTCAAGGGTGAGTTGACGGGTGTTCGCGCAGCGTGGTGGACTGCCGGGGCCAATACGGCGGCAAGCAGAGGAAGTCCGGTGCGAATCCGGCACGGTCCCGCCACTGTGACCGGCCCCAGGGGCCGGGAGTCAGGAACTCTCGCCGCCGGTCACGTCGACCCAGGGCGCGGACCCTGAGTGAGGACACAGCGCCATGCCCGGCCGCGGCCCCAGACCTACCCGTCACACGACGGTCTTCGCGTACGGAGCGGCCGTCGGCCTCGCCGTCGACCTGCTCCTCGGCGATCCCCGCCGCGGCCATCCCGTCGCCGCCTTCGGCCGCGCCGCGGGCGCCGTCGAGCGCCGCCTGTGGCGCGACCACCGCGGCCGCGGCGCCCTGCACACGGCCCTCTGCGCCGGCGGCACGGTGGCGCTCGGCGCCCTCGCCGCCCGTACGGTACGGCGCAGCCGGGCCGCTTCCGTCGCGCTGACCGCCGCCTCCGTGTGGGCCGTCGTCGGCGGGACGACCCTGGGCCGTGAGGCGCGCGCCATCGGCGGGGCGCTGGAGGCCGGGGACCTGGAGGTGGCCCGGGAGCGCATGCCCCACCTGGTCGGGCGCGATCCGCAGGCCCTGGACGGCCCGGCGATGGCCCGAGCCGTGGTCGAGTCGGTCGCCGAGAACACCTCCGACGCCGTCGTCGGCGCCCTGTTCTGGGGCGCGGTCGCGGGCGTGCCCGGGCTGCTCGGCTTCCGGGCGGTGAACACGCTGGACGCGATGGTCGGGCACAAGTCCCCGCGCCACCGGCGCTTCGGCTGGGCCTCGGCCCGCCTCGACGACCTCGCCGGCTGGCCGGGCGCCCGGCTCACGGCCGTGCTCGCCGCGGCGGCGGGCGGGAACCCGCGCGGAGCGGTGCGGGCCTGGCGGGAGGACGCCGGGAAACACCCCAGCCCCAACGCGGGACCGGTGGAGGCCTCCTTCGCGGGTGCGCTGGGCGTACGGCTCGGCGGCACCCTCTCGTACGGCGGGCGGGTGGAGCACCGGCCCGTGCTCAACGGGGCCGGGCGGGCCGTCGAGGTGACCGACATCGACCGGGCGGTACGGCTGTCCCGCCGGGTCACCGGACTGACCCTGGCCGTCTGTGTGGGCGGCCGGATGATCGCGGACGCGGTGAGCGCGAGGAAGCGGAGGAGCGCATGAGGGGCGGGGGGCTGCTGGTCGCCGGGACCACGTCCGACGCGGGCAAGAGCGTCGTCACCGCCGGCATCTGCCGGTGGCTGGTCCGGCAGGGCGTCAAGGTGGCGCCGTTCAAGGGGCAGAACATGTCCCTGAACTCCTTCGTGACCCGGGAGGGCGCGGAGATCGGCCGGGCGCAGGCCATGCAGGCGCAGGCCGCGCGGGTCGAGCCGAGCGCGCTGATGAACCCGGTGCTGCTCAAGCCCGGCAGCGACCGGTCGAGCCAGGTCGTGCTGATGGGGAAGCCGGTCGGCGAGCTGAGCGCACGCGGCTACCACGGGGGGCGGCAGAAGGAGCTGTTCGAGCCGGTGCTCGCGTGCCTGGAGGAGCTGCGGAGCACGTACGACGCGGTGATCTGCGAGGGCGCCGGAAGTCCGGCCGAGATCAACCTGCGGCGCACCGACATCGTCAACATGGGCATCGCGCGGGCCGCGCGGCTGCCCGTCGTCGTGGTCGGCGACATCGACCGGGGCGGCGTCTTCGCCCAGTTCTTCGGGACCACGGCGCTCCTGGCACCCGAGGACCAGGAGCTCGTCGCGGGCTACCTGGTGAACAAGTTCCGCGGCGACGTGACGCTGCTCGAGCCCGGCCTGGACATGCTGTCCGGCCTCACCGGACGGCGGACCTTCGGCGTGCTCCCGTACGCGCACGGCCTCGGCATCGACGAGGAGGACGGCCTGCGGGTCTCGCTGCGGGGCGCGGTGCGCGAGTCGGTCGTGGCGCCGCCGCTCGGCGAGGACGTGCTGCGGGTCGCCGTCTGCGCCGTACCGCTCATGTCCAACTTCACCGACGTGGACGCGCTCGCCGCCGAACCGGGCGTGGTGGTGCGCTTCGTGGACCGCCCGGAGGAGCTGGTCGACGCCGACCTGGTCGTGGTGCCCGGCACCCGCGGGACCGTCAAGGCGCTGGCCTGGCTGCGCGAGCGCGGCCTGGGCGAGGCGCTGGCCCGCCGTGCGGCCGAGGGCCGCCCGGTGCTCGGCATCTGCGGCGGCTTCCAGGCGCTCGGCGAGCGCATCGAGGACGAGGTCGAGTCGAGGGCCGGCACGGTCGACGGGCTCGGACTGCTGCCCGTACGGGTGCGGTTCGCGCCCGGGAAGACCCTGGCCCGGCCGGTCGGCGAGGCGCTCGGCGAGCGGGTCGAGGGCTACGAGATCCACCACGGGGTGGCCGAGGTCCTGGGCGGCGAGGCGTTCCTGGACGGCTGCCGGGTCGGCGCGGTGTGGGGCACCCACTGGCACGGCTCGCTGGAGAGCGACGGCTTCCGCCGGGCGTTCCTGCGGGAGGTCGCGGCGGCGGCCGGGCGCCGCTTCGTCCCGGCCCCCGACACCTCGTTCGGCGACCTCCGCGAGGAACAGCTGGACCGCCTCGGGGACCTGATCGAGGAGCACGCCGACACGGACGCGCTGCTCCGGCTCATCGAGAAGGGCGCGCCGGAGGGGCTGCCGTTCGTGCCGCCGGGGGCGCCGTGACCGCCCGGAGCCGCCCCGCCCCGACTTCCGTACCTCTCGAAGGAGTGACCACCCGATGAGCACCCGCTATCCGTTCACCGCCGTCGTCGGCATGGACGACCTGCGGCTCGCGCTGCTGCTGAACGCCGTCAGCCCGGCGGTGGGCGGTGTGCTGGTCCGGGGCGAGAAGGGCACCGCCAAGTCCACGGCGGTCCGCGCGCTCGCCGAGCTGCTGCCTTCCGTGGCCGTCGTCGCGGGCTGCCGCTTCAGCTGCGACCCGGCCTCGCCCGACCCGGGCTGCCCCGACGGACCGCACGAGGACGCCGGTGCCGACGCGCGCGCCGCGCGGATGGTCGAACTGCCCGTCGGCGCGTCCGAGGACCGGCTCGTCGGCGCGCTGGACATCGAGCGGGCCCTCGCCGAGGGCGTGAAGGCCTTCGAGCCGGGGCTCCTCGCCGACGCCCACCGGGGCATCCTCTACGTGGACGAGGTCAACCTCCTCCACGACCACCTGATCGACCTGCTGCTCGACGCCGCCGCCATGGGTTCCTCGTACGTCGAGCGCGAAGGCGTCTCCGTGCGGCACGCCGCCCGCTTCCTGCTCGTCGGCACCATGAACCCGGAGGAGGGCGAGCTGCGGCCGCAGCTGCTCGACCGGTTCGGGCTGACCGTCGAGGTCGCAGCCTCGCGCGAGCCCGGGCAGCGGGTGGAAGTGGTGCGGCGCAGGCTCGCGTTCGAGGACGACCCGGTCGCGTTCGCCGCGCGCTGGGCGGACGAGGAGCGCGCCCTGCGCGAACGGATCGTCGCCGCGCGGGAGTTGCTGCCCCGGGTGGTGCTCGGGGACGCGGCGCTGCTGCAGATCGCCGCGACCTGCGCCGCCTTCGAGGTGGACGGCATGCGCGCCGACATCGTGATGGCCCGTACCGCGACGGCGCTCGCCGCCTGGGCCGGGCGGACCGAGGTGACGTCGGACGACGTGCGGCAGGCGGCGCTGCTCGCGCTCCCCCACCGGCGGCGGCGCAACCCGTTCGACGCGCCCGGTCTCGACGAGGACAAGCTCGACGAGACCCTGGAGAGGTTCAAGGGCGAGGAGCCGGACGAGGACCCCGAGCCCGACGGTCCGGACGGCCCGGGTGACGGGGGTCCCGGCGGCCCGGGCGGTGTGCCGCCGCAGGGCGAGGGGCCCGCGTCCGAGAGCACCGCGTCCGGGAACGATCCGGCGCCCGAGAGCGAGCCGGCCCCCGGGGAGGCCCCGGCTCCCGCGGCCCAGGAGGCCGGCCCGGGCTCGCGTCCCGGCGCCGGCGAGCGTGCCGCCGTCACGGCCGGCGAGCCGTTCCGTACCAGGATGCTGAGCGTGCCCGGCCTCGGCGAGGGCGCGGCCGGACGCCGTTCCCGGGCCCGTACCGAGCACGGCAGGACCACCGGTGCGACCCGGCCGAAGGGTGCGCTGACCAAGCTGCACCTGGCGGCGACCGTGCGGGCGGCGGCTCCGCACCAGAAGGCGCGCGGCCGGACCGGCCGGGGCCTGGTGGTGCGGAGGGACGACCTGCGGCAGGCGAGCCGCGAGGGCCGCGAGGGCAATCTGGTCCTGTTCGTGGTGGACGCCTCGGGCTCGATGGCGGCCCGGCAGCGGATGGGCGCGGTCAAGGGCGCGGTGCTGTCGCTGCTGCTCGACGCCTACCAGCGGCGCGACAAGGTCGGTCTGGTCACCTTCCGGGGGCGGGCGGCGGAGGTCGCGCTGCCGCCGACCTCGTCGGTGGACGCGGCCGCGGCCCGGCTGGAGCAGCTGCCGACCGGTGGCCGTACGCCGCTGTCGGCGGGACTGCTGAAGGCGCACGACGTGCTGCGCGTGGAGCGGCTGCGGGACCCGTCGCGGCGGCCGCTGCTCGTGGTGGTCACCGACGGGCGCGCGACAGGCGGCGGCCCGGACCCGGTGGGGCTCGCGGCGCGTGCCGCGCGGCTGCACGCGTCCGAGGGCACGGCCGCGGTGGTCGTGGACTGCGAGGCGGGACCGGTGCGGCTGGGGCTCGCCGGGAACCTCGCCCGTGAACTGGGCGGCACCGCCGTCACCCTCGACGAGCTGCGCGCCGACTCGATCGCCGGGCTCGTCAGAAACGTACAGGGCAACCACTCTGCCGCCAGGAGGGCCGCGTAATGCCTAAGGGACAGCCGACCGTCGTTCCGGACGACGGACTGACCACCCGTCAGCGCCGCAACCGTGCGCTGGTGATGGTGCACACGGGCGTCGGGAAGGGGAAGTCGACCGCCGCGTTCGGCATGGCGCTGCGCGCCTGGAACCAGGGCTGGCCGATCGGGGTGTTCCAGTTCGTGAAGTCCGCCAAGTGGCGGGTCGGCGAGGAGAACGCCCTGAAGGCGCTCGGCGAGACCGGCAAGGGCGGCACGGTCGTCTGGAACAAGATGGGCGAGGGCTGGTCCTGGATCCAGCGCGAGGTCGCCGAGGGCGAGCAGTCGCACGAGGAGAAGGCGCGCGAGGGCTGGGAGCAGGTCAAGCGGGACCTGGCCGAGGAGAAGTACAAGTTCTACGTCCTCGACGAGTTCGCGTACCTGCTGCACTGGGGCTGGATCGACACGGCCGAGGTGGTGGAGGTGCTGCGCGACCGTCCCGGGCAGCAGCACGTCGTCATCACCGGCCGCAACGCGCCGCAGGAACTCCTCGACTTCGCGGACCTGGTGACCGACATGTCGAAGGTGAAGCACCCGATGGACGCGGGTCAGAAGGGCCAGCGGGGCATCGAGTGGTAGCACGTCTCGTCATCGCCGCCCCGTCCTCGGGCGCGGGCAAGACCACGGTCGCGACCGGCCTGATGGCCGCGTTCGCCGGCCGTGGTCTGGCGGTCTCGCCGCACAAGGTCGGGCCGGACTACATCGATCCGGGCTACCACGCCCTCGCGACCGGCCGCCCGGGCCGGAACCTCGACGCGTACATGTGCGGTACGGAGCTGGTCGGGCCGCTCTTCGCGCACGGCGCGCGGGGCTGCGACCTGGCGGTCGTCGAGGGCGTGATGGGCCTGTACGACGGGGCCGCGGGCCAGGGGGAACTGGCGTCCACCGCGCAGGTGGCGAAGCTGCTGCGGGCGCCGGTGGTGCTGGTCGTGGACGCCTCCTCGCAGTCCCGGTCGGTGGCCGCGCTCGTGCACGGCTTCGCGTCCTGGGACCCGGAGGTGCGGCTCGGCGGGGTGATCCTCAACAAGGTCGCCACCGACCGGCACGAGGCGCTGCTGCGGGAGGCCCTGGAGGAGTCCGGCGTGCCGGTCCTGGGCGTGCTGCGGCGCGCGCCGGCGGTCGCGACGCCGTCGCGGCACCTGGGCCTGGTGCCGGTCGCGGAGCGGCAGGCGCAGGCGGTGGAGGCGGTGGCGGCGCAGGCGGAGCAGGTCCGCCGGGGCTGCGACCTGGAGGCGCTCCTGGCCCTCGCACGGTCGGCGCCGCCGTTGCGCAACGAGCCGTGGGACGCCGCCGGGTCGTGGGCGGGCGTTCCGCCGGCGGCCGCGCCGGGGCGAAGCTCCGGGGGAGGAACGGGTGGGCACCACCCGGCCGACGGGCCGCAGCCGGCCGACGGGCCCGGCCCCAGGCCGGTCGTCGCCGTCGCGGGCGGCGCGGCGTTCACGTTCTCGTACGCCGAGCACGCGGAGCTCCTGACGGCGGCGGGCGCGGAGGTCGTCACGTTCGACCCGCTGCGGGACGAGGCCCTCCCCGAGGGCACCCGCGGCCTCGTCATAGGCGGCGGCTTCCCCGAGGTGTACGGGGAGGAGCTGTCCGCCAACGAGCCGCTGCGGAAGGCGGTCGCCGGGCTCGCCGCGTCGGGCGCGCCCGTCGCCGCCGAGTGCGCCGGGCTGCTGTATCTCGCGCGGTCGCTGGACGGGCGGCCGATGTGCGGTGTGCTCGACGCGGACGCGCGGATGACGGAGCGGCTCACGCTCGGGTACCGGGACGCGGTGGCCGTGAGCGACAGCGTGCTCGCGGCGGCCGGGACGCGGATGCGCGGGCACGAGTTCCACCGGACCGTGATCGAGCCGGGCGCCGGGGCGCGGGCGGCCTGGGGGCTGCGGCAGCCGGAGCGCCGTGTGGAGGGCTTCGTCCGGGGCGGCGTGCACGCCAGTTACGTCCACACGCACTGGGCGGGCGCCCCGGAGGCCGCCGCGCGTTTCGTCGGGCGCTGCGTGGCCGGCGGCGGGCCGGGCGCGTGAGGTCAGCCGCCGGAGAGGCCCACGACGAGCCAGATGAAGGCCACGCCGGCCACCGTGCACAGCAGGGTGGTGCGGGCGGGGTGTTCGTGGTGGGCCTCGGGCAGGATCTCGGCGGCGGCGAGGTAGAGCAGGGCGCCGCCGAAGAACCCGAGATAGCTGCCGAGGAGTTCCTCCGGAAGGGTGAACAGGGTGGCGAGGCCGGCGCCGGCGACCGGGGCGGCCGCGTCGGCGACGAGCATGGCGACCGCCCTGCGGCGGGCGTTCCCGTACAGGCTGGCGATCGTGTAGGTGGTGAAGCCGTCGGCGAAGTCGTGGGTGACGACGGCGAGCGCGACGGTGGCGCCCATGCCGCCGCCGACCTGGAAGGCGGCGCCGAGCGCGATGCCGTCCATGAGGCTGTGCAGCACCATGGCCGCGGCGGCGGTCAGCCCCACCTGGGGGACTCTGCCCCCCGTCGCCCGGTCGCCGTCCCCCGCCGGGGCGCCGTGCGCCGCGCCCCAGTACTCCTCCACGCCGTGGGCCGCGCGGCGGACGGCGAGGAGACGTTCCACCACGTGGGCGAGGAGGAAGCCGCCGACGAAGAGCAGCAGGGCCTGCGGGACGCCGAAGACCTTCCGGTCGGCCGCCTCCAACGCCTCGGGCAGCAGGTCGAGTCCGACCACGCCGAGCATGAGCCCGCCGGCGAGGCCGAGGACGAGGTGGCGTCGGTCGGTGACGCGCTGGGCCGTCCAGCCGCCGAACAGCGTCATGAGGAACGCGCCGAGCGCGACGACTACAGCCATGGGCCTTTGCTATCGGATGGCGCCTCCTCCGCGCACCTCGGACCCGCGGTCGTGGTGGGTGTCGGGGCCCGGTCGGGCGTGGCGGCGGACGAGGTGCTCGGGCTCGTCGGCACCGCGCTCGGCGAGGCGGGTCTCACGGCCGGGGACGTGACGGCGCTCGCGACGCTGGACGCCCGGGCGGCGGAGCCGGGGATCGCCGGGGCGGCGGCGCGGCTGGGGGTGCCGGTGCGGGCCTTCGGGAGCGAGGAGCTCGCGGCGGTGGCCGTACCGCATCCGTCGGCGGCTCCGCTGGCGGCGACGGGTACGGCCTCGGTGGCGGAGGCGGCGGCGCTGCGGGGGGCGGGGCCGGGTGCGGTGCTGCTGGTGCCGAAGCGGAAGGGCAGGCGTGTGACCTGCGCCATTGCCCGTTCCATACCACTTCGTCCGAACGAAGACTCCCCAGGCGCACGGTTGTTGCCCGATACTCACGGGTACATCGCTGGCGAACCCCCCTCTCCCTCCACAGGCACCATCCCCCTCCCCATCCCCACCCCCCACACGACGGCGGCCATGGACATCCACACTTCTGCGGACACTTCCGCTGACGCGCACGACCTGAGACACCACGGCGACGCCGAGGTCCGGGACGAGAAGCTGATCGACCTCGCGGTCAACGTGCGGACCCACACGCCGCCGGCCTGGCTGCGGGAGCGGATCGCGGACTCGCTGACGGGGCTCGCCGCCTATCCGGACGGCCGGGCGGCGCGGGCCGCGGTCGCCGAGCGGCACGGTCTGCCGGCCCGCCGGGTGCTGCTCACGGCGGGCGCGGCGGAGGCCTTCGTGCTGCTCGCGCGGGCGCTGCCGGTGCGGCGGCCGGTGGTCGTGCACCCGCAGTTCACCGAGCCGGAGGCGGCGCTCCGCGACGCCGGGCACGAGGTGGAGCGGGTGCTGCTGCGCGAGGAGGACGGCTTCCGGCTGGATCCGGCGGCGGTGCCGGAGGACGCGGATCTTGTCGTGATCGGCAATCCGACCAATCCCACGTCGGTGCTGCACCCGGCGGCGGCGATCGCGTCGCTGGCCCGCCCGGGGCGGACCCTGGTGGTGGACGAGGCGTTCATGGACGCGGTGCCGGGCGAGCGGGAGTCGCTGGCGTCGCGGACGGACGTGCCGGGTCTGGTGGTGCTGCGGAGCCTGACCAAGACGTGGGGTCTCGCGGGTCTGCGGATCGGTTACGTGCTCGCCGAGCCGGAGACGGTCGCCGAGCTGGAGCGCGTACAGCCGCTGTGGCCGGTGTCGACGCCGGCGCTGGTGGCGGCGGAGGCGTGCATGACGCCGATGGCGCTCCTGGAGGCGGAGGAGGCGGCGCACCGGATCGGGGTGGAGCGGGCGCATCTGCTCGCGGGGCTCGCGGAGTTCGACGAGGTGCGGGCGGTCGCGGCGGCGGAGGGCCCGTTCGTGCTCGTACGGATCGAGGGCGCGGACGCGGTACGGGACCGGCTGCGGTCGCTGGGCTTCGCGGCCCGGCGCGGTGACACCTTCCCGGGGCTCGGCCGGGACTGGCTGCGGCTCGCGGTGCGGGACCGGGTGACGACGAACCGGTTCCTGCAGGCCCTGGACCAGGCGCTGTTGATGCTGGGCTGAGCGGCGAGGGGTGGCGCCGGGCCGGCGCCACCCCTCGGTTCCCCCCCGCCGTTTCCCCCTCGGGCCGGTCAGCCGCGGGCGCGGGCGCGGCTGCGGGCCAGGACGACGGCGCCGCCGCCGACGCCGAGCAGCAGGAGGGCGCCGCCGGCCAGGTACGGGGTCGTGGAGCTGCCGCCCGTCTCGGCGAGGTTGCCGGTGGGGGTGGTGCCGCCGTTCTGGGTGCTGATGCCGGTGTCGTGACTCGGCTTCGTGGACGGCTCCTTGGAGGGCTGCTCGGACGGCTGCTGCGAGGGCTGCTCACTGGGCTTGCCGGTCGGCCTGTCGGTCGGCCTGGTGCCGCGCGGGGTGGCGCAGGTGGCCTCGGCGAGGGTGATCTTGCCCTTGACCTCGGCGACGTTGAGCTTGAGCGGGTTGACCTCCACCGAGAGTTCGAGGGCGGTCGCGGCGGCGGTGCGGGAGGTGGTGGAGGTGCGGGAGAGGTCGAGGACGACCTCGCCGACGCCGGGCACGGTCACCTTGGTCCGTCCCCCGGTCGACAGGGTGGTCTTCTTGCCGAGGACGGTGACGTGGCCCAGCAGGTTGGACTCGGCGACCGGGCGCTTTCCGGCCTCGCAGACGGCCTTGGAGGTGACCTTCTCGACCTCGACGAGGGAGAGCAGCGGCAGTCCGGGGACGTGCAGCCGGGCCTTGACCAGGTTGACGTAGCCCTTGGCCGTGTTCCCCTCCACGGTCGCCTCGGAGGTGGCGACGTCGGCCTTGAGCACGTCGACCGGCTGCCCGCCCTCGGCGCCCTGCACCCGCACGCTGAGCGCGGTCTTCTCGGCGCTCGCGGGGGCCTCGACCTCGTTGAGGGAGGCCCGCAGCGGCACGTTCACCGCCTTGTTGAGCAGGTCGACGTCGAGCCCGGCGCGCAGCACGACGGCGGTGGCGTGGCCTTCGCCGCCCTGCTCGCCGCTGTCGCCGGTGGCCTGGGCGGCGGGCGCCGCGAGGACCAGCGGTCCGACGGCGAGGGCGGCGACGGCGGCCGCGGCGGCGGTGCGGCGTGCGGGCAGACGGAAGGTGTTGCTGTTCACGGGTGGAACCCCCACAAGAGACATGGTGTCGCCGGCCGCTCGCCACGGGGACTGTGGGTCACTGCGGCTCCGGCGACTTGAGACACCGGAATCTTTACGCACTGTGGGTGAACTGGCAGACACCTGGCGTGACTTCACTCCAAAGGGTGGTTTCCGCGCCCATATTCGAATCTTTCGGCACAGGCGTTCCCGCACGCCCCGTGCGTAGCGGCGCGCGCGGGCACGGAGGCGCGTTCAGGGAAAGTGCTTCAACGGTGCGCGCCGGTCGGGAGTAACGGTTCGTCAACCAGTCGCACCCCCGGTGCGCCCCACCCGCCGTGACCTCGCCCTCTTCGGGTCCTGTAGATTAATTTAGGCCAGCCTAACCTAAGAAATGTTTGATCTGATCGGGGTCGTACGCGTGAGCATCGAGGTCTTCCGGGACGCCTGGGGCGTGCCGCATCTGCGAGCCGCCGATCCGCTCGAACTCGCCCGCGCGCAGGGCCTGGTGACCGCACGGGACCGGGCCTGGCAGCTGGAGGTCGAGCGACACCGGGCGCAGGGCACCACCGCCGAGTTCCTGGGCGCGGCGGAGACCGGCTGGGACGCCTTCGTCCGGCAGGCGAGGCTGGCCGACACCGCCCGCCGCTGCCACGACCGGCTCGACGCGGAGACGGCGGCGTGGGTCCGGGCGTACGTGGACGGGGTGAACGAGGGCTTGGCGGAGGGCGCGCGGCGGGCGCCCGAGTTCGCCGAGACCGGGCTGCGGCCGGGCCGCTGGGAGCCCTGGACGCCGCTCGCCGTCTGGCTGTCCACCCACATCCTCTTCGCCGGCTTCCCCACCAAGCTGTGGCGGGACCGGGTCGCGCGGCGGCTCGGCGCGGAGTGGACCGAGCTCTTCGCCACGGACGGGCCCGGCACCGCCGGCTCCAACGGCTGGGTGGTGTCCGGCGAGCGGACGGCCAGCGGCGCGGCGATCGTCGCGGGCGACCCGCACCGCTTCATCGAGGCGCCCGGCGTCTACCAGCAGATACGCCTCGCCTGCCCCGACTACGACGTCCTCGGCCTCGCCGTCCCCGGCGTCCCGGGCCTCGCCCACTTCGGCCACGCCGGCCGCGTCGCCTGGGCCATCACCAACGCCATGGCCGACTACCAGGATCTCTACCGGGAACGGCTCCGCCGCCTCCCCGACGGCCGCGTGGAGGCCCTCGGCCCGGCCGGCTGGGAGCCGGCCACCGCCCACACGGAGACGATCCGCGTGAAGGGCACGCAGGACCCGGTCCGCGTGGAGGTCGTCGAGACGGCACGTGGGCCGGTGATCATCGGCGCGGAGGGCGGGAAGGCCGCGGACGGCGGTAAGGCCGCGGAGGACGGGAAGGCCGCGGACGGCGGGAAGGCCACGGAGGACGGGAAGGGCGCTGAGGGCGGAAAGGGCGCGGACGGCGGGAAGGCCGCGGAGGGCGCCCGGTCGACGGCGAACGCCGCCGACGCGGAGGGCACCGCTGACACGGCCAGGGCCGGCACCGCGGCGACCACGGTCGGCACCGCCGACGCCGCCACGGTCGGCACCGCCGACCCGACCGCTGCCGGCGCCACCGGCGCGGCCGAGGCAGGCGACACGGACCTGCCCGGCGCGACCGACCTGCCCGGCGCCACCGGCGCGGTCGCGGCCGGCGCCACCGATGCGGCCGACGCCGCCCGCGCCGCCGAGGTCACCGAGGTCGCCGAGGCCGCCGCGGCCGCCGAGGTCGCCGAGGTCGCCGAGGTCGCCGACGGCACCGCGGCCGCCGAGCCGGTCGAGTGGGAAGCGATCAGCCTCCGTTACCCGCCCCGCGTCACCGGCGAACTGGGCTTCTCCGTGCTGCCCGCGCTGCTGCGGGCGCGGAGTGTCGGGGACGTGGACCGGGCGCTCGACGGGTGGGTCGAGCCGGTGAACGTCGTGCAGGCTGCGGACACCGACGGCGGGCTGCTGCACCGGGTCGCCGGGCACGTGCCGGTGCGGGACCGGGCCAACTCGCTGCGCGTGGTGCCCGCGTGGGAGGCCCGGCATGCGTGGCGGGCGGAGCCCGCGCCGCTGCCCCGCGCCGAGGTCGACGGGTACGCCGTGATGGCGAACGCGCGCGGTCTCGCCGCGCCGCTGGGCGTCGAGTTCGCGCCGCCGCACCGCGCCGGGCGGATCGCCGCCCTGCTCGACGCCTCCCGCTCCTGGACGCCCGCCAAGACGGCCGCCGTGCACACGGACACGGACAACCCGTCGGCCCGGCGTCTGCTCGACGCGGTCGGCGGCGTGGCCGCGGAGGACCTCTCGCCCGCCGCCCGGACGGTGCGCGCGACCCTGCTCGCCTGGGACCGGCGGATGGCCGCCGACAGCACGGACGCCGGTCTGTACGCGGCGGTGCGCGGCGCGGTCGTACGGCGGCTCACGGCCCACGAGGCGTTCGCGGAGCTGCGCGAACCGGCCCCGTACCCCGAGCTGTTCCTGCCCTGGCTCGCGCTCGGCGCGCGCGTCGCCTTCGCCCTGGAGACCCTGCTGGTCGGCGGTCCGGTGCCGGCCGGCGACGTCGCGCGGATCGTGCGCGAGGCCCTGGAGGAGGTCGCGGCCGGCGAGACGCCGCCGGCCTGGGGCCTGACCCACCGGCTGGCGCCCTGGCAGGCGCTCCCGGACGCGGACGACGCCCAGTGGCCGGGCCTCGCCGGCGACCACGACTGCGTGCTGTCCACGTCCAGCGTGCCCGGCTACACCGACCGCAGCGCCCGCGCGTCCGCCGCCCGCTACGTGTGGGACCTGGCGGACCGCGAACGGAGCCGGTGGATCGTGCCGTTCGGCGCCTCCGGCGTGCCCGGTGACCCGCACCACCGCGACCAGCTCCCCCTGTGGCTGCGCGGCGAACTCGCCCCCGTCACCACCGACTGGAACGTCCTCGTCAAGGAGCATGAAGGAGCAGCATGAGCAGAACCGAGCACACCCAGGTCGTCGAGGGCTTCGGCACCGTCCGGGTCGACCGCATCGACCCCGAGGCCGACGCCCCGCTCATCCACGCCTGGGTGAACGAGGAGCGGGCCCGCTTCTGGGGCATGAACGGCACCACCGTCGAGCAGGTCCGGGAGATCTACGCCCACCTCGACTCGCTCAGCACCCACCACGGCTTCCTGGTGCACCGTGACGACATGCCGGTCGCGGTCTTCCAGACGTACGACCCCGAGGCCGACCGGGTCTCGGAGTGCTACGAGGTGCTGCCGGGCGACATCGGCGTGCACCTGTTCGTCGCGCCCACGGTGGCTCCCGAGCGGGGTTTCACGGAGAAACTGCTCACGGCGCTCGTCGACTTCGCGCTGACCGGGCGCACCCGGATCGTGGGCGAGCCGGACGCCGCCAACGAGAAGGTGATCGCCCGGCTCCTGCGCACCGGCTTCGAGCTCGGCCCCGAGGTCGTGCTCCCGGAGGTGGACCTGCCGGAGGTCTTCATCCCGGAGAAGAAGGCGCGGCTCGCGTTCCTGACCCGGGAGACCCGGGACGCCCGCTAGGCCCCGGGACACCCCGGACGCCCGGCGCACTCCGGACGCC
The DNA here is from genome assembly GCF_042722475.1 of Streptomyces sp. NPDC127092. Classification (NCBI taxonomy): domain Bacteria; kingdom Bacillati; phylum Actinomycetota; class Actinomycetes; order Kitasatosporales; family Streptomycetaceae; genus Streptomyces; species Streptomyces sp. NPDC127092. The sequence continues at coordinate 73,014 of NZ_JBHXFE010000041.1, forward strand.
CGGGCCGCCCGCGCGACAGCCCGCGCACTCGGGCGGCCCGCGCGGCGGCCCGCGGCTAGCCGATCACCCGGCCGTTGACGATCACCCGGCGCGGTGCCGCGAGGACGCGGACGTCCGCGCGCGGGTCCTCGCCGTAGACGACGAGGTCGGCCGGGGCGCCCTCCTCCAGGGACGGGCGGCCCAGCCAGTCGCGGGCGCGCCAGGTGGTGGCGGAGAGGGCGTCGAGGGCGGGGATGCCCGCCTTCGTCAGCTCCTCGACCTCGGCGGCGACCAGGCCGTGCGCGAGCGAGCCGCCCGCGTCGGTGCCGACGAAGACCGGGATGCCCGCGTCCCAGGCGGCGCGCACCGTGTCGTAACGCCGCTCGTGCAGCCGGCGCATGTGCGCCGACCAGCGCGGGAACTTCTCCTGGCCGCCGTCCGCGAGGTGCGGGAAGGTCGCGATGTTGACCAGGGTGGGCACGATGGCGACGCCGCGCTCGGCGAAGAGCGGGATGGTGTCCTCGGTGAGTCCGGTGGCGTGCTCGATGCAGTCGATGCCCGCCTCGACCAGGTCGCGCAGCGAGTCCTCGGCGAAGCAGTGCACGGTGACGCGCGCGCCGAGCCGGTGCGCCTCGGCGATCGCCGCCTCGACCTCGGCGCGCGGCCAGGACGGCGCCAGGTCGCCCACCTCGCGGTCGATCCAGTCGCCGACCAGCTTGACCCAGCCGTCGCCGCGCCGCGCCTCGCAGCCGACGTGGGCGACGAGCTCGTCGGGCTCGATCTCGTGGGCGTAGTTGCGGATGTAGCGGCGGGTGCGGGCGATGTGCCGGCCCGCGCGGATGATCTTCGGCAGGTCCTCGCGCTCGTCGATCCAGCGGGTGTCGGAGGGCGAGCCCGCGTCGCGGATGAGCAGCGTGCCGGCGTCGCGGTCGGTGAGGGCCTGCTTCTCGGCGGTGGCCTCGTCGACGGGGCCGTGCTTGTCGAGGCCGACGTGGCAGTGGGCGTCGACCAGGCCGGGCAGCGCCCAGCCCTCGACGGTCAGCGCCTCGACGGCGGGACCGGTCGGCCGCTCGAAGGTGATCCGCCCGTCGACGCACCACAGTTCGTCCCGTACGTCCTCCGGGCCGACGAGCACCCGCCCCTTCACATGCAGCACCACGTGATCGCTCATACCCGCACTCTACGAGGCCCCTGGGTACCCTGACCCAGGCTCCACCCGCAGATCCGATCCGAAGAAGGCACCGCCGTGACCGTGACACACCCGCTCCTGGACCTGGCCCCGCTGACCGCCGCGCGGTTCGCGTCGATCGAGCGCCGGGTCGCCGCGCTGCTCGCCACGGAGCAGGACGTGGTGATCACCCAGGGCGAGGCGCTGCTGCCGCTGGAGGGCTGCATCCGCAGCGGTGCGCGGGCGGGTTCGACGGCGCTGAACGTGGTCACCGGTCCGTACGGGCAGACCTTCGGCAACTGGCTGCGGGACTGCGGTGCGACGGTGGTCGATCTGGAGGTGCCGTTCCACGCGGCGGTCACCGCCGAGCAGGTGGCCCGGGCCTTCGAGGAGCACCCGGAGATCGGCTTCGTGTCGCTGGTGCACGCGGAGGCGGCCACCGGCAACACCAACCCGGTCGCGGAGATCGGCGAGGTCGTGCGGGCGCACGACGCGCTCTTCTACCTGGACGCGGTGGCGTCGGTCGGCGCCGAGCCGGTGCTGCCGGACGCGTGGGGCGTCGACATGTGCATCATCGGGGCGCAGAAGGCGATGGGCGGCCCGGCGGGTGTCTCGGCGGTGTCGGTGAGCGAGCGGGCCTGGGAGCGGTTCGCCGCCAACCCGGCCGCGCCGCGCCGCTCGTACCTCTCCCTCCTGGACTGGAAGGAGCGGTGGATCGACGGCGGGCGCAGGACCCTGCTCCACGCCCCGGCGCAGCTGGAGATGCTGGCCCTGGAGGCGTGCCTGGAGCGGATCGAGGCGGAGGGCCTGGACGCGCTCATGGCCCGGCACGCGTCGGCCGCGGCGGCGACCCGTGCGGGCGCGCTGGCGCTCGGCGGCGGGCTGGAGCCGTACGTGTACGAGGCGAAGGACGCGGCTCCGGTCGCGACGACGCTGCGCACGCCGGCCGGTGTCGACGCCTCGGAGCTGGTCGCGAAGGCGCTGGCCGCCGATCCCTCGCTGCCGCTCGTCGCGGGCGGCGGTGGGCTGGCGAAGGAGATGATCCGGGTGAACCACTACGGCGTGGACGCGACCCCGGACGCGGTGCGGTCCTCGCTGGCCGCCCTCGGCGCGGCCCTCGCGGAGACGGGCCGCGCCGTGGACCCGGAGGCCGCGCGCCGCGCGGTCACGGAGGCCTGGTAGCCCCGGGCCGGGCAGACCCCGTGACCGCGCCGCCGGCGGGCTACAGCGCCGGGTAGTCGGTGTAGCCG
>NZ_JBHXFE010000042.1:0-75136 GCF_042722475.1 Streptomyces sp. NPDC127092
CCACCACCCTGACGGCAGCGGCGACCACCGACGAGCGGGCCCTGAGGGAACTCCAGCGCGAACACGGCCCGGCGCTGTTCTCCTTCCTCCTCGGCCTGACCCAGGGCGACCGGCAGCGCGCCGAGGACCTGGTGCAGGAGACCCTGGTCCGCGCCTGGCTCCATCCCGAGGCCTTCGACTCCCCGTACGAGTCGATGCGGCCCTGGCTGTTCACGGTGGCCCGGCGGCTCGCCATCGACGCGCGCCGCTCCCGGCTCTCCCGGCCCGCCGAGGTCGGCGACGAGCTGCTCGCCGTCACCGCGGACCCGGCCGACGCCACCGAGACGGCCGTCGCCGCGCTCGACGTGCGGGCGGCGGTGCGCGGACTGCGCCCGGAACACCGGGCCGTCCTCGTACGTCTCTACTTCCACGGTCTGACGGTCAACGAGGCCGCCGCCGAGCTCGGCATCCCGGCCGGCACCGTCAAGTCCCGCTCGCACTACGCGCTGCGCCAGCTCGGCCACCGGCTGCCGGGCTACCGTCCGCCGCGCCGCACGGCCGTTGCCCGGCCCACGGCCGGCGCCCCACAATGACCGTCGTGACGCTGACTCTCACCGCCGCCGAAAAGGTCCTCGCCGACAACTTCGCCCCCTGGGTGCTCGACCTGGGCCTTTCCGTGGCCTCCGTCGACGGCCACGAGGCCGTCCTCAGGCTCCCCTGGTCCGACCGGCTCGCCCGGGAGGGCGGAGGTCTCTCCGGCCAGGCCCTGATGGCCGCCGCCGACACCGCGACCGTGATCGCGGTGGCCGCCGCCCGCGGCGGCTTCGTCCCGATGACCACCGTCCAGCAGTCGATCAGCTTCCAGCGGCCGGTGCTCGGCTCGGACGTCCTCGTGCGGGCCCGGCTCACCAAGGCGGGCCGGCGGATGGCCTTCGCGGACATCACCATGACGGCCGAGGGCACGGAGGAGCCGGCCGCGCACGCGACGGCGGTCTACGCGCTCCTCGGCTGAGCCGCTCGCGCCCCGGGGCTTCACCTTCGTCACAGCGCTCCCACCAGCACCGATGTGGCGAAGAAACGTATCCGAAAGCAGCCGGGCCAGTTGAGCGAACTGGCCCCGCGCGCGCCCCTCTCGGAGGAGGCTCGTCACCGGGGCCTCGTCCAGGACGTCCGGGAGAAGGTGGGATCGGTGCTGCCCGAAAGCACGAACGGAGCCGGTGGGGGCGGTCTCGCCGTCCCGATGGACTGGCTGTGCGCGGAGTACGTCGCCGACGACGTGATGCGCACCGGCGGACTCGTCGCACCCGGGTCGCTGGAGTTCCGGGCCGGGGTGCGGACCCTCGCCCTCACGGTGCTGCTCGACGGCCGCGGCCCGGACGGCTGGCTGCGCCGCACCGCGCACGACCACCCGTGGTCCTCGTGGGTCGTCGCCCGCCTCGCGACGGCCGGCTCCGGCACCCCGGCGCCCGACCTGGCCCTGGCCCGGGACACCTGGCGCCGGCTGCGGGCGACCGAGCTGCGCGCCGCCGATCTCGCCGGGATCGCCGGGGCCCGCACCGTCGACGAGGACCGTCAGGTGTGGCTGCCCGCCTGGCGGTTGGGCACGGCCCTGAGCCATCTCGCGCTCCACCTGTGCTGACGGCCGCCGTGGCTCAGCCGCGGGCGCGGCGCATCAGCAGGTCCCGCAGCTGGCGCGCGTGGCGCCGCGAGACCGCGAGGACCGCGTCGCCGACCCGGACCGAGGTGGCTCCGCCGTCGAGGCGGAGCTCGTCGATGCGGCCGAGGGCGACCAGATGGCTGCGGTGGATGCGGACGAAGCCGCGGTCGGCCCAGCGCTCCTCGAGGACGGACAGCGGGATGCGGACGAGATGGCTGCCCTGGTCGGTGTGGAGGCGGGCGTAGTCGCCGTGCGCCTCCACGTACGCGATGTCGTCGACGGGCACGAAGCGGGTGACACCGCCGAGTTCGACGGGGATCTGCTCGGGGAGCGGCTGCGCGGGCACGTGCGCGTGCACGAGGTCGTGGGCCCGGCGTACGGCCTCGGCGAGGCGTTCGCGGCGCACCGGCTTGAGCACGTAGTCGACGGCCTCCAGGTCGAAGGCCTGGACCGCGAAGCCCTCGTGGGCGGTGACGAAGACGATCAGCGGCGGGCGGGCGAACCCGGCGAGCAGCCGGGCCAGGTCGAGTCCGCCGAGCCCGGGCATGTGGATGTCGAGGAAGACCACGTCGATGCCCTCGTCACCGTCCGGCCCCGCCTCTACGGCGCGCCCGATCCTGCGCAGCGCCTCGGTGGCGTCGCCCGCCCCCTCGGCGGTGCGCACGCGCGGGTCGGCGCGCAGCAGGTAGAGCAGTTCGCCGAGGGCCGGCGCCTCGTCGTCGACGGCCAGTACGCGCAGCATGCGCAGGAGTCTATTTCAGGAGTTTCGACATGCGGCGGTCGGCGAGCGGCTTGCCGCCGGTCTGGCAGGTGGGGCAGTACTGGAGCGAGGAGTCGCTGAAGGAGACGCTGCGGACGGTGTCGCCGCACACCGGGCACGGCTCGCCCTCGCGCCCGTGGACCCGCAGCCCGCTCTTCTTCTCGGCCTTGAGCCTGCCCGCGGCGAGCCCGTGGGAGCGCTCGACCGCCTCGCCGAGGGTGGTGCGCATCGCCTCGTACAGGACGGCGGTCTCCTCGGGAGTGAGGTTCTGGGTGGGTTTGAAGGGCGACATCCTGGCGGCGTGCAGGATCTCGTCGCTGTACGCGTTCCCGATGCCCGCGATCAGGCCCTGGTCGCGCAGCGCGCCCTTGATCTGGCGGCGCTCGCCGGACAGCAGGGCGGTGAAGGCGGCCAGGTCGAAGTCCTCGGCGAGCGGGTCGGGTCCGAGCCGGGCCACGCCGGCCACCTCCGCGGGGTCGGGGACGACGTACACGGCGAGGCGTTTGGTGGTCCCCGCCTCGGTGAGGTCGAAGCCGTCGCCTCCGGTGAGCGCGGTCCGCAGCGCGAGCGGCCCCTTGCCGGGCTTCGGGAATCCGGAGGGCAGCACGTCCTTCCAGTGCAGCCAGCCGGCCCGGGCCAGATGGGTGACCAGGTGCAGTTCGCCAGCGGGTCCTTCGGTGGCGATGTCGAGGAACTTCCCGTGGCGGGCGACGCCCGTGACCCGGGCGCCGTCGAGGGCGCTCGGCGGCGGGTCGTACGTCTTGAGCACGCTGACGGCGACGGGCAGCACGCGGGCGATCTCCTTGCCCACGAGGTGCTCGTCCAGGAACGCGCGGAGGGCTTCGACCTCGGGCAGCTCGGGCATGTCCCCACCCTGCCGTACGGGCGGGGGACGCGCCCGTCGGACCGGGAGTCCGGTCAGAGCGGCCCGGGCCAGTCCCCCGTCAGGTCCGTGCTCCGGTCGGCCGTCCACTCCGCGGGCCGCTCGGTCACGAACTCGCACCAGACGCACTTCCCGCCGCCGCGCGGCTCCACGCCCCACAGGTCCGAGATCCGGTCCACCAGGAGCAGTCCGCGGCCGGAGACCCCGGACTCGCCGGCCTCCCGGCGGCGCGGCAGGGCGCTGGAGCGGTCCTCGACCTCGACGCGCAGGCGGCGCTCGGGTCCGGCCAGCATCCGCAGGGTCACGATCGCGCCGCCGTCGGTGTGCATGAGGGCGTTGGTGGTCAGCTCGTCGGCGACCAGCTCGATCTCGTCGGAGCGCTCGCCCGCGCCCCAGGCGCGTACGGCGGCGCGGATCATGTGGCGGGCGGAGCGGAGCGCCTCGGGGTCGTTCTGGCCGACGTGCTGCTGGAGCCGGCCGCCGGTCTGCGGCGGGTGGGCGCCCGCGCGGCGCAGCAGCAGGACGGCGACGTCGTCCTCGCCGCCGCGTTCGTCGACGACCTCGCACAGGTGGTCGGCGAGCTGGTCGAGGTCCCGCGGGCCCCGCTTGACCAGGGAGGTCAGCCACTGCAGGCCCTCGTCGAGGTCGGCGCCCGGCTTCTCGACCAGACCGTCGGTGTAGAGCAGCAGGGTCCGGCCCGGGTCGAGCTCGACGGCCGTGACCGGGTAGTCGAGCCGGCCGAACTCGGCGGACAGGCCCAGCGGGAGGCCGCCCTCGACGGGCAGCCGGTGTGCGTTGCCGTCCTGGTCCCGGATCATCGGGTCGACGTGACCGGCCCGCACGATCTGGACGAGCCCGGTGGCCGGGTCGGCCTCGGCGTAGGTGCAGGTGGCGAAGCGGTCGGTGTCGAGCTCGTGGAGGAAGACGGAGGCGCGGGCCATCACGGTGGCGGGCGTGTGGCCCTCGGCGGCGTAGGCGCGCAGCACGATGCGCAGCTGCCCCATGACGGCGGCGGCGTGGGTGTCGTGGCCCTGGACGTCGCCGATGACGGCGCCGACCCGGCCGCCGGGGAGCGGGATGATGTCGTACCAGTCGCCGCCGATGTCGCGGCCGAGCCGTGCGGAGCGGTAGCGGACGGCGATCTGGGCGCCGGGCACGTCGGGGATGCGGCGGGGCAGCATCGCCTGCTGGAGGCCTTCGGCGAGGTCGTGCTCCTGCTCGTACAGCATGGCGCGCTGGAGGCTCTGGGCGATGGAGCTGCCGAGGGCGACGAGCAGGTTGCGCTCGTCGGCGCTGAAGCCGGTGCGGTCGCTGTAGAGCAGGCCGAGGGCGCCGATGGGGCGGGCCTGGGCGATGAGCGGGAGGTAGGCGGCGGAGGTGATGCCGAGCCCGCTGATGTGGGGCCACAGGATCGGGTAGGAGGCGGCGAAGTCCTCCGGGGACTCGATGAAGCGGGGCCGCAGGGTGCGGATCACCTCGCTCATCGGGTACGGCTCGTCCACCCGGGTGAACCGGGTGCCGGGCACGAAGGCGCCGTCGGGTCCTTCGGCCACGAGGTGGATGCGTCCGGATTCCAGGAGACCCATGACGAGGCTGGCGGCGCCGAAGTGTTCCAGGCCCTGGGAGTCGTTGAGCAGGTCGATGATGTCCTGCACGGTGCGGGCGTGGGCGAGGGCGGCGGTCATGCCCTCGACGACGCTGGTGCGCCGGCGGCGGCCCTCGTCGAGGCCGAGGCGTGCGGCGGATTCGGAGAGCTCCTCGGAGGCGTCCCGGACGATGCCGACGATGCGGACCGGGCGGCCGTCCTGGTCGCGCCGGACGACGCCCTGGGTGTGGGTCCAGCGCTGGACGCCGGCGCGGGTGCGGATGCGGAAGTAGGCACCGTAGCGCTCGCTGCCGTCCTTGAGCGCCTGGGCGACCAGGGTGTCGAGCCGGCGGCCCTCGTCGGGAAGGACGCGGGAGCCGAGGGTTGCGGGGTCGCCGTCGTACTCGGCGGGGTCCATGTCGAAGACGTCCAGGGCGCCGTCGTCCATGACCATCCGGCCGCTGACCAGGTCCCAGTCGAAGCCGCCCATGCGGAATTCCTGGCCGAACTCATGGAGGAAGCAGCAGTCCTGCCCGGCCGGTCCCGCCGTGCAGCGGCACCGCTCGGCCGCCTCCCCGCCCCCTCTGCCCGCTGTCATGGGGCCACGCTAGGCGCAGCGCCGCCCGTGCGCACGGCGAAGATCGGCACAGATTCGCAACAACGTTCGCCCGGACGGCCGACGGGCCACGACGCGGGGGCGGTCAGCCCTCGAAGGTCTGGGGCTGCTCGGGCACGTTCCCGGCCGGGAACGGGTCCTCGAAGGAGGGCGGCGGCTCCGGTGCGGGCTGCTCGCCGGGGCCGTCGGGCACGGCCGGCACGTCCGGCTCCACGGGCGCGTCGGGGGCGGGGACGGTCGTGTCGCCGTCGGGTGCCGTCGGGGTGACGGGCTCCTCGTGCGGAGCGGGTTCCCTGGGCGCGGCCGGGGTGTGCGGCGAGGGCGGGACGGAGGGGCCCGTGGGGCGGCCGGGGCTCGTGGTGGCGGGCGGATCGGCCGGGGCCGTGCCGTCCGGCAGCGGTGCGGGCGGGTCGGCGACGAGGTCGCAGGAGGCCGGGGCGCAGGGCGGCAGGACGTCGGGCCTGCGGTCCTGGTCGCCGTCGCTGCCGGTCCGTCGCTCGAGCCAGGTGTTGTCGGCGGCGCTGGCGATCACCAGGCTCGTGACGACGGTGCTGGTGGGCGTGATGACGACGACGCGGTCGGGGCGGTAGCCGGCCCAGGGCTCGCCGGTGTGCCGGGCGTTCCCGGCGGCGGCCGGGGAGCGCAGCGGGTTGCCGCAGGCGCAGCGGACCCGGGGTGTGCCGTACGGGTCGACGAGGACGGCGGTGCCTGCCTGGAGCACGGACTGGAAGGCGGTGGGGCGCCCGTCCTGGTAGCCGTGGCTGGTGACCCGGGTGTCGGCGCGCAGCAGCACGGGCGTGAGGCCGCGCAGCCAGCCGGCCAGGTTGCTCTCGGGGATCCCGGCGGACTCGGCGAAGGCGCGGGCCTTGGCCGGGTCGGCGGTGAGGTAGGAGGCCTGCTGCTCGACGTTGCAGCTGGCGACGGCGCGGGTGCCGCCGTAGAGGCCTGGCGTCGCGCCGGTGAGGGCGTGCCCGGCGGGCGCCGGGTCGGTGACGCCGGTGACGGGCGGCGCGTCCTCCTGTACGGGTGCTCCTTCCTGCGCCGTGGACGGCGTGAAGGGCGCGGGGCCCTGGGAGCCGGCGGGCTGGAGCAGCACCTCGCGGGCGGGCGAGGCGGCGGTCTGTTCGGCACCGGGTTCACCGGGGTCGCCGGTGGAGCAGCCCGCGAGCAGTACGGCCGAGGCGAGTGCGGCGAGTGCGCACGCGGCGGGCCCCGAGGGCATCCGTCGCGAGGGCCGTCGTCTGGATGCGTCGCGCACTGGGTCTCCCACCTGTCGCCCCGGGGTCGTTCCTTCATGTCTGCCGCAGGCCTCGGAGGGCTGCAATCCGGGCGCGTCCATCCGGCGGCGCGCATGCGCACCCCGCCGCTTGAACACGTTCAAGGAAGGCTCTACGCTCACCCATGAAGCGTTGAACATGTTCAACGCCCTGATTCAGGGGGTGGCGGAGCCATGTCCGTGCTCGTCGGACTGATCGTGATGCTGGGCATGCTGGTCGTCGTGCCCGCCGGGCTCCGGCTCGTCGACGGACCGCAGCCGGCCACTCTGCGGCTGCTGCGCCGCGCCTGGCCCCTGCTCGCCGTACCGGGCGCGGTCTCGCTCTGGCTGCCGCGCTCCCCGCTCGCCGTCGCCCTGGCCGGCTGCTACGCCCTCGCCACCCTGGCGCTCGCGCTGCACGCACCGGCCCGGCTCGCCCTCACCCGGTCCCTCGCGCCCGCCGAGATCGCGGTGCTCACCGCACTGGCGACCCCGTCCGTCGCGGGACTCGCCCTGGTCGCCGAGCGCGCCGGACACGAGCTGTTCGGCTTCGAGCTCGACATCCTGGCCCTGACCGTGCCGCACTTCCACTTCGCCGGCTTCGCCGCCGCCCTGGTCGCCGGACTGGTCTGCCGTACGGCCGAGAGCCGGGCCACCCGCTTCGCCGCGCTCAGCGTCCCGCTCGGCACCCTGCTGGTGCTCGTCGGCTACTTCGTGGACGACTGGGCCGAGCTCGCCGGAGCCGTCGTCCTCACCGCCGGGATGTGGTCCGTCGCCCTCGCCGTCTGGCGCGAGCCGCGCACCACCGCACCCGACCGGGTCACCCGCGCCCTGCTCGGCACCTCGGCCGCCGTCCTGGTCGCCACCATGCTGCTCGCGCTGAGCTGGGCGCTCGGCGAGGCCACCGGCATCCCGCATCCGAACCTGACCTGGATGGCCGCCACCCACGGTCTCGGCAACGCCCTCGGCTTCGCCCTGTGCTCGCTGCTCGCCTGGCACCGGCTGCGGGCCGGCGCCACCGCCACACCGGCCGCCGGCGCACCGGCCGTCGGCACACCGGCCCTCGACCCGCCCCACGCCGGCTCATCCCCCGACGTCACTCCTCCCACCGCGGCCTCCACCGTCACCACCGTCACCGACCACCGAACGGAGCTCCCGGCATGACCCGTCTCGTCCGCAGCCTCTCGGACTCCCGCGCACGCACCTCGAACCCGGCCACCGGACCGAACTACCCGGAGGTCGGCGCCACCCGCACCGGACCGCTGCCCGCCGGATACCACCACCTCCACCACACCGTCCGGATAGGCACCGGCCGGGCCGCCTTCGAGGCCGCGGGCGCCGCCGTCACCACCTGGGCCATGCACCGCGCCACGGGCGCGCGCGTGAACAGCGCCGCCGAACGCGCCGAGCCCGGCGTGACCCTCGAGGTGTCCCTGGGCCTCGGCCCCGTCCGGTTCACCGCGCCCTGCCAGGTGGTCTGGACGACGTACACCGAGACGGAGACCGGCTTCGCGTACGGCACCCGCGGCGGACACCCCGAGTGCGGCGAGGAGTCCTTCGTCGTCGACCTGCACGACGACGGCTCGGTCTGGTTCACGGGCACCGCGTTCAGCCGCGCCGCCGTCTGGTACACCCGGCTCGGCGGGCCCGTCGTCCGGGCCCTTCAGCAGGTCTACGCCCGCCGCCTGGGCCGCTGCCTCACGGGTCTCGTCGCGGGCCGATGAGAGTTACGCTCCTTCTGTACTCACCCCGCACGCATCCGTGCGTCCTCGAAGGAGGCGGCCATGAGCAGCCCGTACGACGAGTACACCAACCCCTCGCAGGCCGAGGGCGAGCGCCTCGACGAGGACATGGACGCCCAGCAGAAGGCACATGTCCACCCCCAGGTCACCCGCACCACGCCGTCCCAGGCGGAGGGCGAGCGGACGGCCGAGGACGACCGCAAGAGCTGACGACCACGACGGCCCGGACCACCGGACCCGATGGAGTGGTTCACCGCACCTGACTACTGGCTGAGCCGGATCCTCTTCCAGCGGGGGCTCGCCGGGCTCTACCTCGTCGCGTTCCTCGCGGCCGCCCTGCAGTTCCGGGCGCTCATCGGCGCCCGCGGCATGCTGCCGGTGCCCGACTTCGTACGGGCCGTGCCGGCCCGGCGCGCACCCAGCCTGTTCCAGTGGCGCTACTCCGACCGGCTCTTCGCCTCCGTCGCCTGGGGTGGCGCCGCGCTCGCCCTCGCGATGGCCGCCGGCGTCGGCGACGCGGTGCCGCTGCCGGTGTCGATGCTGCTGTGGCTGCTGCTGTGGGCGGCGTACCTGTCGATCGTGAACGTCGGGCAGACCTGGTACTCCTTCGGCTGGGAGTCGCTGCTCCTGGAAACCGGATTCCTCGCCGTGCTGCTCGGCAACGACGACACCGGACCGCCGGTCCTCGTCCTGTTCCTGCTCCGCTGGCTGCTCTTCCGCGTCGAGTTCGGCGCCGGGCTCATCAAGATCCGCGGCGACCGGTGCTGGCGGGACCTGACCTGCCTCCACCACCACCACGAAACCCAGCCCATGCCCGGCCCGCTCAGCTGGTTCTTCCACCATCTGCCGGGGCCGCTGCACAAGGTCGAGTGCGCCGCCAACCACGTCGTCCAGCTCGGCGTGCCCGTCCTGCTCTTCACCCCGCAGCCGGTGGCCACGATCGCCGCGGGGCTGATGATCGTCACCCAGCTGTGGCTGGTGCTGTCCGGGAACTTCGCCTGGCTGAACTGGATCACGATCGTCCTCGCGCTGTCCGCCGTGGACGGCTCGCTCCTCGTCGGCGACGACCACCCGCAGCCCGGGGCACCGCTCTGGTACGTGGTCGTCGTGTGCGCCGCCACCGCCCTGATCCTCTTCCTCAGCCGGGGCCCGGTCCGCAACCTGCTCTCCCGGCACCAGGCGATGAACCGCTCCTTCGACCCGCTGCACCTGGTCAACACCTACGGCGCCTTCGGCACGGTCGGCCGGGTGCGGGACGAGATCGTCGTCGAGGGCACCGACGAGCCGGACCCGCACCCGGGCACCGTGTGGCGGGAGTACGGCTTCAAGGGCAAGCCGGGCGACCCGTGGCGGCTGCCGCGTCAGTTCGCCCCGTACCACCTGCGGCTCGACTGGCTGATGTGGTTCGCGGCGCTCTCCCCCGGCTACGCCCGCGACTGGTTCGGCCCCTTCGTCGAACGGCTCCTCGAAGGGGACCGGGACACGCTGCGGCTGCTGCGGCACAACCCCTTCCCGGACGCGCCGCCCACGCACGTACGGGCCCGGCTCTACCGCTACCGCTTCACGACCTGGGCGGAGCTCCGCACGACCGGCGCGTGGTGGCACCGCACGCTGGTGCGCGAGTACATGCCGCCGGTGCGGCTGCGGGCGTCCGTCGGAGGGCGGCGCTGACCCGCCCGTGCCCCCGGCCGAAGGGATCGGTCGGGGGCACGGGGCGAAGCGTCGGGCACGACTCTCAGTCGACGCCCTGCAGGATGTGCGGCTCGGCGAGGTCGTCCTCGTATCCGGCGAGTCGGATCGGCGCCGAGCGGGCCCACACTTCGAGGCTGCCCAGCTCTCCGGACCGGCGCGTCCGCTCGGTCGGCTCGGCTGGACGGTCTTCCTGCTTGGTCGGTTCTGGTGTCACCGCGCACTCCTTCGTGTCGCGAGTCATTGGGTTCGGGTCCGATCGGTCGCGGTGGCGCCGTTCTGCGGGCGGGACCGCGGTCTTGGTGTCAGACCTGTCCCCAGGACGGCCGTGAGGGTTCGGTGAAACCCTCGTGGCCGACCGTGGACTCAGACTAACCAGATGAGCGCGCCAGCGCTCTATGGCGCACGAAAGTGTGACGCGATCGGGTGACAGTGGCCTGTTTCCCGAGGTCAACGCGCGATTATCGATCGTTTCGGCAGTCCCGAGGACACCGCCCGAACCGGGCGACACGGGCCGAACCGGCGGCACCGGCGGCACCGGCGGCACCGGCGGCACCGGCGGTCACTCGACCGCCGGCTGCCCCCGCCGGTCGCCGGCGAACGCCCTCACCACTTGCCGGGCGCGTAGTCCTTCAGGAAGACGCCGTACAGGTCCTCGCCCTGCTCGCCGCGCACGATCGGGTCGTAGACCCGGGCGGCGCCGTCGACGAGGTCGAGCGGGGCGTGGAAGCCCTCCTCGGCGAGCCGCAGCTTGTCGAAGTGCGGACGCTCGTCGGTGATCCAACCGGTGTCCACGGAGGTCATCAGGATGCCGTCGGACTGGAACATCTCCTGGGCGCTGGTCCGCGTCACCATGTTGATCGCGGCCTTGGCGGCGTTGGTGTTGGGGTGTCCGGCGCCCTTGTAGCCGCGCTCGAACACGCCCTCCATCGCGGAGACGTTGACGACGTACGCGCGCCCGCTCTTCGCCTTCGCCGCGGCCTCGGCCATCGAGCCGCGCAGCTTGCTGATGAGGATGAACGGCGCCGTGTAGTTGCACAGCTGGGTCTCGAGCAGCTCCACCGGGGAGATCTGCTCGATGGTCTGCACCCAGGTGTTGGTCTCGACGACGTCCGGCACGAGGCCGCCGGCGTCGATGGCGGTGCCGTCGAGGTGGCGGGCGACGCTCGCGTTGCCCGCGACCAGGGCGAGGTCGGCGACGGCCTGCGCGTCGAGCCCGCTCACGCCGGCCGGCAGGGCGGCCGGGCCGCCGAGCTCGCCGACGGCGCCGGAGTTGAAGGCACCGATCACGTGGTGGGCGGGCAGCTCGCCGACGGGCAGCGGCGCGTTCTCGCCCTCGACCAGCGCGGCGTACGCGGAGGGCAGCCGGCGCACCGTCTGCGTGGCGTTGTTGACCAGGATGTCCAGCGGTCCGGCCTCGGCGACCTGGTCCGCGAGGGCCACGGCCTGGGCCGGGTCGCGCAGGTCGATGCCGACGACCTCCAGGCGGTGCATCCAGTCCGCGGAGTCCTCCATCGCCGTGAAGCGGCGGATGGCGTCCTTCGGGAAACGCGTGGTGATCGTGGTGTGCGCACCGTCGCGGAGCAGCCGCAGCGCGATGTACATGCCGATCTTGGCGCGGCCGCCGGTGAGCAGGGCGCGCTTGCCGGTGAGGTCGGCGCGGGCGTCGCGGCGGGACCGGTTCAGGGCGGCGCACGGCTGGCAGAGCTGGTGGTAGAAGTAGTCGACCTCGACGTAGCGCGTCTTGCAGGTGTAGCAGGAGCGCGGGCGCTGAAGTATGCCGGCGATCTTCCCGGCCTCGGTGACCGAGGAGGGCAGGATGCCCTCCGTCTCGTCGTCGATGCGCTGGGCGGAACCGGTCGCCGTGGCCTCCGTGACGGCCTTGTCGTGCGCGGTCTTCGCGGCGCGGCGCTCCTGGCGGCGGCGCTGCTTCACGGTCCGGTAGATGCCGGCGGTGGCGCGGCGGACGGCGATGGCGTCGGGGTGGTCGACCTCCAGCTTGTCGAGCTCGTCGAGCACGCTCAGGCAGACGGCCAGGCGCTCGGGGTCGATGCCCGGCCCGTACTCCTGGGTCTCTTCAGTCACCGTCATGGCCTTCGTCGTTCCTCGATCACTCGTGCCGTCGCGGCGGGTTGCCGTTTCCAAAGACGCAACTTTACGGAGCGGGAGGCCGCCGCTCCAAACCCGTACGGGGAGGGTGGTCGAACACACAGTCGCCGCACAGTCCTCCGGAAGGGCAGCGGTAGTAGAGACAGCAGCTGGTGCGGCGCAGCGCCGGGCCCGCGACCGTGCGGGCCAGGTCGGGGTGGTCGAACAGGCCCTGGACGAGCGCGGCGGCGCGTTCGGCGGCCTCGGGGCGGTCGTTCGCGCGGGCCCAGCGGGTCAGCTCGCGCAGCGCCCCGGCGAGCGCGGAGCCCGCGTTGCCCCAGAGCAGCCCCGGAGAGATCCGGCCGTCCCGGGCGAAGGCCGCGTGCAGCGGCACGAGATGGGCCTCGTGGACCGCGGCGCGCAGCTCGGCGACCGTGGCGGGGCGCGTGCCGGAGCCGGCCCACCACAGGTCGTCGGGCGAGGTCAGCGCGCCGTCCCAGTACAGGACCTCCGGCGCGAGGTCGGGGAAGCGTCCGTACAGGGCGGCCGGGCCGAGCGCGGTGGACCACAGGCGGGCGGCGAGGCCGAGGTGGGCGACGGAGGCGCCGACCCGGCGCTCTGACGCGCCGAGCCGGACGGCGACCCGGTCGACGCGGGCGCTCAGCGGGGCGTCGTCCTCGCCCGCGTACACGCGCGCGAGGGGCACGTGGGCGCGGTCCGCCGTCCCTGGCGGGCTGGTGCGCAGGGCGAAGAAGCCGCCGACGCGGGCGCACGCGTCGAGATCGAGATCGGGTTCCATCCGGTGTCCTCCCCGTCCTTCCCTTGGAGGGGACACGGTACGGGCCAATGTGGACCCGGCCCGCGGCGCACTGGCTCGGAATGGGCGCCGCCGAGGGAGCGGCGCGCCCGGCGGCCGCGTCTCCCGGGCACCGGAATGATCCCGTTCCACCCGTCCTGACCTGCGCTGGGTACATCCTGAGGTGTACGAGGGGCCGTCGTACTCCGTCTGCGGTACGCGCGATCGCGTTCCCAGGTACGACGACGGGAACGCCCGGAAGAGAGATCGTGGAGTCATGAGCCCCCTCCTGCTGTCCGTGCTCCTCTCCCTGGTCTCCGCGGTCGCCTACGCCGCCGCGGCGATCGTGCAGGAGCGGGTCGCGGCGTCGGCCGACGGCCCTCGTTACGCGCCGCTGCGCCGCCCGGCGTGGTGGGCCGCCGTTCTCCTCAACGGCCTCGGCGCGGCGCTGCACGTGGCGGCGCTGGCGTACGGCCCGCTGAGCCTCGTGCAGCCGCTGGGCGCGCTCACCATCGTGTTCGCGCTGCCGATGGCGGCGCTGTTCGTGGGGCGCCGGGTGGGCCGTACCGCGTGGCGCGGCGCGGTCATGGCGACGGTGGGCCTGGCCGGGCTGCTCAGCCTGACGGACGGCGCCGGCGCCCGGGTGCTCTCGGACGCCGACCGGCACGTGCTGGCGGCGGCGACCTTCGGGGCGGTGGCCCTGCTGTTCTTCCTGGCGCACCTGGTGGGCCGTTCCGTGCTGCGCAGCGTGATCCTGGCCGCGGCGGCCGGGGTGTCCTTCGGCATCGCCTCGGTCTTCACGAAGGCGGTGGCGGAGGAGTGGACGGCGAGCGCGCCGCTGGCCGAGTGGACCAGTCTGCTGATCCTCTCGGCGCTCGCGATCACCGGTCTGCTGCTCTCGCAGGCCTCGTACCGGGGCGCGGGGCTCGCCGCGCCGCTGGCCACGGTCACCGTGGTCAACCCGGTGATAGCCGCGGCCGTCGGCCTCACCCTGTTCGGTGAGTCGTTCCGCTACGGGGCCGCCGGCACCGTAGCGGCCCTCATCTGCGGCGCGGTCGCGGCGGGCGGCCTGGTGCAGCTGACCGTGGACCGGCTGACGCGGCCCGAGGACTCCCCGGCGGTGTCATCCGGGGAGCCGGTTTCCGTGCCGGACCGCTCGGGCCCACGGGACCGGCCGGCGTCCTTCGACCGGTCGGACCGGGACTCAGATCGAGACGCCGCGGGCCCGCAGGTACGCGAGGGGGTCGATGTCGGACCCGTACCCGGGACCCGTGCGCACCTCGAAGTGGAGGTGCGGTCCCGAACTGTTGCCGGTCGATCCTGACCGCGCGATCCGCTGGCCGGCGTTGACCCGCTGGCCCTCGCGGACGGTGAGCGCGGAGAGGTGGGCGTACTGGCTGTAGCGGCCGTCCTCGTGCCGGATGACGACCTGGTAGCCGTAGGCGCCGCCCCAGCCGGCGGAGACGACCTTGCCGTCGGACACGGCCCGCACGGAGGTGCCGGTGGGGACGGGGAAGTCGACGCCCGTGTGGTAGCCGCTGGACCAGGAGGAGCCGGCCTTGCGGTAACGGGTGCCGATGTCGGTGTCGGCGACGGGCGCGGCGTAGCTGTCCCGCTCGGGCGCCGGCTTCGGTGCGGGCTTGGTCGCGGGCTTCTGCGCCGGCCTGGTCACCGGTCTGGCGGCGACGGGCTTGGTGACCGGCTTGGTCACGGGCTTGGGTGCCGGACGCGTGGTCGGCTTCGCGGCGGAGGGCTTCGGGTTCAGCCTGGCCGGGGCCTTGGTGGCGGGCGGCGCCGGGGTGGGCGGCGTGACAGGCGTCTTCGCGGTCGGCGGCTCCGGAGCGGCGGGCTTCGGCTTCGTCTGCCGTGGCGGTGCGGCGGGGGCGGTGATGCGGAGGGTGAGGCGCTGGCCGGGGAGGATGAGGTCCGGGTCGTCGCCGACGACGGCGCGGTTGGCGGCGTAGAGCCGGGGCCAGCCGCCCCGGACGTGCTCCTCGCGGGCGATCTTCGACAGGGAGTCGCCGGGCGCGACCGTGTACATCTCGCGGACGGTCGGCACCGTGGTGGGGCTCGCCTGCGTGCCGCCGTCGGCCGGCCGGGTCCGCTGGGCGGGTAACGCGGCCTGCCGGGCCTTCGGGGCCTCGGACAGCGGGCGGGTGCGCGCGGTCTGGGGCGTGACGCCCGGCTCCGCGCCGCCGCGCTCGAGACCGGCGCGCGGCGCGCAGCCGGGCCACGCGCCGGGGCCCTGGCCCTTGAGGACGCGCTCGGCGACGGCGATCTGCTGGTCCTTGGAGGCGAGGTCGGCGCGCGGCGCGAAGTGCGTGCCGCCGTACCGCTCCCAGGTGGCCTGGGTGAACTGGAGGCCGCCGAAGTAGCCGTTGCCGGTGTTGATCTGCCAGTTGGACGAGGACTCGCAGGCCGCGAGCTTCTCCCAGACGTCGAGCGAGGCGGCCTCCACCGTGCCCGCGCCGATCAGCGGCAGGGCCATGCCGGCGCCGCCGGCGGTGAACGTGAGCGAGGCACGGTTGATCAGGCTCGGCTGGTACCGACGGTGTTTTCCGCGTGTTCCGCGTGTTCCGCGCACGGCCATGGGCCCCCCTCGAACGCTCGGCAGTCGCCCACGGTAGGGGCTGGCAACCGTGCGTGACAAGGGCTTCGGGCGGATCCCCCGCCCCGTCCGTCACGTCGCCGGGGCCTCACGCCGTCACGCGGCCAGGCGTCTCGCCGTCACCGGATCAGGGCCGCGCTCACAGACCCGCGGGTCCCGGCTGGGGCTGCGGTTCGGGCTCCGGCGGTACGGGGGCGGGGTGGGGCGGCGGAACGGGGCTGGGCGGCGGTGCGGGCGGAGGCACCGGCGTCGGGGTGGGCGGCGGCAGCGGATCGGGGACGGGCGGCTGGGTCATGACGACTCCGCAAGGCGAGGGGGCACGGGAAAAGGGACGGACGGAGCCCGGTCCGGCGGTCCGTCCCGGGTCCAGCGTCCCCCGCTCCGTCTGCCCTCGCTCGCGGTGCCCATTCCTTCGGGTGGCGAAGGAGCCTTCCCTCCGGTTGGCGGAGGAGCCTTCGCGCCCCCGGCCGTCCCCGCCGCCCGGACCGACGCCACCCGCCTCCGGCGCCGGCCGTCCGCCGCGATCAGACCTGCGCGGGTACGGCGTGCGGCGGGCGCACCGTGTCGCTGCCCGGCACGGGCGCGGAGGCGTCGCCGCCGAGCTCCACGATGCGGTTGTCACCGTCCACGTGCACGACACGCGGCACGAGCGTGCGCGCCTCGGCGTCCGACACCTGGGCGTAGCTGATGAGGATCACCAGGTCGCCGGGGTGCACCAGGTGGGCCGCCGCGCCGTTGATCCCGATCACGCCGGAGCCGCGCTCGCCCTCGATGACGTACGTCTCCAGACGCGCGCCGTTGTCGATGTCGACGATGTGCACGAGCTCGCCGGGCAGGAGGTCGGCGGCCTCCATCAGCTCGGCGTCGATGGTGACGGAACCGACGTAGTGCAGGTCGGCCTGGGTCACGGTGGCGCGATGGATCTTGGACTTGAACATTGTGCGTATCACTGAGGTACTCCTGGACATAGGCTCCCTGCCTGCGTTTTTGCAGGTCAAGGGCTGTTTCCACACCCTACAACGAGTCGCAAGTTCAGGCAGCTGTCCCCAGGTTTTTCAGGACTCATGCTGACCACTTGCTGACTTTCCTGACACATCATCAGGCGCTGCTCCGGAGCTTCGCCCACTCTCCCTGCCCCACCGCGACGACCCCACAAGCCTACGCAGCACGCACTCAAGAGCCCTCGTGATCACCGTCACTCTCACAGAGCGGCGACGCTCGATCCGCGCGTGCACGAGGACTCGCCACCGCAAGAATCCTCGAAAAAGCGGCGCGGGAACCTAGCAGCGAAGCCCGGCCCCGCGAAACCGGCGTTCCTCATGACCATGGCCTTAGCCCGCCCGGTGACTCTTGGCAGTGACACAGGGCGGCCGCCGAAGACCTCAGAATCCCGCCAGAGCGGAGCAGCTCGGCACTGCGATCACGCTCAGGCCAGCCTCGCAGGAGCCGTCTCACCCATGGAACCGCAGCCTTCCGACACCACCCGACCACGACGGCGTCAACCCCTCGAACCCGTCCTCATGGAAACCTCCGAGGTCGCCGCGATGCTCAGCATGTCCACGAGCTGGGTCTACAGGGAAGCGTCGAAACTGGGCTTGAAGGGGTACAAACTCGGCCGAGGCAGGAACGCCAAGGTCCTGTACAAGCGGGCCGAGGTCTTCAAATGGCTGGAGCAGCAGAAGATCCATTAACAATCCTCAACCCCGACAATGCCTCCTCCGGGCACTCCGAGCGCAGCTGGTTGATCGACTTCATGCCACCCTTGGGGTCGTCGATCGTCCTGTTTGGCCTCCACTGACGTCGGCGATCACTGGTATCTCGATGAGCTGTGCGCACTCGGATTCGTCTTCACCGCTCGCAGCGAGGAGGTCGGCCACAGCCCGGCGCCACTGGGCTACCTGGTGGAGTACGGCCTCCAATCGCTCATCGGCCTCCTCCGCAAGCCTGCATCTGCATCAGGGCCCCCTTTGTCAGTGTCGGCCCGTACGCTCTCGTCACCTGTAGGTCCGTGGAATGGAAGTGACGGGTGGCACGACAGCAACGATGGGCGATCGAGGACATAGCCATCGCCCAGAGTGATCAGGACCTCTTCGATCACCTAGCCGTGGCGCAACAGTTGTCGCGTACGGTCAGAGAGGTCAGGCAGTCTCTCGCAATCGGCCTTCTCGGCCCCTTCGGCAGCGGTAAGTCATCCATCGTGCGATTGCTGACCAGCGAGCTAGCCGTCAACAAGGACTGGGCAGTTCTCCACGTCAGCGCGGAGCACCATAGTGGTGTCGCTCGGGCACGTGCGTTGATGTACGCCCTGCTTGATGCTGCTCATCACAAGAAGCTGATCGACGAGAAGACCTACGCCAGCGAGCGGGCCTGCTTGGAAGGGACCCGCCAGCGGGCGCTTCAGCGTTCGGATCCCGAAGCTGGTGTTCCTGGAAGGCCCAAGTGGCGGCGATATGTGCGGGCGGCGCTCGCCGGCGTGCTCTGGGTGCTTGCGATGCTCCTGGGCCTTTGGCTGCTCGGCGTTGGGGCTGTAGCCACCATTCACTTCCTCGGCTCAGGGCAGGACGTGTCGGCAGTGACCTGGTTCGCGCCGCGAGGGGCGACCTCCCTCACGGGCATCCTGGTGAGTGCGGCTGCAGTGGCGGCCATTTTGGCTGCGGGAAAGGAGGGAGCGCTCCAGTCGCTGAAGGCGTACGAGATCACTGTGAGCACCCCCCGCCCGGACACGACTGACGAGTTGGAGCAAGCATTCACCCGCCTGCTTCAGCACGTCGACCGACGGCTCGTGATCGCGGTCGACGACATCGATCGGCTCGCCGCATCTGATGTCCTCGACGCCCTTGCCACGATTCGCAGCTTCTTGCTCACGGGCACTCAACATCGGCGTCCTCCGGTGTTCCTTCTGTCCTGCGACGAGGACATCGTGCGTGAGGCCATCGTGGGAGTCCGTCCTGGCGGTCTCGCTCATCGCCCCACTCGGCCCGCTCGGGTCGCCGCACCCACCACGACGGATGGCGAAGCGCCCACTCCGGTCGGCCCCTCTCGCACCAACGCCGAACCTGAAGCTGACACGCGCAAAGCGACTGAGGAGGCTGCTCAGGAGTACCTGAACAAGCTATTCACCATCCGCGTCAACCTGCCCGCGCATCATGATGCTGATCTGCGGGACTACGCGGAGCAGCTCCTGCTTGGCAAGACTCCCGCACACCCATTGGTGGAAGAAGTCGGCGGACTGACACCCACGCGAGCACTCCTCCAGGTCCTCATCCACCGCCAGGTGCGTGATCCCCGCCATGTCATTCGTCTGCTCAACTCGTTCTGTACGGACTATCAGCTGGCGAAGCGGCGTGAGGAACAAGTGGGCGGGCGCCTGGCCCGAATCGCCCCCGGAGAGGTCACCGGGCACCCTCTCGAACTCGCGCGTCTGACCGTCCTTCGCCATGACTTCCGCGAGCTCTACGATGCGATCAGCGCAGAGAACCGCATGCTTCACCTGTTGGACGACGCGATCCTTGGCTCCCAAGAGGCGTTGGCCGATCCGCTCCTCGACCATTACAGGACCATCGGTTCGGGCCGGCGCCTCGACCTGGACCACTTTCCCGGTCTGGCTTTCCTGAGCGCGACCGCGTCGCGCGCCCGTACGCAACGGCCGTTCCACATAGGTCCGCTGATCAACCTTGGTTCTTCCAGAGCCAGCCGACTGCTCGGCAGCCAGATGGCTGCCGACATCGACAACGAACTCGTGCAACGCAACGGTGCTTCGCTCGGCGAGCGCCTCCTCGCAGGAAATCAGCGTGCCCGTGTCCTGGAGGCAGCCACCGCATCCCTGGGTTCCGCACGTCGCGGACAGGATCTCGACAACGCCGTTGCGGCAGTCCTTGAGGCACTTGGTGTCTCCGCCGCGGCGCTCACGGCCGACCCGAGTGAGGATGAGAAGCAGGCAACGTACGACCTGGCCGATTGCATCGTCCGCCAGTACGACAACCTCACTCTGCCATTGCCCAGCCACCTTCTGGTACCTCTGCTGAGTCTCACCGCCCCCGCTCACTTGCCACGTCTCCGCGAAGAACTTCGTCCTGTGCCTCAAGCCACGGAGGAGGCCCGCCTCTGGGCCATCGCGCTCCTCGCTTTGCAGCCGGGCGAGGACAGCAGCGTCCTCGCCTCCTCCCTGCACCTCTACTTCGAGAAGATCGCCACCGAGGGCGATCGTCACGAACTGGCTTTCTGGGAAGCCGAAAGTCGTGTGAACTCGGCGGGCGAGTGGCCGCCCGCAGCCATCGGCGCACTGCTGGCCATGGTGGCACGACACGAGGACGGCGAGGCGTCGGATCATCTGGTCACGCTGATCGCCGATGCCGGAGAACGTCTTGCCGGGCATTCCTCGGTACTGCTGGGCCTGCTCGAATGCCTCTCCTCCAGCTACGCGGTACGACGAGACGCGCTGAGGGCCTTGGCCCTCGCTCCCGAACTCACCCCTGAGTGGGGGCCAGGACTTGAGGAGGCAGATGCTCCTTCTTTGGCGGCGCAGCTCGTGGGGGCTGTCGCCATGGTCCTGGCAGAGGACGAGGAGTACCCCAGCCAAGCCGCGGCCATGGATTTGCTGATCGGTTGGCTCCCCGCTGCGGAACGGCTTCCGGATGCCGAGTACGCCATGCAGTCCATCGCCGACGGTGCTGCCGCAGCTGCCGCGCTCCATCCCGAGCTCGTCACTGGCGCCGGAAAGCTCCTGGAGCAACTCGATGATGCACTTGGAGCCCGGTGTGTCACGGCGATTGCTCCGCACCTGCACGGACACCGCAGCGATGACGACGCGATAGGTGTGGCACTTCGCACCCTCCTCATCGGCTACCTCCGCCGTCACGAAGCCACCAACTCCGAGCCGGTGAACCAAGCCAGGCGCATCTGCCTCGAAGCCCTGACGGCGGACCTGGAAACCAAGTCGCCCATCGGCCAGTTCGCTCGCGGTGGTCTTCCACTGATCCTGGCCACAGCGCCGGGACGGGAGCTCGCGGGGGCGCTTGCTCAGCGTCTCTTCCCGGCTGTTCCGGTGAATGACCCTGCCCACGCACAGGAGTTGCTTCCCACTCTCCAGCTGCTCCTGCAGGAACAGAACGCTCGCGCCAGCTTTCTACTCCCTGCTCTCCAGCATCTCCAGCAGTTCATCAACCACGGGAATCCGGCGGTTTCGCTGGAGTTCGCTGCTCACTTCATCGCAGATCCCATCCTGGACGCGAACTGGTTGAACTTGTTCGCTTCGCACTGGCCCAGTCTCCCGTCCTCCACCCGCTCCATGGCAGCAGCAGCAGCCGTGCGTCCCGACCTGACCGCCATTCCGGCGCTGCGTGACCACCTTGTGCAGCATCTCGTGGAGACCGAGGAGACCGAGCCATGGCGCTACGCGGACTCCCTGTGGTCCCACACCACGGAGGACCAACAGGGCAGACTACTGGCACGCGCCCGCTCGCGGTGCCCTGCGCTGCGGGACTGTGCGGCATCTTCGAGCGCTGAGGTCCTGAGTAACTCTCTGGTGAAGGCTCATGACGAAGTCGAGGAGCTCCTCCCGCTGATTGAGCAGGCTCCGGCCTTCGACGAAGCAGTACTGCTGTACCTCAATCACGCTCTGGAACAGCCTGCCTGGGATGCGAGTGCCGCTCAGCAAGTCATCACTGCTTCGAGTGCTTCGCACGAGATATGGGATCGGGTTCTGAGTTACATGACCGAGGACCAGACGAGCGCGATCCGTGGCACTGACCTCATGGCCGCGCTCGTCGAGAACCGACCGGACACGCTCCCCGACGACCTCGTGCACCGCCTGAAGCCGGTGCTGATGGATGCTGGAGCCGGGTTGGCCCGCGCAATGGGCCGTGCACTGCGCACCCAGCACGCCATCGCGAAGAAGCTTCGCCGAGCAATGGACGGACACAGCAGCTCGTCGACACAGAGAGATCGGAACGCCGCCTTCAAGGAAGGGAGCGGTACGTAGGAACAACCTTCCGCTTCCCACGCGGAGAGGGCAGAGGACTCACCGATGCAGCTCGGCGATGGCCCGGGCTGCCTCGTGGGCCGTTCGGTCCGCCCCCACCACGGTGGCAAAGGCTGGGCCCGTCCAGTCTCCATGGCCGAGGAGGGGGAAGCGAGGGTCGACGGTGGCCTGGGTTCCGGTGGTGGGGATGCGGCCGTCTTCCGTGCGAGGCATAGGGGGTGAGGGGGGCGGAAGCCGGTGCACCAGATGATGGCGTTCGCCTCGTCCGTGGTGCCCTCCGCCCAGGCGACGACGGTCGCGGTGAGGCGGGCGAACATGGGGTGGCCTTGCGGAGGCCGGCGTCGCGTGCTTCGCGGACGGGCGGGACGGCGACGATGTCGCCGAGGACCGAGACGCCGTGGTTCCTCCAGGAGACCGTCTACGCAGCATCGAACCTCACGCAGCGAGGACAGCCGCACGGCCGATGAGTCGATTCAGCCACCTCGCGCAGCACCATGGCGAGCGTGCACGGAACTGGACCGCCCCCTCCACGCGGAATAGCCGCAGGCTGGTTCCGAATTGTCTCCTGTAGCGGTTGCAAGAGGGGGATGTCGATGGCCGAGTTGATGCTGTTCCGACAGGACGCGGACGGAAGGGACGTGGAACTGTCCGGGTCGACGGTGGCGTTGGAAGTGGAGCTGCAGCGGCGGGTCGAGGCCGGGCTGGAGCAGATGCTCGGCATCCGGTTCGTGGCGTCGGAGTATGCGACGGGTCCGTGGCATCGGGGGCGGATCGACACGCTGGGGCTGGATGAGAACGGCAGCCCCGTGGTGATCGAGTTCAAGAGGGGCTCCGACAGCGGGGTGCTGTCGCAGGCCGTCTCGTATCTGTCCTGGCTGCGTTCGGCGCGGCACGAGTTCGAGGCGCTGGTCCGCAAGGTGCTGGGCGCTGAGGCCGCCGAGTCGATCGACTGGCGCCGTCCGCGGATGGTCTGCATCGCGGCCGGCTTCTCCCACCACGACCGTGTGGCGGTGCAGTGGCTTCCCGAGCGGATCGACCTGGTGCGCTACCGGGTCTTCGAGGGCGGCCTGCTGAGTCTGCTGCTCGTCGATTCCTCGCCCGGCTCTCCGAGCGCCGCTTCGCCTCGGCGGAGCCGGGAGCGGGACGCAGTGGTCGGCAGCGCGCCAGCGGCAACGATGGTTCCTGCTCCGACGGGTGTCGGCCTCGTGCCGGAGTGCCTGCGAGACCTGTACGCGGAGTTGGACGAGGCGCTCACGGCGTGGGGCGAGGTGGAGGTGGCGCCGCTGCGCCACTACATCGCCTACCGGCGTCTGGTGAACGTGGCATCGGTGATCTTCCGTCCGAAGCACGAGGCGATCTTGGTCTATCTCAGACTCGACCCGGACTCGGTCGTGCTGGAGGAGGGCTTCACCCGGGACATGCGCGGCAAGGGACACCTGGGGACCGGGGACCTGGAGGTACGCCTCGCTTCGGCGGCGGACCTGGAGAAGGCGGCGCCGTTGATCCGGCGGGCGTTCGAGGCAGCCTGACAGAAGCAGAAGGGCGGCTGGAGCATCGGTTTCTCGATGTTCCAGCCGCCCTTCGGCGTCTGCGGCCCGTTGGCCCCGGGCTCTTCGTTCTCATGATCAGGCCTCCGGTCCAGCCAGGTCGAAGTCGCCCTTGGTCAGCTCGGCGCGGAGCCGCTGCTCGGCCACGTCGGCGTAGTGCGAGGACAGCTCGACGCCCACGAAACGACGTCCTTCGCGAAGGGCCGCGACGCCCGTGGAACCGCTGCCGGTGAACGGGTCGAGGACGGTGCCGCCCTCGGGGCAGACCTGTACGAGCTGCCGCATGATCTCGACGGGCTTCTGGGTGATGTGGACCCGGTCCTTGCGGGGCTGGGAGGCGATGTAGTGGCCGGGCAGGTAGAGGTCGCGGGTGTTGTCGAGGGATCCCTTGACACCCCAGACGATGAACTCGGAGTCCTGCTTCGGCCCGCCCTTGCGGGGCCGACTGGCGGGCTTGATCCACGGGATGGTGCCGCTCCAGGTCCAGCCGGCCATCTGCAGGGCGTCGGATGTTGTCGGTTCCTGGCGCCAGTCGGTGAAGACCATGGCAACCGCGTGCTCGGTCGAGGCCCGGTATGCCTCGGTGAGCAGTTCGGTCAGCCAGGAGCGGTAGGAGCGCTGGTCGCGGTTCTCGCCGGGGAAGTCGGCGAGATCGTGGGCGCTGTTGCCGGTGACGTACTTGGCCCGCGCGGTCCGTCCGGTGCGTTCCGAGCTCGTACGGCCGCCGGAGTTGTACGGCGGGTCGGTGATCACGGCGTTGACGCTCTCGTCCGGAAGGGACTTCAGCACGGTCAGGGCGTCGCCTCGGTGCAGCATGTAGCTCATGGGAAGGGCCTCTCTCAGGGCATGGCGGGGCTGGGACCGCTTCGGGCAGCGCTCAACGGCGTTCTTCCGGGGCGGGGTTGTGCTGGAGGTTAGCGGCGTTCTCCGGCCGCACCCAACGAGGCGGGCCGTGTTGCGGACCCTGGTCCGGGAGTCGTTTGGTGCGGCCGGAATCCCGGTTTACTGTCTCGCCGTGTCACCGGGCAGGCGCCTCGCTCCACCCACGCTGACCTGCGCTTTTCCGTGCTGTCTCGTCCAGTCGGGCGGTATCGGAGGCATGTTGTCCTCTTCCTTCCCGCACACCGTCAGGAGCCCCGGTGTACTGCCAGAGATTACGAGCGCGGCCGGCTGCCGCGCGTGACCTGAGACCGGTGTCCGGGAGCTACCAACTCCTCTGACCCGGGCCCGCCCGAGCGGCGGATGCACATCGGCGGGGTGCCGGCGGCTTTGCACGAGAAGTCGGCACCGCGTCTCCTACGATCACCGAGGAGCCGCTGCGATGCAGCATGCCCTGATACATCCGCGCCCCGACCCGACGCCGTCACCTGGCCGGCACCGCCGCCTCGGTGAACGGCGGCGGCGATGAAGACGACCACCAAGGGCGTCGTCGGTCTCTGCGCAACCGCTCCGCTGTTGCTGGCCGTTCCGATTCTCGCCATTGGGGCCGGGACCGCCTCGGCCTCCTGCTCGACCGGCGGGGCACAGAATGTGGATACCGCTGCCGTCGCCGCCCAGGTGAATGCGATCCTGGACGGCGGTGACGAGGGCTCGGCCTCCGTGCCGGGCCTGGACGACCCGGCCGAGCAGGTGCCCAACGCCAAGACGATCCAGGCCACCGGCGTCGCGATGAACATCCCGGCCCGCGGGCAGGTCGTGGCCCTGGCGACCGCCCTGCAGGAGAGCGGCCTTCGGAACCTGACCTACGGCGACCGGGACTCGCTGGGGCTTTTCCAGCAGCGGCTGTCGCAGGGCTGGGGCACGGCGAACGAGATCCTCGACCCGGTGTACGCCTCGACCAAGTTCTATGAGGGGCTGCGGAAGGTCTCGGGCTGGGAGTCCCAGTCGATCACGCAGGCCGCCCAGGCGGTGCAGCGGTCGGGTTTCCCGGAGGCGTACGCCAAGTGGGAGCCCCTGGCCACCGCTCTGCAGAAGGCCATCGAGCCGCTGCTACCGAAGGCCAGTGGCGCGTTGCCAGCCCCTTCACCGTCTGGCTCGGCCGACACTGGCAGTCCTGCGCCCGGCTTCGCGGGCGGTTGCAGTGCCGAGGGGGACGGGACCGACTTCGGCACCATCCCGCCCGGCGCGCTGCCGGCCGAGTACAAGATCCCCGCCAACGCTCCGCGAGAGGTCCAGACGGCGATCCGGTGGGCGCTCGGCCAGCTCGGCACGCCGTACCAGTGGGGCGGGACCTGCACCGACTCTCACGGCGAGGACGCCTTGGGCCGGTGCGACTGCTCCTCCCTGATGCAGCAGGCGTACAAGGCCGCCGGGGTCACCCTGACACGTACGACGTACACGCAGGTCAAGGAGGGCAAGACGGTGTCGGTGGATGCCCTTCAGCCGGGTGACCTGATCTTCACCGAGGGGACGGCCGCCGTACCCGAGCACGTTGGGATGGCCATCGGGCAGGGCCTGATCGTCCACGCCCCCCGCACTGGCGACGTGGTCCGCATCACGACCCTCGCCTCTTGGAAACCGCGGATTCTCGCGGCCCGCCGAGTCGTCTGACCGGCGCTTCTTCCCCCATCCCCTTCCCTCGCGCCGCCGCTTGGCCCCAGCGGGCCTCGGCGTGCGCACCATCGAACTGGAGTTCTCCATGTATCTCGCCGACCAGGTCATTCAGCTCGCCTACGATCCCGGGATCAAGCCGAACGAGGGCGGTCTGCCGGGCCTATCCGTCCTCAAGCAGGTGATGGGCTCGATCAACCTCTTCGGGCTCATCGCCGTGGTCGGCGCCCTCGCCGTCAGCGCGGGCGTGTGGGCCTGGGGCCACCACTCGGGCGGTCACCAGGCCGAGGCCAACGGCAAGAAGGGCGTGCTGGTGAGCGCTGGCGCGGCTCTTCTGCTCGGCGCGGCAAACGGCGTGGTGGCCTTCTTCAGCACGCTGGGGACGCAGGTCCGCTGATGGCTCAGCGCTCCACCCACCCCGGCGGCGCATCTCGCGTGCGCCGCCGGGCGCTGCTCGGCACCGTCGTCCTGGTGGTGCTCGTCGCCCTCGCCGGCCTGGCCGCGTACCTCACCCGCGACGGCAGGGGTCCTTCCGAAGCCCCTGCTCCACCGCCGAATTCACCCTCGGGCTCCTCTTCGCCTCCTTCGGCGTCCGGGTCGTCTACCCCGCACACCCGTCCCCATGCTCTTCCGGTCCCGCCGAGGACCCATGACCCGATCGCGTATGGGAAGGCAGCCGCGGCAGCGCTGTGGTCCTACGACACCCGTGCGTACTCGCAGCCCGAGCTGCGGAAGGCTCTGCGCGGGTGGCTGACCGCGGAGGCGAAGTACGCCGATCCGGCCTCGGTCGACAAGGTTGTTCCCTCGGCGGTGCTGTGGAAGGAGATGGCCGCCAACGGCCAGTTCGCCACGGCCAAGGTGTACGAGGGGCACTTCCCGAACGCGTTCACCCGGGCCCTGCAGGAAGACCCGGGGGCGATCACCCAGGCGTACGTCTACGCCGTCACGGTCTCCGGCAAGCAGTCGATCGCCTGGAAGGGCTCGCCCGCCGGCGGCGCGGAGAGCCGTTCCACCACCCTCGCGGTCCAGTGTCGGCCCGACCGTCCCTGTGCCCTGGTCGGCGTCATGCCGTCCGTCGCGCCCTAATCCCCGTTCAGGAAAGGAGGTATCGCCATGGGAGTCTGCGACTTCCCGCTGATGGACAAGGTGTGTGGAGCCGTCGACTTCGCCACCAACCCCGCCGGAACCGTCACGGACGGCATCGGCGCGTGGATCGCGAAGTCGATGGGCGAACTGGCGGCCAGCGCGGCCGATCTCGCCGCCAAGGCCGTCAACGAGACGACCGCCATCGACCTCAACGCCGGATGGTTCCGGGACAACTACGAGCTCTTGCTGCCCATCGGGCTCGCTCTGACCGTCGGCATCTTCTGCGTCCAGCTCATGACCGCGGCCTGGCGTCGCGATGAACGCGCTCTTGCTCAGGCGGCGTTCGGCACCATGACCGGCGTCCTCTTCAGCTTCTCCGCCATTGCCTTCACCACTGTCGCCATCACCGTGGTCGACGCCCTCTCCGAGGGACTGTTCCAAGCGGCCAACACCTCCGTCGACGACGCGATCCGGCGCGTGGTGAAGGTCAACCAGTTGGGGGCGATGTACGGCCTTGGCTGGGGCGTCCCGGCACTCGTCGCCGTCGGGTGCGCGGTCGGCGCCTTCCTCTACTGGGGCGTCATGGTCGCCCGCAAGGTCGGCGTCCTGATCATGGTCTCGCTCGCCGTGTTCGCCGGTGCCGGCGGCGGCTGGGAGGTGGCCAAGCGGTGGCGGCGCGGCTGGATCGAGGCCACCGCCACCTTGGTCGTCTCCAAGCTCCTGATGACCGTGGTCTTCCTGATCGGTGTCTCCGCCATGGGCAAGAGCGACGCCGGCGACGGGATGGCGGCGCTGTCCGACGCGATGGCGGGCATCGTCGTGATGGTCCTCGTGCTGCTCTGCCCGTACGCGACGTACAAGTTCGTGCACTGGGCCAGTGACGGCGGCGGCCACGACGACCTGCACCGCACCGGCGTCGCCGGCATGGCGGTCGCCGCCGGGGCGGCGAAGACCGCGGCCACTCTGGCGATGCAGGCCGGCACTGGTGCTCCCGCTCCCCAGGGCCCGAACAAGGTCCCCGGTGCGGGCGCCGATGGCGTCGCCTCCGGCATCAATCCGGTCGGCGGCAGCCTCAGCAAGGAGGGTATCGACGCCGGTCCGCCCAGGCAGCAGACCCGCTTCCGGTACGGCGAGGACCCGAACGCGACCGGCGACAAGGGCCGGGCCCTGATCCAGCGGCCCGGGATCCCACCGCTGATCACGCGTCCCAGCGCGGACGAAGCGGAAGGGCCGGAGGCGCTCGTCCACACCGTCACCGGCAGTTCCGACTATCTCGTCGGCGCGTCGGCACCGGGCGGCAGCATGACCTCCCTGCCGCCTGTCGGCTCCGCGACCGCGCCGCCGCCCCCTGCCGGGCCGTCGGCCACCGGTTCTCCGACGCCGAC
This sequence comes from Streptomyces sp. NPDC127092, assembly GCF_042722475.1. NCBI lineage: Bacteria > Bacillati > Actinomycetota > Actinomycetes > Kitasatosporales > Streptomycetaceae > Streptomyces > Streptomyces sp. NPDC127092. The sequence continues at coordinate 28,207 of NZ_JBHXFE010000042.1, forward strand.
GAACTGGGTGTTCCCCACCCAGCCGCCGTCGGGTTCCTGACCCATCACACCCGGGGCGGGCCGTACGCCACGGCCCGCCCCACCTGACCGACCAACAGAGGAGTCCTCCGATGACCTCCAGAAGAGCGCCGCGCGCGCCCCGTCCTCCGCCCGCTACCACCGTCTGGAATCACCATGTCCGGCAAGCACCAGGCCCCTACAGCCACCGTGAAGTTCCCCCACCGCAGCAGGCGCGGCATCCTGCTCGGCCTGACCGCCCCGCAGCTGATCGTCGCCGGCCTCACCGGCCTTCTTCTTCTCGCCGTCGTCCTCCGCGGCGTGTTCGGCGCCCTCCAGCTCATCCCGCTGTGGGCCGTCATCGCCCTGTTCGTCTTCGTCCGCCACCGTGGCCGTGCCCTGGCGGACTGGGCTCCGATCGTCACCCGGTACGTCCTGCGCCGGATGCGCGGCCAGCTCGTCTGGCTCACCCGGCCCTCCCGTCGGCCGACCCGCGAAGGACTCCTGCACCTGCCCGGCACCGCTGCCAGCCTGCGCGTGGTCACCGCCCCCGACGGCCGGTACGGTGCGGTCCACGATCCCCACAGCGGCACGCTGACTGCCGTGGTCAAGGTCTCCTCCCGTGCCTACGCGCTGCTCGACCCGGGCACCCAGCAGGCCAACGTCAACGGCTGGGGACGTGCGCTGGCCGCGCTGGCCCGTACCGGGCAGATCGCCCGCATCCAGGTGATCGAGCGCACGGTCCCGGACTCCGGCGACGCGCTTCGCCGCTACTGGGAAGAGCACGGCCGACCTCACGCCCCCATGGCCGGCGCGATCTACAGCGAGCTGATCCAGAGCGCGGGCCCGGCGGCGGCACCCCACGAGGCGTACGTCGCGGTGGCGCTGGACACCAAGGCCGCGCGACGGCTGATCAACCAGGCCGGCGGTGGCCTGACCGGGTCCTTCAGTGTCCTGGCGCAGCTGACCTCCACCTTCGACCAGGCCGCGCGGACCGCTGAGCTCAACCCCACCGGTTGGCTCACCGCCCGCGAGATCGCCGCCGTCGTGCGCACCGCCTACGACCCCAAGGCCCTCACGGCGCTGGACCGGTGGTCCTCCGCCGGCCGTCCCGAGGCCGAGCCTGCGGCCGCTGGCCCCGTCGTGGTCGTCGAGAAGGCGGACCACATCGCGACCGACTCGGCCGTCCACGCCACGTACTGGGTGGAGAACTGGCCGAGGACCGAGACGTCGGCCGGCTTCCTGCACCAGCTCCTGTTCACCGGCGGCGTCCGGCGCACGCTGTCGCTCTCCTACGAGCCGAAGGGACTGGACGCCGCGTTGCGCGACGTCCAGCGCAAGAAGGCCAGCGTGATCGCCGATGCCGCCGAGCGGGCCCGGCGCGGCCAGGTCGACTCCGAGGCGGACTCGATCGAGTACCAGGACATCAAGTCCCGCGAGCGCCAGCTCATCGCGGGCCACGCCGATGTCGCCCTGACAGGGCTGCTGACCGTCTCGGCCGACTCCGAGGACGAACTCCGCTCCGCCTGCGCGGTCGTGGAGACCGCCGCCGTCGGCGCCCAGCTCGACGTCCGGCCGCTGACCTGGCAGCAGGCCGAAGCGTTCACCGCCGCCGCCCTGCCGCTCGCGATCGCCGCCTGACGCCGGCGCTTCCTTCCCTTCGAAAGAGCACTCTCATGTCCCGCACCGCCAGCCCGACCGCGCAGGACTTCGTGCCCTTCGCCACCGCCGCGCTCGACTTTCATCGCGCGCTCAACCTCCCCGGCGGCCCGCTCGTCGCCAGCCGGGCCGAGCTGGACGCTCTGCACGCCCATCTCGTCTCGGTGCACGGGCTGCTCGACGCCCATGCCGCCCGTACCGGTCAGCTCGTGCCGATCGAAGGCGACCAGCTTCGCGCCGCCCGCACCCGGATCTGGCAGGCCGCCGACCACGTCCACGCCGCCTACCACGCGGCGCCCCGGCCGGACTCGGGCGAGGTGCCCGAACCCGAGGCATGCCAGGCCGGCCTGCCCGAAGGGGCCCCGGAGCTGACCATCTGCCAGCGCCACCAGCGCGCAGCGCACCTGGTCCGCCGCCGTACGACCCCGGCCGACCTGCACACGCCGTTCACCGGCCTCGTCCGCCGCTGACCCCATCACCTGTCTGGAGAAACGTTCATGCCCCGCACCCGCGCCAGCGCCTCTCCCCTGTACGTGCCGCACAAGGCTTCGCGGGCCCAGCAGCGGGCCGCCCGAGCCGGATTCGCCGAAGCCCGCCGCCAGGCCCGCCTCGCCGGAACATCGCCCAAGCACCGCGCCGAGGAAACCCTTGACCCGGAGCTGCGGCCGATCTACCCGCCGACCGGTCGTCCCGGTCCGGCCTCGGCCCGGGGCGGCAAGCTCAGCCTGCCCGCCCACCGGATGACCACCGCCACCGCTTCGGGGGCCTACCCCTTCGTGGCCGAGGGCGGCCTGGGGGCGGAGGGCATCTTCATCGGCCGCGACGTCCACGCCGAAGCCGCCTTCTGCTTCGACCCGTTCTCGCTGTACAGCAGCGGCCGGATCGAGGGCTTCACGAACCCCAACGCGGTCCTTGCCGGGATCATCGGCATGGGCAAGTCCGCGCTGGCGAAGTCCATCGCCACCCGGTCGATCGCCCACGGCTACCGGATCTACATCCCCTGCGACCCGAAGGGCGAGTGGACCGGCGTCGCGCAGGCCCTCGGCGGCTACAGCATCGCCCTGGGCCCCGGCCTACCGGGCCGGCTGAACCCACTGGACGCCCCGGCCCGGCCCGGCTCCGTCAGCGAGGACGACTGGGCGACCGAGGTCCGAAAGCGCCGTCTGCTGCTCCTGGCCGGCCTTGCGCGCACCGTCCTCAAGCGCGACCTGCTGCCGATGGAGCACACCGCCCTCGACCTCGCCCTCGACCTGGTCGTCTCCGAGGCCGCCGCCCGTGGCTCGGTGCCGCTGCTCGGAGAGATCGCGCAGGCCCTCGGCTCGCCCGAACGCCTCGACCGGGCCCTCGGCCACCAGGCCGGACACCTCGGGGCCGCTGCCCAGGACCTCGCGCACGCCCTGCGCCGCTTGGTGCACGGCGACCTCAGTGGCATGTTCGACGCCCCCTCGACGGTGGCGTTCGATCCGACCGCGCCGATGCTGTCCATCGACCTCTCCCGCCTCGGCGGCTCCGGAGACGACACCGCCCTGGTCTTGGCCATGACCTGCGCCTCGGCATGGATGGAGAGCGCTCTGTCCGATCCGGACGGGGGCCGGCGCTGGGTGATCTACGACGAGGCGTGGCGGCTGATGCGGCACGTGGGTCTTTTGGAGCGCATGCAGTCCCAGTGGAAGCTCAGCCGGGGTCTTGGCATCGCGAACCTCATGGTCATCCACCGGCTCAGCGACCTGCTCTCGGCGGGCGATGCCGGTTCTCGCGGCCGGGTGCTGGCCGAGGGCCTCCTGGCCGACTGCTCCACCCGCATCATCTACCGCCAGGAGCCCGACCAGCTCGACGCCGCCGCTTCCCTGCTCGGCCTGACCGGAGTCGAGACCCAGGCGGTGTCCGCCCTGACCAAGGGCCGGGGCCTGTGGAAGGTCGCGGGCCGGTCCTTCATCACGCAGCACATCCTCCACCCGGCCGAGCGCGAACTGTTCGACACCGACGCCCGCATGTCGGCATAGGGCCTGTCCGGAGGATCGATCATGTCTGCTTCTTCCAGTTCTCCCGGCCTGGCCGAGAATCGGTCGCCGGCGGCCACCGACCGTCTGGCGTGGCGGAGGCACATCCCGGCGCTGGCCTCCGCCGCCGCCGGGATCAGGCAGGCGTCCGACGCCTGGGACGCGGTCTCGGACTCCTTCTGCGACGGCGACGGCTGGCCCGTCGACGAGCAGGGATACGAGGACGGCAAGGTGAAACGCGACGCTGAGGCGTGGAAACACGTGGAGGTCTTCCTCGCCCACGGTCCCGAGGTCCTGGCCGGCGTCCGCGCCGCCGCCCATGGTGCCGACTACGTCGAGGGGCCGATCAGCGAAGACCTCCGCCGGCTGCACGGGATCGACACCACCCTGGAACGGGCGGGACAGCTCCAGCGCGAGTGGGATCAGATCATGGCCCTCATGGACGCCTCGCTCCCCGGCTCGCGGAAGCTCTACGAGAGCCAGGCGGAGGAGGACCGCAACGCCGACGGCTGGCACTACGCCGACGAGCTGTCCATCCGCGGCCCGGCCCTCGTACGGGCCGCCGACTTCCTGGCCGGCCGAGCGGTCCGCGAACAGTCCTCGCGGACCGAACAGGCACGTGCGGCCCTTGCCCGATCCACCTCCGACCGTCGGAGGCCCCTGTCCGCTTCTCCCCCGGCGCCACCGGCACCCGGCCCACCGGTGCCGGGCCGCTCCCGCTGACGCCCATAGCACCGAGTCCCAGCGGGACCAAACCTTCCGATCGCCAGATCCTCGTGGACCACCGCCCGCCCCTGTACGGCGTGCCCGCAGCCCACGCCGCCGACCGCTGGAACACCCCACTACGGAGAAAGCCCATGTACCAGGACAACCCGCTGATCACCTTCGAGCGAGAGGGACCACACATCACCGCGTGGACCAGCACCTCCTCCTCGCCTGTTGTCTCCGCGGATCCGAAAGAGGATCACGGGTACGGCTTTCTCACCGCTCCCCTCCGCCAACGCGGCCTGGAGGTCACCGTCGAGTACGGCCTGAGCAACTACATCGTCCACGCCGCTCTCCCCGATGGCAGTTCGCTGATCATCTCGCCGCCGCAGGAACCACCCAGCGAGGAGCCCGAGTTCCCCGAGAGCTGGACGGCGATCCGCCACCGGGACACCGGGCCCTCGGTGTACGAAGAGATCTACGACTCGGAACCCGGCGGCCCTGACGCCCGGTACGGCGGCAGCGTCCCGAGTCTGCTCGCCGCCATCGACACACGCCTGGACCAACTCGGCGTGCCGCCACGCCCCGAGCAGCAACGCTCCTCACAGGAGCGCGCCGCCGACGCCGTGCTCCACCGTGCGGGCTTCATCACCGCCGTCTCATTCGACGGCGAGCGGTACCACCGGCTGCCCACGGCCATGACCGATCCGACCGAGCAACGGCGGGCAGTGACCCGGGCTTTCGCCGCGCTGCAGGACGAGGGCTTCACCGTCCTGTGCGACTCGGCCCTGCTCACGTCCAAGGGCCGAAGTTGGACAGACCGGACCGCCCTGCTGATCTCTGCTCAGCCACGGGTGAGCGCTGCTCTCGCGCCCTCGCCGTCGGTCGGACCGCGCATGGTCCGCACACCCCTGGCGACGGCCCCTCCCCCACGTCCCGTGCTTCCACCAGCATGTCCCTCCACCACCCCTGGTCGCTGATCTCTTCCCGTCTCGGAGTACGCCGTATGCCTCTCACCAGCAGAACCCTTCCGGCCCTCGACCTCCCCCGTCATCGAGCCCGCACCGGATGGATCAGCTGTGTTGCCCACCTCCGCCGAAGAACTGCTTGCCGACGTCACCGTCGGCCGCCACCCCGACTACGGCATCGTCGCCGCGAACCCCAAGAACCTCGCCGCCGGAACCTGGATGCTGGAGCGGCTCGACTTCCGCCCCGTCCTGGGCGAGCCAACCCTGTACGCCCTGACCGACCAGCAGCGTGACGGGCAGGGCCGCGCCACCCGGGCCGTCGCGCTGCTGCGCAACGCCGGCTTCCGGGTCGACACGGACGCCGTGTTCAACCCCTCCCTCCTACCTGGCGCGGAGCCCGTCCCCTCCCGGGCTCCGCACGCCGAGCCCGATATCGCATTCGCCGAGCATCCGCGGCTCGGCATCGTCGCGGCCATCGACAGCCGCACCTCCGGACTCACCGGACTCGCCCTGGTCGAACACGGCTGGCGGCACGATCACCGCCTGGACATCTACACGCTGCCCGCCACCACCAGCCGCGACGAGGCCCTGGGGAAGGTCGCCGACGCCACGCTGGCCCTGCACCGCTCCGGTGTCCAGGTTGCGGTGCAGCCCCGCCTCGCCCACGACGTAGCGGCCCGCCACCGCCCCGCGCCCACCTCGTCCCGCGACCGTATCCACGGCGCTGGCCGTAGTTCTCCGATCGTGGCCGCCGCGCTCGCCGCCAGCCCGGCCCTCGCCAATTTCCCGGGCAAGGCGCCAGCGTCGGCTCCCGCCACTTCCTTCGCGGCGGCCCGGCCGGTCGACCCGCGCATCGCGTTCATCCGCGACCGCTGACCCAACTCCCGTAAGGAATAACTCCCATGGCCGTGAAGACCATCTGGCCGATCAACCACTCATGCGGCCACAAGGACGACCGTGACCTGTCCGGTCGGCCCGCCGACCGCCGCGCGGGCTTCGCCGAGTGGCTCGCCAACCAGGAATGCAGCGAGTGCTGGCACGCTTCCAAGGAGAACAGCGAGCAGGACAAGGCCGCCTGGGTGAAGGCCAAACGTGCCGAAGAGCAGGCCGAGTCCGAAGCCTGGTCGCAGCAGTACCGGATGCCTCCGCTGGAGGGAACCGAGCGCGCCGTCCCCTGGGGTGTGCGCTGCCGCCACCAGATCCTGGCCGCCGTCTACACCGCGCTGGTCGTCGAGGGCGAAACCAGCGAGGCGGAGTGGGAGGGGATCGAGGAGACCGCTCGCACCATCACCCGCGCCGGATGGTGGATCGACCAGCGCTCCTCCGAACCCGACGACCTCACCGAGCTGCTCCAGGCCGCCTCTGACGCCGACCGACCCAGCGAGAACCCCTACTTCTAGCTGTCCGGTGCCCCGCTGCGGCGGGGCACCGGTTCCTCGTCTCCCGCCAAGACCAGGGCCGGGTGAGCAGGGCCTCTATCAGGAATCCACGGCCGGGCCAAATCCCGAATCCTGCGGATTCTCTCCCTGTTGACCCGGTCTCCCGGGCCCTCGTTCCTTCCTTCCCTTTCGAGGTAGCCGCCGTGATCGCCCACCTGCAGCGCGCCAGCGACACCGCCGGCCTGCTCGCGTACCTGTACGGGCCGGATGAAGGCGGTGCCCACGTCAGCCCCCGGCTGATCGCAGGCGACGGTCACGGGGCGCCGATCGAGCTGCTCGCCGAGCCGGGCTCGCTGCCCTACCTGGCCCATGCTCTCGACGCTCCGGTCGAGCGGCTCGGGGCCCGCGCTCCCGTCCGGCCGACGTGGGTCTGCTCGGTCCGTTCCGATCCTCGCCGACCGGACCTCACCGACGCGCAGTGGGCCGTTGTCGCCCGCCGGTTGGTGTCCGCCGTCGGGATCGCCCCGGAAGGCGATCCCGATGCCTGTCGGTGGATCGCCCTGCGCCGCCAGCCCCGTCAGGTGCACGTCGTGGCCACCCTCGCCCGTGAGGACGGCAGCCTGCACCAGGGCTATCGCGACGCCTTCCGCCTCCAGACCGAGTGCCGCCGCATCGCGGCCGAGCTGGGGCACCTGCCCACCGCACCCCATCCGACTCCCCGTGCCCAGGAGACTGCTGTGCCTACCCCTCCCATCACCATCTCTTCCGAGGCCAGCGGCAGTGTCGTGGCGAAGGGCGCCAATGATGATCTTTCCGCGTTGATCCTCAAGCACGCCGGCTTCCGGCAGATCGAGGACTGGCACGGCCGGCGCCACCGGCTTCCCACCACCATCGCGGTCGCCGACCAGGTCGCCATCGCCAGCCACGCGGCCGAGATGCTCCGTGCCGCCCGTTACGGCGTCGATCTCGCTCCTTCCCTGGACATGGCCCGGATCAGTACTCCGGCGAACCCCCTTGGGCCCTACGCCGCCGGAGCCGCGCTCCTTCAGATCACAGACCGCATCAGGTCGGCCGAGAACGGGGCGGACCTTCGACAAGCGGTCGACCAGCTCCTTCACCCCGAGCACGGAGTCCTGGAACGTGCCCGGGAAGCGCTGGAGGCGGCGAGCGAACACATCACCGACCTCGACGACGAGGCGTACGCGCTGGCTGACCGGTTCGGCTTCGCGGCGGAGTTCGTCAGCTCGGCGCAGTCGGAGGTCGTCGGCTCGGAGGACGAGCTGCGTCGTGTCGGCGGCCCGTCCCGGGCCGAGTCGCGGACGCGGTCCTCGCATCTGCCTGCTTCCCAGAGCGCGGCGTTGGCCGTGTCGCCTGCGGCTGCCAAGGCAGAGGTCGTCTCAGTCTTTGGTATCGAGTTCACGGATGCCCGTGCGGCCGCACGCCCACCGCGTGCCTCCGGTCCTCGGCGGTGATCGGGTGTTCTCCTCGTCCGCTTCACCGCCGGCCTGTCGCGTACGTGCTTCGTGCGGCGCCACCGCCGGCAGCCCCACCGTCCGCGAACGGCTCTCGTCCCTCGCCGACAGCCTGCCCCTGCCGGTGACGCCGTGACTCCGCCGCCTCTGCCTTCCGGCACCAGACCCAGGACCGTTCCTGCGGGTGGAGCACGTGTGCCACGTGCTCCACCCGCCCTGGCCAGCCAGTACCACCAACTCACGGAGGAACCGTGCCCGAGTCCTACTCCAGCATCGGCGAGGCCATCGGCGCTGCGATGCAGCACAACATCCGGCTCGTCCACCGCAGCGTGGCACCCGGCTCCGACAAGCCGCCGCGGGTCCGACACCTGCCCAGCGCTTCCGCCGACCCGTACTCCCTCCCCAGGATGATCGCCCGCCTCACCGAGGACGCAACGCCCAAAGAGGTGGCGGGGATCATCGAGGAGGTCAACGGTGCGCTGGTCGGGGCTCTGCCTCAGCTGACCGAACTCGTCGCCGCTGCCGCCGACTGGACCCGTGTCCGTCTGGCGTTCGACGACCCGCACCACAACCCCGTCTTCGAGACCCGGACACGACTGGCCGCCGCCCACGTCATGCTCCAGGACGCTCAGGAGCAGCTTGCAGCCGCCGAGGACGGGATCGCCGCGTGCCCTGCCGAGCGGACCGACCCCCGGTACCACGAGAGGGTCAACGTCCTGCGGGCCCGGGAACTGCTCGACGACGTCCTCGGCACCGGCCCGGTCGCCGCAGCGCCTCCCGCCCGCGTTCCGGACGCCGACCGCCGTCGTGCCGACCGTGCTTCCACGCCGCAGACCAGCCCCCGACAACCGTCGTCGCAGCCCGGCACAGAAGAAGTCCCGGCGCGCACCCCACCGCTCTGCTCTCCAGAAGGGCCCTCCATGGCCAACCTCGCCGACACCTACGGCACCGACGTCGAAATCTTCTGCTGGGCCGATGACTTGGTCTGGGCCGACTGCCGGACCGGCCTACCCGAATCGGCCCACCGCATCCTGCGCTCCTGTGGGTTCGCCGCCCCAGGCGACCCGGACGATCCCGCCTCCTACAGCCTCGCGTCGCACATCGTCGGCCCGGACCGGCAGCTCGCCTCCTCCTCTGCCGCGAGCATACTGGCCGACCTGGGGTACCGCGTCGCGATCGACCCGTCCCTGGCCGCCGGCTACATCGGTGAGACCGTCGGTCACGAGGCACGACAGCTGGCTGCTGCCCGCCAGGTCTCCCCCGTGGCGGCTGAGAGCAACACCGGCACCAGTGCCCCGCCATCCACCGCGCCGCCCCCGTCCGCGGCACACCCCACCACCCGCTCCCGATGAAGCGTTCCGTTCGATCCGCAAGGAGTAGGCCCGTGAGCTGTACGAGAGCCGAGCGCGCCCCGCCCCGCCCGCTCGCGCCCCAAGGAACCACCCGTGCCTTCCCCGCGTACCAGTGCGCCGTCGACCACCACCGGCTCCGACGCGCTCCTCTATCTCCTGTTCGGCGTCTTCGGCGCCGCCATGGCCTTCGGCTCTCTCGCCTGGCTGATCGGCAACCTCACCAACTCCCTCGTCGGAAGCGGTCCGTGGACCCCGTTCCGCGCCACTGACGCCCTGCTGCACCCCGAGGCGCTGTGGCCGGCCCTGACTTCCACCGCTCTGCTGGTCGGCGTCCGCGTCGTCCCCGGCCTGCTCACCCTGGCGCTGCTCACCACTGGCCTGGTGCTGTGGCTGCGCTGGCGCTCCGGTGCCAAGAACGGTCTCGCCCGCAAGAGCGACCTGACGCCGCTGCTGGACAAGGAGATCACCGCCAAGGCGAAGAGCCTGCGGCCGTCCCTGAGCGGCCGGGAGTGTAAAAGAGGTCGCTCCCGCCGACCGCGGCATCCTGCTCGGCACCCTTGATCCCGGTCGAGCCGATGTCCGTGCTTCCTGGGAGGACGTGATCGTCGCGATCATGGCCCCGCGAAGCGGGAAGACCTCCGGGCTGGCGATCCCCGCGATCCTCGCGGCTCCCGGCCCGGTCCTGCTCACCTCCAACAAGGCGGCGAACGACGCGTTCACCGCAACGGTGGACGCCCGTGCCGAGGTCGGCACGGTCTGGACCCTGGACCCCCAGCAGATCGCCCACCATCCGCGTGAGATGTGGTGGGACATCCTGGCCGACGCCCGCGACCTGGCAGGGGCGAAGCGGCTGGCCGGGCACTTCGTCGCGGCGAGCGTGGACGAGTCGAGTGGCTCCGACTTCTGGTCCACCGCCGCGTCCAACACGCTCGGCGCCCTGTTCCTGGCCGCCGCGAGCCACCGGCGGCCGATCACCGACGTGCTGGCCTGGCTCGCCTCCCCCGCCGACCGGACCCCGGTCGACCTGCTCACCGACGCCGGCCACGACGCCGTCGCCGCCCAGCTCCAGGGCACCGTCTCCGGCGCGACCGAAACCCGCGACGGCATCTACGAGACGGCGAGGCAGTACGCGAGCTGCCTGCTCGACGCGGAGGTCGCCGCCTGGGTCACCCCGAGCGAGGACCTCCCCGAGTTCAGGCCGCTCGCCTTCGCCACGTCCCGCGACACGCTGTACCTGCTGAGCAAGGATGGCGGAGGCAGCGCGTCCGCGATCATCGCGGCGGCGGCCGACGCGGTGATGCGCGCGGCCGTGATCGTCGCCGAGCAATCCGGTGGACGGCTCGACCCGCCCGCCCTGTGCGTCCTCGACGAGGCGGCGAACGTGTGCCGCATCAGCGACCTCCCGGACCTGTACTCGCATCTGGGCAGCCGGGGCGTCATCCCGATGACGATCCTGCAGTCCTACCGGCAGGGCCAGCGATGCTGGGGCGAGGCCGGGATGGACGCCCTCTGGTCCGCCGCCACCGTCAAGATCGTCGGATCGGGCATCGACGACGCCGACTTCGCTGACCGCCTCAGCCGACAGGTCGGCGACCACGACGTCCAGACCGTCTCGGTCTCCACGAGCGAGAGCGGCAAGTCCACCTCGGTGAGCATGCGCACCGAGAGGATCCTGCCGCCCGACGCGATCCGCGCCCTACCCAAGGGCAAGGTGCTGCTGCTGGCCACCGGTCTGCGCATTGCCATGCTCAGCATCCGGCCCTGGTACAAGGAGCCCTCCGCCAAGCTGGTCGGACCGGCCTCCGCCCGCGCCACGAAGGCGATCACCGAGCGGGCCCTGGCGAAGACCGTCGGCCACGACGACTTCGGGCTGTCGGCATGAGCGCGCCCACGCCGCGTTCCGCGCGGCTCGCGCAGTCGCCGGCCGTCCTGCGCGAGGGCCGATGGTGGCTGGTCGCCGATGCCGGGTCGGTTCCCGTCGCCGATCCCGCGTTCATCACGGTGCTGGACGGCTTCGCCGAGGCGGTGGCCGCTGCCGACCGGGCGGTCGCCGATCTGCGTGCCCGGCCGAGTGAGCCGTCCGCTTCCAACACGCGAGGTCGTCGATGAACCCGCTTCTGAAGGCCGAGCAGGCGGTCCTCGGCGCGGTGCTGCTCGACCCGGGCCAGCTCTCGCACCTGGAGTGGCTCGCGCCCGATCACTTCTACCGGCCGGTCCACCAGGCGCTGTTCGCCGCACTGCGCAATCTCCGAGGCGATGGCCACCCCGCGGTAGAGGGCGAGGGTCCGGTGCCGCTGTCGTGGGTGACCGACGCGGTCGCCGAGGCCGGCCTCCATGTCCGGGGATTGACCGCGTCGTACGCCCATCTCCTGGTCTCGGCCTGTCCGCGTCCGGCGCACGCTCCGGTGTACGGCCGCATGGTGCTGGAGGGCGCGATCCATCGCACCGTCGCCCAGCACGCGATCCGCCTTCACCAGGAAGCTCGCGCGGGCGCTGTGCGAGGCGAGGTCGAGGGAGCGCTGCACCACGCGGACGTCCTGACGGGGGTACTCACCGATCTCGCCCGGCGGTGGGGCACCGAACCGCGCCCTGTCGCGCCCGCGACATCGCAGGCCCCCGACCCGCCTGCCCTTCCGCCGGCTCAGGCCGATCAGGTTGCCGAGGACGAGGAGTTCCTTCTGTCCGTCCTCGTCGAGCGGCCGGGGGCCATGGGTGAGGTGGTGGACTGGCTGCGTCCCGCGGATTTCGCCGACCCGGTCCACGGGCAGCTCTACCAGTGCCTCGGGGCGCTGCACCACCGGGGCGAGCCCATCGACCGGATCACCCTGCTCTGGGAGGCCCAGCGGCGCGGCCTGCTGGCCGACGGCACGCTGTCGGAATGCCGGTTCGCCGCTATCTGCGACGGCGTCGGGGCCGGTGACGCCGAGTGGCTCGGCAAGCAGGTAATGCGTTCCTCCCTCACTCGCACCGCAGCCGCCTCCGCCCGCGCCGTCCGCGCCCTAGCCGAGGACGAAGTCTTGGCCCCTGGGCGGCTCATCAACCACGCCCTGCACGCGCTCGGCCCGCTCGACGAGGTCCGCGCCCGTTGGCAAACCGCGACCGGCCGGCCGGCTTCACGGGCGCCAACGACCGCCGCTTCCGCAGGCGGGCCGCCGGCGGCGCGGGTGCACGCGGCCCTCACCCGCAGTACGCCGCGCCCCGCTCCCTCGCCACCGGGCCCTCTCGGTCGTGGGCCCACCCCGACCGCCGCGCGCCCGCCCTCGCGCAGCCACAGCTGACACCCCATTCCACCGCTCGTCCTCACGTACAGGAGTTCATCGTGACCACAAACCCTCTCGCCGACGCTCTGGCCATACGTGCCACCGCCTCGGCCCTCGACGCCCAGCGCGGCAAGCTGCCAGTCCCCGGCGACCCGCACCGCCTCCCCAGCAGCGTCGCCGTCGCCCAGCAGATCTCCGAACTCGGCAAGATGATCACCGAGCTGGGCGACGAGGTCCTCTTCCGCACCGCCAACAGGGAATACGACTCTCGCACTTCCCTCGCCGTGTCCAGCTTCTCCGCCGCAGTACGGCCCGCCGGTGAGGCGGCAGCCGCCCTCGGGGAAGTGGCCCAGCAGCTCGCGTTCCTGGAACGGACCGAGCACCTGCACGACCGGCCCGACACCCGGGATGCCCGGGAGGCGGCGGGGCGGGTGATCGACGAGGCGCTCGGGACGGCAAACACGGCCCTGCGGGAGGCAGCCGACTCCCTGCACGCCGCCTCGACGTCGGTCTCGCCGCCGTCGAGGCGGCTCCGGGCAACCCTCGGCCGGACCACCACCCCCATGTACGAGGCCGTACCGGCTACCCCCGCAGCGCCGGCACCGGCGGCGGCTGTCGTGCCCCGGACCGTACGGAGCCGGTGACATGCCCGCCATCGTCTCCCGCCCTCCGCTGATCGGGTCGCTCTGCTCCGGGTACGGCGGCCTCGACCTGGGGGTGCAGGCCGCTCTCGGCGGCACGCTCGCCTGGCACGCGGAGGTCGATCCGAACGCCTCTCGCATCCTGACCCGCCACTGGCCCGGCGTCCCCAACCTGGGCGACATCACCACCGTCGACTGGTCCACCGTCCCCCGCGTGTGCGTCCTGACGGCCGGCTTCCCCTGCCAAAGACGTCTCGGTCGCCGGCCGCCGGGCCGGACTCAACTCCCAAACCCGATCGGGGCTGTGGCTGCACGTCGCCCGTGCGGTCGAGGCCCTCCGACCCTGCTTGGTAGTGATCGAGAATGTGCGCGGCCTCCTCACCTCCCCCGCCGGCTCCCCTGGCGACGTGGAACCCTGCCCGTGGTGTCTGGGAGACACCGCAGGTCAGTCTCCTCTGCGGGCACTCGGTGCCGTACTCGGATCCCTGGCCGACCTCCGGTACGACGCGAAATGGCTCGTGCTTCGCGCCTCCGACGTCGGAGCCCCGCACCAGCGCGAGCGGACCTTCCTCACGGCCTGGCCCGCCGGAGACCCTGCTCAAGACGCCGACCAGCAACATCGGCAAGAACGGCGGCTCCCAGCACCCGGCCAAGAGGAAGAGCGGGGGCCACGGCCCGAACCTGGCCGACGAGGTCGAGTGGCTCCTGCTGCCGACCCCGAAGGCGCCGGACGGAATCAAGGGCTCACCCAACCAGCGGCACGGCAACGGGGACATGACCCTGCCCAGTGCGGCAGCGTCCCTGTTGCCCACACCCAGGGCCAGCGACACGGGCACCCCGGGCCGCCGCCCCGGCAAGGGATGGCGCCCTCCCCTGTCGGCGGTGGTCCTGCCGCTGTGGGTGGAGCCGTCCCCGGAAGCCGAGGAGTCGAGCCGCGATGGGGACCGTACGCAGCCGCCATCACCCGATGGGAGACACTCACCCGCCCCGCGCCGGCGCCCACCGACGCGGCCGGTCGGCTCCGTGCCGACTTCGTCGAGTGGATGCAGGGCCTCGACGCCGGCTGGGTCACCGCCACCCCGGGACTCGGACGCCCGGCTCAGCTCACCGCGCTCGGCAACGGCGTCGTTCCCCAACAGGCCGCTCGGGCTCTGCAGTTGCTGGCACCGCCGTTCCCGCGCTGTCCGCGCTGCGCGGCCGGGTAGCGGCTCCCTACCGGGTTTTCCCGGCCGGGCCAAACCACGGATTCTCCGCATCCTCTCGGGCATGTCGCCGTCTCACAGATGGAGCACGCTCTCATGTCCGACACCAGTCCGACCGCCCCCGCCCCCGGCCCTGAGCCGTTCCGGGTCTCCGACGAAAACCTCGACGACCTCGCCAGCGCCCTCGCCAAGACCATCGCGGAGGTCAGGCGCCACGGCGTCATCCTCGACCGCCTCGGCTCCGAGCCCTATCCCGTACCCCCTGCCGACCAGCAGACGGACGGCGCCGCGGAAGCCGGGGCGGCCGGCCCCGAGAAGGCCGACGGCCCCACCTCGGTGTTCATCCTCGCCCTGGGCGGCGAGGCGTACGCCGTCGAACTCGCCGCCCTCAGCAACTGGGTGAACCACCTCCTCCTGCCGGTGTACGGCCGGGAGATCAGCACGACGCGCCCCTGGTGCGCGCAGTGGCACGAGCACCCGGAGGCCGTCGCCCGGCTGCACGCCCTCTGGCTCGCGTGGCAGCAGCTCACCGACACCGAGGCCGGCCTGGCCGGTCCGTCGACCTGGCACCGCGACCACCTGGACCAAGCACTCGTCCACCTCCGCGCCCCGGACGGCCCCTTCGCCGCGTGCACGACCAGTCCGACCCGTCCCAACCATCGGCTGCTGACCACTCCCGCCCCTGAGCAGTCGGGGGTGGCGGCATGAACGACCGCTTCGACTTCGCCTTCGACTTCGATCTCGACGAACTCGCCCCCACCGATGCCTCGTCCGAGGAGGCGGTGGAGAGGTTCTGGTCCGGCGACCTGACCGCGCTGTCCCAGCACCACACCACGCCCAACGGCTCCCACAGCTTCGTCATCGCCCACGACCAGTCGGCCATCTGGGGAGCGCCCGGCGCTCCTCAGGTGATGGCGATCGCCGTCGCCCGGGATCTCACGCGGTTCACGTACACCCTGGAGACGAGCCACCACGCCACGGTGCCCTTCGCCCAGAACTGGCTGGTCGAACGCGGCTGTCCACCCGAGAAGATCGCCAAGATCCGCGACGGCCTAGTGAAGCCCGCCGACGACCTCACGCTCTGGGTCGAACGGCAGATCCGGGAGTCGGGCACCCGGTACGAGGTCCTCGACAACCACACCTCGGACTCCGACCCGTGCGAGACGTGGACGCTGACGCGCGACTCCCGCGCCGACGAGGCACCGATCCGGGTCTTCCACGAAGAGTGGAACCACGACGCCGGCACATACACGATGCGCGAGGGCGCCTTCGCCAACGTCGGCACCGCCCGCTCCTGGCTGGACGACCGCAGCGGCCCGCTGCCCGAGCCGCCGGAATACAGCGATCACAACGGCGCTGTCGTCCGGGCCCGCGTCGCCCGCATCGCCCTCGCCCGTTCGACCGGTGCCTCCGCTGCTCCGAAGGCCAGCATGGACTCCCCCCGTACGCCTCCGGCGGGACCGGTCCAGCGTCCGGTGCAGGGGAGGCTGCTGCGAGCCGCGCCCGCTTCGCCTTCGCCGCACACCCTGACGCCATCGCCGACCTTCGGGAACTGCCTGATGAGATCCGCGACTTGGCGCTGCTGGAACTGCAGAACCTGGTCCACGGAAGTGACGACTGCCTGCCGTTGAAGGGCCGCCTCGCCGGCTTCCACAAGGTCTACGTCGACCCGTCCGTGTCCTACCGACTGGTCATCCAGTTCCGTCCGGCCTCGCCGACCTCGGCCCACAAGCGCGAGGTCTACCTCGTCGCCGCCGGAAGCCGGAAGGACTACGCGGTCTACCGCACGGCCCACGTGCGCACCGCCCCTCAGCAGGGCACCGAGACGGCCTCCGCCGACGAGGCCCGCGTCCAAGCCGCCCGGTCCCGTTCCTCCCTCACCGCAAGCCGCCCTACGGCCGCCGCCCCGGCAACTCCTCCCACAGTGGCTCACTCCACGGCCGCCCCTTCCCGAAAGGTCCCCCAGCGATGACCGCCGACCGCGCCCCGCTGTCCCGTACCGACCTGGCCGGCCTCCTCACCGGGGCCGCGCAGAGCGTCTCCGGAATCCTCGCCGCCGAGTACCCGACGGCCGCCAGCCGCTCCTACCTGCACCCCGTGCTGGGCACGCTGTCCGCCGGTCCGCACGTGGTGGGCGAACTGGCTGACCGGCTTGAAGAGTTCATGGCCGCCGAGCCGCGTCCCGCCACTCCGGCGGGTCTATTCACCCTGGCCTCCTACGCCTCCGCGCTGGGCTGGCTCACCGAGTCCCTCGCCGAGCTGACCACCGCCGTCGACCAGATCTGCACGCGCGTGGGCATCCCAGCGGAACCCCGGGACCTGGACTTCGCCACGACCGAGGACGCCGAGGAGGAAGACGGGTTCGACTTCGCCTTCAGCGCGCTGGAGCTGGCAGCGATCCGCGCCGCCGCTGAGGCCGCCGGGCTCCCGCCGGGCGACTATGTCGACGTGCTTTCCCAGTCGCTGCTCGCGGCCTCCCGGATCACCGACGCCTGCATGGAGATCTCCAGCGGCCTGCTCGAGGACGCCGCGTACGTCCTCGACGAGGCGGCCGACCGCATCTGGATCGGTGGCGAACCAGGGGGCCTGCCCACTCTGGTCCGTTCACTGCTCGCCCGGATGGAGGCGGCCGCATGCACCAGCCCCACGTCCCCGCCCGGCCCGTCTTCCCCATCAACTCGTTCGACGCCCAGCGCATCGAGGACGCGTTCGGCCTGTCGGGGCCGAAGTGGACCACCTGGTCCGTGATGACCCTGGCCCAGGAGGGCCGCCCCATGCGAATACGGGACATCGCCGCCAAGCTCCCCTTCGTCAGCGAGCAGGTACTCGGCCTGCGGCTGGCCGCCATGCAAACCGGCGGGCTGGTCACCCGAACCGACACCCGCCACGGAGCGCCATACCGGCTCAGCGCCCTCGGCGAGTCCCTGACGCACGTGCACCGCGCGCTGGCCGACTGGTCCCGGATCTACCTGGCGCCCGACGCGACGGCCGAAGCCGAACGCGTCGAGGACGCTGTACGGCGTCTACGCCCGCGGCATTCCACTGCCCTGATCCAAGTCCTTGCCGACGGCGGCCCGATGCGGTTCGGCCACATCGCCGAGGGCATCGGCCGGGCCGACGCCTTCACCCGGCAGCGCCTCCTCCGGCTCCAGGCCGACGGCCTGGTCACCCGCACGGGACCGCAACACGGCGCCCCCTACATGCTGACCGATGCCGGCCAGGAGCTGGGCCCCGTCTACGCGACCGTCGAGCGCTGGAGCGTCCCCTTGGCCACGCAGCGGGTCCTGTCGCCGCCCGCTTCCGCCACGGTGCTCCAGCAGACCCACCCTGGCGTCCCGTTGGGGTCGGACGGCGCCCGGACCGCAGCAGCCCTGCGCCGAAGCGCTGCTGTACCGAGCGCCCTGTTCAGCCATGCTCCCGAGCCGCAACCGCGGGTGCTGGCGTCCCTGACCACTCCGTCGGCCCCAGGACGGGTCAGGTGATCCGGGTGGCGCCGAGAACCAGAGACACCCCGCCATCGCCATAGCGTCCGTGTCCACGTGTGCTCCGGCCCTTCGCTGCGCTGCGCACGCGGGCGCGTTCCCTTCCTCCCACACGCGCCTGGAGCTTCGACCATGCCCGCCCTCCCCGACCCGTCCCGCTACGAAGAGGTACTGGTCAGCCCCATGTATCTCGCCGGCTCCAACGGGACTGGAGACGCCGGCTTCGCCCCCGTGGCCCACTGGCCTCACCATTACCTCGACGACGGACCCTGCCAGCTCCTCGTCACCTCGCCCGACCAGCGGATCCGGATCGGCTGGTTCGGCGACGACTTCGAGCTGTGGAGGATCACCGCGGCCGAGGAGGCCGTCGCCACGCCCCGCTGGACGGCGACCTTCAACCACGTCACCCCGGCCGAGATCGTCGCCGGCCTCACCACAGCCCTGGCCCAGGACTACGCCGCATCCGACCCGTACGAGAACAACGGACGCTTCCTGGCGGACCCGTCGTTGTACTGGGCCGATGCCGTCCAGCCGCTGCTCGATGCCGGCTGGCGCCGAGAGACAGCCAAGTACGGAACCGTCGAGATCACCGCTCCCGACGGACTGGCAGGTGTCGAGATCGACACCCTTCGCGGCGGACGAGACGCCGAGACCGTCATGCTGTGGGCCGGTCCCCGGGGCTGGGGTACGCGGGCGGAGGCGGTGTTCACGGCCCGCACTCCGTCCCACCTGATCGCCGCGACGGCGGCCGTCATGTCCAGTCCGGCCCCGGTGGTCCGTGAACGCCACATGATCCACCGCGAGATGGAGCCGCTGGTCACTCTGACGCCGGCCGGCCCGGCTGCCGATCCCCGGGTCTCTCACTCTCCGACTCCGCTCGACGTACGCCGCACCGCTGTCACCGAGGCCGTACGCCGTGCCGCGCGTGCTCCGCGGACAGCAGCCGACCTCCGCGTGATGGCGGCCCAGAGCCGCACCACGTCCTCGGCGCAGAAGCGGTCGAACACCCTCACGTCCGCAGCCGCAGCCCGGCCGCCGGCCGCTTCGTCGGCTCCCCGGCACAGCCGCTGACCCCCGCCCTGACCTTCCCGGACGCCCTCCGCCCCTCCGGACAACAGGAGTTCCGCCATGCCCGACACCACCGCGCTCGACCAGGCCACCTCCATGATCGAGAAAGCCTGGGGTCAGCCCATCGAGGTGTTGGAAGTCCGCGCGGTCCGTCGCCCCTGCGACGACCCGCTCCTGCGCTCGGCCATGCACATCCGTACGGCCCTGGCCATCACCGACAACGCGGTGTCCGTTCACCAGGACCGTCTGCACGCCCTGACCAGGCCCGGGTACGTGCCGGCGTTCTACGAGCTGGACCGACTCTCCAGCTCGGCGGCCGACCTTCGCGTCGCGCTCGCGGAGAGCGGTGCGTACGTGCAGGCGATCAGGCGTGTGGTCGAAGCACGCGAAGCCGCCTCGACCGCTGACCGGGGGCCGGCGGCGAGCCTGTCCAGGGCTGCTGTCGCCCGCTCGGGGCTCGCTTCACGTACCCCGGTCCAGGTCCCCGACCAGCCTGTTCCTGCGGCTGTCGTCGGGCCGTCGGCGCCCTCACCGGGGCCGCGCCGCTGAACGGTTAGGCAAGGCCTTCGTCGTGGTGGGCGTCCTCGGTGCGGGCACCCATCACGCGGGCCAGCTCCTCCACGGTCAGCTCGACGTGCCGTCCTTCCACGGCCCGGTGCTCCACCACCGCGTCCTCGTCCGGCCACCTGTCGGACTGCGCGCCGATGCCCCACTGGCCATCGGCGACCATCGCGATGTCGCCCACGGTCCACGGACGCCCGGCGGCGCGGATCTTGCGCTCCAGCCCGGCCCCATCCCAATGTCTGCTCGGTTCCGTCATCCCTGCTCCCCCTTCAGTCCCGTACGACTCGCTGCCGTAACTCGAGTACGACAACCCCGGCCGTCGTTCCATTCCCGCGCCGCTGGCACTCCGGGCGCCTGGCCGTCATCAGTTCGCCCACGGCAGACGGGGCATCCCCGCAAACGACTACGGACTTCGGCACACCCCATGTCAACGTACAAGTGTCGGGAAAACCGCAGGTCAACGAAGGGATCGTCCAACCATGAACGCCTCCGCCACCCTCCTGCCCGCTGTCGTCCGCCCCGCCGTGGAAGACCGCCACTGGCTCTCCTCGGACCACTGCGCGAGCCCGGTGCTCGACCTCCTCCACGCCCTCGGCTGGACGATCGTCGACACCCCGGAGGCCAACGTCCACGCGGCGAGCCCAGACGGCCGCGTCTACGTCGGCTGGCTCCCCGAGGACCCTGCCTCCTGGACGCGCGACATCGTCTGGCGGGTGCAGGTGCAGCCCGCCGAAGGCGACGCGTGGGTCCAGGAGTTCGGCACGCACACCCCCGCCGAGACGGTGGCCGGATTCATCGCCGCCCTCGTCGCCCACTCCGCCCGCTGAGTCGGTGGTCGGGGTGGGCCCTCACCAGCCCGTCCCGACCACCGGTACCCCGTTTCAGACTCGCGCCGACGCTCCGCAGCCCTCCCGTTCATGAACGAAAGGCCTTGAAAGTGACCATCCATTCAGACGATCTTGTCCGAGCCTCCGGCCACATCATCGGCCTGGGTGCCAGCGTGCTCGCGGCCTACGACGCTGTCGCCGGTTCCGGCTCGGCATTCTTCGGTCTACCCCTGGTCTGCTGCGGGATGACGCTGGTCTACACCGCCGGTAGCTTCCAGGACTCCCTTCGCCGCCGCGACACCCGAGTCGTTGCCTGCCTCGCGAACAACCCCGGCATGCCAATCCCCGAGATAAGCGCCGCCACCGGCCTCCACGAGGAACGCGTCGCCAGCTCCCTTCAGCGCCTGGTCGCCGACGGCCTGGTCGCTTCCGAGGCAGGCCCGCCCCTTGCCGCCCGTTCCTACCGACTGGCCCTCTGACTCCGCCCCTCAAACCCGACCGGCCCCTCCCGTCTCCCCGGACACTTCGCCGCCGGGCCGCCCGCCGAGCGGAACAGCGCCAATGGCAGCACGGCCTCTTCGAATGAACGAGCGCCCTGGCCTCCGCCGCCCGGACGCCAGGACCCCTTTCCCAACACGAGGAATCCACCATGCCGTTCCACGCCCTACTCACCAATCACCACGCCGACGGCACCCTCTGCCCGGCGGACCACAAGCACACCAGCTCCGGCAAGCCGCTCGACGCCGACTGCCCGGGGCGCTCGTACACCCAGGCCGTCTGCTCGTGCGGCGGCTGGGAGATGAAGCAACGCGGCAAGGGCTACGTCGCCGAGTGCCGCAAGCGTCACCTCGCCAGTCACGCCCAAGGGCCGAAGGTCCTCCGGGACCTGCTCGGTGTCAACGCCTCCTGACGCTCCTGCCCCGTACGCCCTCACTGCTCCCGGAGGCTTCCATGCCCAAGTGCCTGACCGTCGGCCACCTGCTCCGCCAGCTCCAGGACCTCGACCCCAACCTGCCGATCCGCCTCGCCGTCAACCCCGACTTCCCCTTCACCCACTACGTGGGGAGCGAGGTTGTCGTCCGGGACGGCAAGGCGTTCATCCCCGACGACGGCCAAGAGGGCTACCTCTCGGTGCCGGTACGCGACGCCCTCACCTGGTCCTGACCCCTTCTCCGCTCACCGGAGGCTCCCATCTCGTCACACTCCCTCCCGCTGCACGGCCTCGCAGTACGCCCCATGCCGGACGGTGTACGCGGCGCCCTGGTCCAGCGCGTCTCCGCCAGGCACGACGGCCCGCTCGACGTCACGTGGCTCGCCGCCAGAACCCCGAGGCTTACCCTCGGCCGCATCCGCCTCCGCTGGGAGCCCGCTTCTCGCTCCGGCTGGGACGTGAGCGCGCACCTGGGCCTGGCTACTTCCGAGGTACACCTCGCCTCCTGGCCAGGAGCCTCGGACGACTGGCCGCGTCTGGTCCGCCCGACTCTCCACGAGGTGACCGGCCTGTGTGCGGCCCTCGCGTTCGCGACCGACGCCCTCAACCTCTCGAACCGCCTCGCCGAGATCTGACACCGCAGACGGCCGCCTCTCGCCGATCAGGCAGGGGCGGCTTTGCCGTACGCCCGGCCGCACGTGCGTACGCTCATCCCCGGCGAACGAGGAGGACACCTTGGCCGACGACCAGCCGCCGACTTCGACGACGAGCCGAGCGTGCACAAGGCATTCGAGGGCGCCTACGGTGCCTTCCTGGTCACCAACTTCTGGGCCCACGGCTCGGCGGCGAGGGAGACCGAGGAGATCAGCACTCTGGTGCGGGCCGCCAAGGCGACGGGCCTTCGGCACGTGGTCTGGTCGACGCTTGAGGACACCCGCGAGCTGCTTCCCCTGGAGGACGACCGGATGCCCGTCCTCCAGGGCCAATACAACGTGCCGCACTTCGACGCCAAGGGCGCGGTGAACGAGCTGTTCCGGCAGGCCGACATCCCCACGACCTTCCTGAACACCACCTTCTTCTTCCAGGGCTTCCTGCGGACCTTCGCTCCCCGGCGCGGCGAGGACGGCGTGCTGACCCTCGCCCTGCCGATGGAGGACGGCAAGCTGCTGGCCGGAGTGGACGTCGAGGACATCGGCCGCACCGCATTCGCCGTGTGCAAGGGTGGCGAGCGGTTCATCAGCGAAACCATCGGCCTGGCAGGCGACCACCTGACCGGGGCGCGGTACGCGGAGAAGTTCGCCGCCGCGCTCGGCGAGCCGGTGCGCTTCCAGGCGGTGCCCTACGGCGTCTTCCGCTCCCTGGACATCCCGGCCGCCGACGAGATCGGCAACATGTTCCAGTACTACGGCGACTTCGACCGGGAATTCACCGGGGCCCGCGACCTGGCCACGGCACGGCAGCTTCAGCGGCCTCGAACAAGCGGGTCCGGTGATCACTCGTTCGGGTGTATCCGGGACGTGGGCACGGCCTTCACGTGATCATGTACTCGACTAAGGGTTCCAGGACTTGACGCGAAGGCCGTGCTGGTGATTGTGGTGGAACAGGGTGTTCAGGGCGAGCCGTTCGCCGAACTCTCACGCTTCCGGGGGGTCTTCTACGGCTGCCTGACCGGACGGCGCGACGCGCTGTTCGAGCTCACCGACGCGATGCCGTGCACCGAAGGCCCGGTGAAGACCCTGGTGGATCTGGCGCTGGCGCCTGAGCACCGGCGCGGGCACGGCGCCCTGTACGCCGCGCTGAACCGGGTCTGCCTCGATGTCGACCGGCTGCGGACCGGGCTGGTCGGCCTGCCGCTGTCCCGCGCCGCCGACGGCCGCCTGGTGCTCGCGGTGGACGTCTCGCCGTGGCTGCGACCGGACGCCGCCACCTGCCCGGACCGCTCCTTCTGCCACACCTACGGCCGCGGCGACGCCAAGCACCAGATGATCCCCGGCTCGGCGCTGCTGCCTGGGGAGTTGGTGCGCGCCAGGCCCTGCCCCGCGGATCGGCTGGCGGCGCTGCGGGCCTTCCTGTCCTCGCCGGACGGTGCCGAACTGGAGTCGGCCAGCTCCGCCAGGCGAGCCTACGAGCTGTTCGAGGCGATGCTCACGGGCGTGCCGGTCGGCCGCGTCGCCGGCGTCGCCGAACAGGTCTGGCAGCAGCGGCGGTCGGCCCTATTCGGGTTCGTCCGCCCGCTCGTCGCGGGGTTGCGCGGGGACGGCTTCACGCCGATGCTCATCTCCGGCGGCCCCCACGAGGTGCTGCGGCACCTGGGCGAGGAACTGGGGATAGAGCATGTCCGCAGCACCACGTTCACCCACCAGGACGACCGGTACACAGGCCGGGTGGCAGCCCAAGTCATCGGCCGCAAGGACCGGGTCGCCGCCGAGCTGGCTGCCGACCAGGCGATCGACTGGTCCCGGTCGCTGACGGTCGGGAACTCCCTCGGGGATACGGACCTGTTCCGGCGCACCGGCCTGCGCGTGGCGTTCGAGCCCTCGACGGCGCTGCGGCTCGTCGCTGACGAGCACGCCTGGCCGGTCGCTGACCGCCACGACCTCCCCGAGGTCCTGCGAAAGCGGGCAGCGGTCCACCTCGTCCTCCCGCTCCCCGGACCGGGCCGCAGCCGCAGCCGCCAGGTGCAGCGCCCCGCCGCCGATCTCCCGCAGGCCCAGCGGCTGCGCCGGGCCGGCCGACGGCTGACTGGCCGGGTGCTGGCCCAGGTCACCGCTTCCGGCGCGGTCATCGGCCACTGCGAGAGCCGGGTCACGGAATCGGCCCTGCTGCTCACCCTGCTACGCCGCGAAGGGATCATGCAGCCCGTGCAGGCCTCGCTGCGCGACTACCTGACCCACCGCGAGCCGGATGCCGACGAGTTCGACGCGGCGGTCATCCGGGCGTGCCTGTACGGGGCGCCGGTCCCCGACCGTGACGGGCTGGTCGAGAGCACGTTCGCCGGGGCCCGCCAGCACTCCTCGGCGCGCAAGAAGCTCGCACTCGCCGCCGTCCTGGCCGTCGTCGGCCCGGAGCCCTTCCATGTCGAGGCGGAGCCGAAGGCGTTCGACGACCACGGCGAGGTGCCGTGGACCCGGCTGCGGCTGATGGCCATCCGTATCCTCAACCAGGCGGAGCCCGAACCCGAAGCGGTCGAGCGGCTGCTGTGGTTCACCACGGCCGGGCAGGAACGGCAGGTGTGGGAGAAGCACGTCTTCTCCCACCTGTTCGCCCTCCTCGCCCTCCAGCGCGCCCTGCCCGGCCACCAGGCGGTCCGGCACGGGGCGGCACTGGTCGCGGACTGCCGCAACAGTGACGGCGGGGTGCCGTTCATCGTCAGCGAGGAGATCTTCGCCACCGTCACCGCCGGCTTGGCCCTGGTCCGCGCCGGCGCCCCGGGGGACGTCCTCGCCTCGATGGCCCATTTCCTGGCAGATCGTCAGGCCGCGGACGGGGGCTGGGCGTACGCGGACGGGGTCGAACAGACCGACAGTGACGACACCGCCCACGTCCTGCGGTTCCTGCACGCCATCGACCCCGTGCGCTACGAGAAGCAGATCACCGCGGCGCGCTCCTTCCTGACCACTCTGGCCTCGCCCGGCGGCGGCGTACCCACCTACCTGGCGGGCCATCCCGCCGAGCCCACGATGACCGCCAACACGGTGCTCGCCCTCTCCCCTCACCGCCCGGCGCACGGGCCGTTTTTGGACCGGGCCACCGACTTCGTGCTGGACGCCCAGCTGGGCGACGGCACCTTCGAGCGCAGCTGGAGCCTGAGCGAGGCCAACGCGATCTTCCGGGCGGTCGAGGCCCTGCACGCCGCCCAGGTCCACCACCCAGGCCTGCGCGGCCACCGGATCCGGGCCGCCCTGGCCACGGCCCAGCGGCGCCTGCTGACCACCGCGAACGAGGACCGCGGCTGGGGCCACATCCCCGGCAGTCCCAGCGATCCCATGAGCACGGCGTACTCCCTCATCGCCCTGGCCCGCGACCACCGCGACACCGCCGCCGTCCGCCACGGCGCCGACTACCTCCTCGCACAGCAACACCCCGACGGCGGCTACACCGCCGTCCCGGACCAGGCCGCTCCACGGCCCCTGCCGTACGTGGTGCCCGAACTCGTCAACAACTTCGTCCTGCTGGCCATGACCCATCTCGACCCGGATCTGAAGCACTCGCACGCCCCACTAAAGGTCCAGACCCGCTGACACCGTCCCTGCGCCGGCCGCCGGTGTGGCGGTTCGCCTGTCACCCGGGCGCGCCCACGTCGTTGGACGCGTGTGCACTCTTCTTTCTCGCAGCAGTCGCTCACCGTCCCCGAATCCAGCCCCGGCCCCCGCCCCGGCCCGTTCACCTTCCTCGCCTGGACCAACATCACCCTCGGCGTCAGCGCCGCGGCCTTCACCTGGGTCACCAGCCTGATCCTGGACCGCCCCGGCGACCCGCTGATCGCCGCCTTCGCCTTCCTCCTGATGGCCGGCGCGTACACCCGTGACCGCTTTCAGTCGGCGGAGAGCGACGGCAGTGCACGTGCGGCCTGGGTGGCGCGGAACCGCCGCCCGCTGACCTGGTGGATGTACGGCTGCACGGCGGCCCTGCTGCCGCTGGTCGTGCTGCGGCCGTGGTGCGCCGCGATGCTCGCGATCACCGCGATCACGGCCTGGCTCTACACGGCCCCGCTGATCCCGTGGCGTGGCGCACGGCTCTCCGCCCGCCAGATCCCCCACCTCAAGCTCCCGTACGTGATGGCCGTCTGGACGCTGCTCGGCGTGCTGCTGCCCGCCGTGCAGCAGCATGTCCTCGCCGATCCGCGCACCTGGCTGCTGGCGCTCGCGGCCCCGCTCATCGGCAGCGTGACGGCGCTCCTGAACGACCTGCGCGACATCGATGCCGACCGGCGCGACAGCACCCACACCCTGCCGGCCGTGCTCGGCGAGCGCCGTACCCGGCAGACCGCGTACACGCTGGCCGGCCTCGGCGTGCTCATCGGCCTGTTCGTGCAGCCGCTGCCGCTGCTGGTGTGGGCCGGGTACAACTGCGCCCTGCTGGCCTGCTACCGCCCCGTGCCTGGCGAACACCCCAAGCCCTGGGGCGATGCCCAGGGCCTGGTGCTGCTGGCCGCCGTCCTGCTCCTAAGCTGACAGCGACTGCTCAGTGCGCAGGCCAGTCGTCAGGGCCTGCGGGTGTGGTGGGGCCGAGGGCGAAGAGCCATTCGTCTTCGCGAGTTTCGGTGTGCACCCTGACGTGCCGTACGCGTAAGCCGGCCGGGCCGCCGCGCACGGCACTGTGGTGCAGGCCGCCGTCTCAGGGCCTCGACAAAGTGACGGTTCGTCCGATTAACCCGGTTCGAGAAGGATTAGGCGCCCAGGCGACGTGGAGCAGGCACGGACTTCCAAGATCATGGAGTCCTCGACGCCCCGTGATCCGCGGCAAGGCCACCGTGAAGACCATCTACGCGGTGACCAGCCTGACCGCCGGTCAGGCTGGTCCCGCCAAGATCGCCACCCTGATCCGCGACCACTGGAGGGTCGAGGCCCTGCACCACCTCATCGACACCATCGCCACACACGGGCGTTCGCGACACCACGTTCGCCGAGGACGCCTCCCAGCTGCGGAACGGCAACGCGCCCCGAGCGATGGCGAGCTGGCCCAACCTGGCCATCGGCGCACTCCGCCTGACCGGGGCCATCAACATCTCCGCCGCGCTTGGCCACAACGCGCGCGCTGGCAACGAACAACGGGATCACGCGCTCAACTGGCCACACCTGGCGGGCAAGCGGCCGGATGACGCGCTTCGCGGCACAGGGGCCACACTGGACACACAGTGCGACCGATACGGTACTTTCCGTGACGACAGTGGGGCGCCCCCTGAGCGGTCCACGCCACGGAGAGGATCTCAAGATGATGCGACGCATGGCCATGACCCTGGGCCCGTTGGCAGCCGCGGCGGCCTTGGCCGTCACCATGCCGGGCTCGGCCTACGCAGCGGAAGGCCGCCTCGTCATCAACGGCGCCGCGCACGAAGACCCGAGCGGCTGCTACGCCGTTGACTCGTCCCCCACATCTGTGGGCAACCACACCGACGCCATCGTCGAGGTCCACACCGGACCGGACTGCTCGGGACCTGTGGAGGGGCTAGTCCACCCGGGTGAGACGTACCAGACCGAAACAGCCGGAAGCGTCTTCGCCCCCTGACCCCAGCACCGGTGGCGGCGCCTTGCACCCCGGGGCGTTGCAGGTCGTTGACGCGGGGCGGGTCGGTCAGGCGCCGCTCGCGGAGAACCGCCGCGCCCAAGGCCTCGGCCCCCGGCAGAGGGAACGCCTGCTCGAACTCTTCACGCCAGCGGCCCGGCCAGCGGCGGCCTGTCGGCCCGGGCCCGGCTCCGGCAGGGGTGGAGGACGATCCGCCGCGACGATCAACCGGAGGAACGGCGATGGCGTACGAGGACCGCACGTAACACGGCATCCAGGAGCCGGAGACGACTCGGCAGCCCGCTCCGGCTCCTGGTCGAGAAGCCCGAACCCGGCCCCACCAAGCGCCAGAACGTCACCGTGCTGCGCGAGCTCAAGGCGAAGGACGAGCACGAGCTCGGCGGCTACGGCTGGGTGGCTTTGTTCACGAGGTTGGGCTCTGGCGCAACTTCCGTGAAGTCGAACTGATCCTCGGTCCGACGCTCAACGGCTCTGGGGACGGCCGGGCGAGCGCGGCCGTTGCCGATGGATGCGGTGCCAGTGAATCTGCCTCGCGTGCCTGGACACGCTCGGCCTGCCACTGGCATGACACCGACACTATGAGCCCCTCCGGCCATCCCTGGATCTTCCGGTGAACTGCGCCGCGGGCATCTCACCTGTGCTAGACGCCCGTCATCACTTGACTCGGCATCACCACCGGGCCGATGCCCCCGAGGTCGCAAATCACCTGAACGGGTGACCCGGCCGGGCAAGGCCGTCGAAATCTTTGACAGCAACCCGGACTCTCCGGTCCGTTCCTGACGGGACCCCTCGCCCTGACAAGCCGAAGTCGGTAATCCAGCTCCGTCAGGCCCTCCGTGAAAAGTCACCTTGGCGGGTGAAAGTCAGTAATCGACGCTTCCGTGCGCTCAAGTCCGCCGCGAATTGGGATACTTTGGCGCCGTTGATACGCCAGGGTGCGCCTCTCCGTGCTGAAGGGAGTGGACCATCCCTGTGGGAGGGCTGGGGTGAATGTCGATCTCGGTGGAACGCGCGTCCTCGCGGTGCGGGGGCGCGCTGGCCGACGCCATGCGCGGAATCGTCTTATCGGGTGAGAGTGCCGACCTCGATGGTGAGCTTCCCGGTCTGCTTTCGCGGGTCGCCGGTGGCTCCCGGACGGGGCTTGCTCCGGAGGCGGCGACGGCCCGCTCCTACGCGGTGATGCGCGCGCTGTGCGCCTCGACGGACCCACCGTCCGTGATCGTCCGCGATGTGCACCGGCTGTGCGCCATGCACGATTGGGCGGCGGTCGCCGAGCCGACGGCCGGGGCCTTGATGAGCGTCCACTACAACCTGTGCGTCGCCTCGATCATGGGACTGTCCCAGCGGCCCGAGTACACCCGGGACCTGCTCGCGGAGCTCGACGGCATGCGCTCGGTGGGGCTGCTCATGGCGACGGAGGGGACCACCGGAAACGATCTGACCTCGATCAGGACCCGGGCGCGGTACGACGAGGCGACGGACTCGTTCGTTCTGACGAGCCCGGACGCGGCGGCGTACAAGGTCATGTCGACGTCGGCGTATCCGGGGGTGGCGAAGATCGCGGTGGTGCTCGCCCGGCTGGACCCGCCGGCCGGGGCGGGCGGGCGGGACCGGGGTCCGCTGCACGCCTTCCTGGTGCGTATCGCCACGCAGGACGGGCCGGTCCCGGGAGTTTCCGTCACCCCGCTGTCGCGGGGCCTGGCCGGGGGCATGGACTACGCGCGCACCGGGTTCCACGGAGTGGCGGTGCCGCGGACGCACTGGCTGGCCGGGCCGCGTCCGGACGGTGCCGACGCCGATCCGCGCAGGCCCGATCCCGGTTCCCTCGGCCGGTTCTGGCTCACCCTGGACTGCCTGAAGCTCGGGCGGATTCTGCTGCCGAGCATGGCGCTGGCCACCGCCCGCGCGTCACTGGCCATCACCGTGCGCTACTCCCTGCGCCGGATGACGCGGGGCGCGGCCTGGGCGGCGGTGCCCGCCCTGTCCCAGCGCAACCACCGCGCGGCCCTGATGACCTGCCTGAGCCGGGTGTACGCGGCGACCGCCCTCGTCAACGACGCCAAGGACCGCTGGGCCGCGGGTATCGCGGAGCCCGAACGCACCCTGATGGTCAACAGCGTGAAGGTCCACGCCTCCTACACGGCCCTGTCGGTGATCGACGAATGCCGGGAGCGGGCCGGGGCACGCGGGATGCTGCTGGGCAACCGCATCGCCGAGTACCTGGGCATCGCGCACGGCGCGGTGACGGCCGAGGGCGACAACCAGGTGATCGCCCTCGCGCTCGGCCGCCTGCTGGCCGCCCGGCCGCCGGCCCACCTCGGCCGGCTCGACGCGCACGGCCCCGCACCGTCTGGAGGGGCCTTCGACGCCGCGCGGCTGCGGTCCCTGCTACAGGCCCGGGTCCGCGGCCTGCTCGGCGAAGCGGCCCGGATCCACCGGGCCGGCGGCCGGGCGCCGGGACGCGAGACGGCCGCGGAGGCGTTGCGCGACGCCGCGTTGGCGTACGCGGACGCCGAGGCGTTTCGCAGCCTCGGCGAACGGATCCCGGCCGGCGGCGCCGACGCGGCGCGGCGCGTCCTGGAGCACTACGGCCTGGGCGCGGTGCTGCGGCACGCCGACTGGTACCTGGCGCACGGGCTCCTGGACCCGCAGTCCTGGAACGCGGCGCGCGAACGCCTCGAGCACGGCCATCGGGAGCTGGCCGAGATCGCGCAGGAGCTGGTCGACGCCTTCGGATACGCCCCTGAGTTCCTCGGTGCCCCCATGCAGGACGGGATCGGCATCTGAGTATCACCGTGCGCCCGCGGGGGAGCACGCCGTCACATCATCCCGAGAGAAAGGCAGTACGCGATCATGAGTGCACACCTGGAATCCAAGCACCAGCGCGCGTTCGAGCAGCAGCTCGACCTGGACGGCAACGGCTACATCGAGCGCGAGGACTTCGAGGCATTCGGCGTGCGCGTGCTCTCCGCGTGCGAGAGCAGCCCGACCTCCGCCAAGGGCAAGGCGCTCGTGGGCACCGTGCTCGACGTCTGGGAGGCGTTGCGTGCGCAGTGTGACATCGACGGCGACGGGCGTATCAGCCCGCAGGAGTACCACCGCGGCATGACGGGCGCCTTCGTGCACGAGGACGGCGGCTACGAGCGCACCTTCCGCCCCGCGGTGCGCGCCGTGCTCGAACTGGCCGACGCCGACGGCGACGGGACGATCACCCCGACGGAGTTCCGTGCGCTGCAGGCGGCCCTGGGTACCCCGGACCACGAGGTGGAAGCCGCGTTCCGACGCCTGGACGCCGAAGGCCTCGGTGCGGTGAGCATCGATCGGATCGACGCGGCGGCACGGCAGTTCTACACCGGCGAGGGCCAGGAGCCCGTCGGTGACCTGCTGTTCGGAGCGTCGTGATCCGTTCCTATCCGTCCCTGGTCGCCGGCGCACCCGAGAGGGCCGACCACTGGGTGTACACCGCCCGCGCGAGCGCCCTGATCCGAGATCCACTCACCGTCGGCCGCATCGTGTTGCAGCGCGAGCGCGGCCAGGCCGACGGTGAGGACGGCGCGGATGCCCGGCTGGCCGGGCGGGTCGCACTGGCCCGCCCGGACCAGCTCGCCCGCGCACTGCGTGCCGCGCGCACCGTCCAGCCCGCCTGGGCCCGCGTCCCGCTCGACCAGCGCCTCTCGCTGGTCTCCGCATTCCATCACCGCCTAGCCCGCCGCGGCGAGGAGTTCGTCGACCTCTGCGTCGCCGAGGGCCACCCGCTGCCGGTGGCCCGGTGGGAGCTGTCCGGAATGCTCGAAGGCTCACATCAGGACTCGATCGCCTTCGCCCGCCGCACCGCCCGGCACGAGACGCGGGTCGGACACCGCACCGTACGCCTGCACTACCAGCCCGACGGCGTGGTCGCCCTCAGCCCCCCGCAGAACGCCCCGGCCAGCGCCGGCGCGCTCGGCGTCTGGGCGCTGGCCGGCGGCAACGCCCTGGTGGTCGGGGCACCGCGCAGTAGCCCCCTGGCACTGGCCTTCCTCTATCACGAGATCGTCTCCCCGGCCCTGGCCGAGACCGGCGCACCGCCGGGCGTCCTGTCCGTGCTGTGCGGTGACACGAAGGAGACGCTGCGCTCCTGGCTCGAGAGCCCCGACGTCGACACCGTCTTCTACTTCGGCTCCTCCCGGCGCGGCCAGGCACTCGCGGCCGAGTGCCTGGCACGAGGCAAGAAACCGGTGCTCGAACTGTCCGGCAACGACGGCGCACTGATCTGGCGCGACGCGGACCCCGCCCAGGCGGCCCGCGCGCTGGCCGAATGCTTCCACGCCTCCGGGCAGATCTGCATGGTTCCCCGCTACGCGATCGTGCACCCGGACATCGCCGACCGGGTCATCGCCGCAGTGGTCGAACAGGCCGAAGCACTACGCCCCGGGCTCCCCGAGGAACCGCAGGTGCTGCTCTCACCCGTGTTCAAGGCGCCCAGATTCCGGCAGGCACTGAGCGAGGCGACGGCGGCCGGCGCCCGGGTCGTGACCGGCGGCGCCCAGTGGGACCACACCGGCCAGGCGGCCACCGACGGCATGTTCATCCAGCCCACCGTGATCCGGATCGACGGCCTCCAGACAGCGTCGGCGATCCCCAGCGTCCACGAGGAGACGTTCTTCCCACTCCTGAAACTCGTCGTGCCCGACCGGGCCCCCGACACCGAACTCCTGGGCCAGGCCCTGGCGTTCCTCGACGCGAACCCCTACGGCCTGCGCAACTCCCTGTGGGCGACCGACCCCGACGTCATCGCACGGTTCTCCACCGAACTGCGCAACGGCGGCATCCTGAAGATCAACGACACGCACAGCGGCAACATCCCCGTCCTGCCCACCCACGGCGGCACCGGCCACTCCGGCGGCCCCTTCGGCGGCGCCGCACTCCCACTCCAGCGCACCAGCAGACTCCAGGCCGTCTGCGACGCCACCCACGCCACAGCGCAAGACCACGTCCTGTGAGAAGCCGTCTCGCATCCTCTTGATCTCCGTGCACGGGCTCTCGCACCAAACGGCCCGCCCTGCCGTCCGCCTCGCCCCGGAGAACGGTTCCAAGCGTCCCGACCACCTGCTCACCGTCTTCCACGACCACGACATCGAAGCCACCGGACGAATACACGACGACACCCGGGACGGGCATCGACCCGTCCGAGCCGCCGACCATCGCAGTCTTCAAGGACGGCGACATGGTCGGCTACGTTCCCCGCCGGCGCATCGACAACCGCACCACCCAAGCCGTGGCCGCAAGCCTGCAGGCCGACTTCGACGAAAACACCCCGTAGCCATCCCCTCACGGCCCGGCCCTGGAGCCCCACGGCCACCCCGGGGCGGGGCCGGGCCGGCGAGGCGACCGTCACCCCCTATCGATCGACCATGCCCCACAGGAGCTGGAATGTCGCAGACGCAGGACACCGCAGCGCTCGAACCCGACCCGAAGCTGAGTCTCGCCGAGATCTGGGCGCCGATCTCCGGGAACAAGAACAGGATCCTCCAGGAGGACTACGGCTTCTTCCCCAAGGCGGTCATCGCCCTGGACGAGGAGGAGCAGGAGGCCGGCGACAGGATCGGCCTGTACTGGGGTGAGGGCGCCACCGTCCCGGCAGTCGAGTACGAGCTGACCGTGAGCGACTTCAACCGGCTGGAGGCCGGGTTCGACGTGCCGTGGCCCTCCATCGAGGCCGCGGGAAAGGGCGACATCCCCGTCTGGTACACGATCACTCCCGATGACCCGGACGCCACCGTACGGAAGTCCACCAGGGCCTGCGTCACCGTCGAGACCGTCACCGCCGCCGTCGAAACCGACGAGGAAGAGGAGAGCGACGAGGGCGACGGCTGACCGCCCCGCCCGGGCCGGCGACACCCCCGACGGCGCGGGCCGGTCCTGTGGCAGGCCGGGCTGGGCGAGGTGACGCCGGTTCAGCAACGCAGCCCCGGCCGGGTGGCGCGGTCGGCGCCCGCCGGAGGCACGAGGACCAGTAGGAGATCCCGCTCCCGGCAGGGCAGAACCGTGGAAGGGCGTCGGCCCGGAGGCGTTTCGACCGAAACGCCTCCGGGCTGACGCTCCGGCCTCTTCAACTGAAACGCGGGGAGCTTACCCGGACCGGTGGCTACAGGACGGCGACGGTGAACGGGACGTCGACAGGGTTGTTGTTGCTGTCGGTGGTCACGATGGTGATGGTGTCGGCCTCGTTGCCGCAGTAGCTGTGCGGCTGGACAATGGCGGTGATCATGGCGCGGCGGTTGTTGACCGTGGCGAGCACGGCGGCGTTGGGCAGGTCGATGGTGGGGTCGGACACCTTCACGCAGTAGGTGCCGCTCGGCAGGCTGGAACTGCGCGCCGAAGAGGAGACGTTCTTGGCGGCCAGCAGCGTCCTGTCCTGGCCGACCTTGGCCGCAGCCCGGGCATAGGGGGCATTGAGAGCGACGGGGTCCGCCGCAGCGGCACCGGCCAGAACCGGAACGGACACCACCGCGGCGAGAAGAGCGGTCACGATGCGGCTACGCATGAGGAATTCCTTCCAGGACGCGCCCGCCACCGGACGATCGGGCAGCTCGTGGCAGAGAGGGGAGGAACGCGTCCACGGCAATGATCGCGAGCCGATGACGCGAGGAACCGATTTCTCCGGACGAAGATCACTCTCACGAGGTAGCAGGTGCCGCGATCGGCGGTCGCAACCTTGCGGACACCGAGCGGGAAGAGGACATCGCCGCACAGCCCGGTTGCTCGGGCGAGGCCGCTGCGCGTTCCAGCAGGGGCCGGGTGCGGTCCTCAGCGGGGCGGGAAACCTCACGCACGCGGACCGCAGTCGCGTCCGGTCCTGCGGACGTGGCGGCGGCAACTTACTGAGCGTTTCGGCGCTGGGTCTCGGGCTCGTGTACCGCGCCAGGTCGGGGTGGTTTCGCCGGTGAGCCGGCGAAACATGAGGTGGATCAACGCGAACCGGACCAAGGCTTCGGAGCGGGCCGGAAAGGCTTCGTAGTCGCGCGCGAGACGGCGGTGGTTCATGAGCCAGCCGGTTGGGTCGGCCGCGCGGCGACGTGACTGCCCGTGCCAGGTCCTTTTCCGTGGCGAACCTGGTCTACAAGCGGGTCTCGACCGACCAGCAGTCCACCGCCCGGCAGAACCTCGTCCTGGCCGTGGCGGGATCGAGGACCCGATCGTCTTCGAGGAGGACCCGGGCACCTCCAGCCGCCTCCACCCCGTCCAACGCCCGAAGTTCCGCGAGCTGATCACCTACGCGCGGCCGGGGCTACACGCTGCGCGTCAGCGTCGTCCCCGCCGTACACCGCCAGCTCCTCGCCCGCTGCCAGCCGCTCGACGGCGGCCAGGACCTCCCCGCTGTCCCGGCCCAGTGCAAGGCCCACCGCGAGTACGAGAGGCGGGTCAACACGCTCGCACCGACCGAACCATGATCGTTCTCGCCGGGATCTCCTGTACCTCAACTACTCACGCCCGGTTCTCAGCGAAAACCGCTGTGCCGATGCTCCCCGAGGTCGTACTGCCCAGCTCTGAGACAGTTGCCAGTGCCCCATTCAGGTGAGCGGGCAGTGACGTAGTTGTGTTGGAGGAGTTGGGAGTAGAGATCGTGATCTCTCGACCCACCGCACCTCAGGAGCGCTCTCACCATGCGACGCCTTCTCACCGCAGCCGCAGCAGTCGCCGCTGTCGCGGCCACCGCCCTACCCGCGCCTGCAGCTCAAGCACACGTCTCCCACCGCGCGAGCGGGAGCGTGACCTTCTGGTCGGAGCCGAACCAGCAGGGTAGTGCGTGGACGTACACGCCTCCTGGCTACTACGAGACCGGGTCGCCGGTTCAGCGCCACGCGTACTCGTTCGAGTCAAACGCGGACGTCAGCGTGTACGCCATCAGCTACCAGGGCAACGGTAGCTGCCTCTACCGGCAGATTCATCCAGGCGACTGGGACAACAACTGGACCAGCTGGGCCACCAAGTTCGACGGGGTGAGTGACACCACCATGGACTGCGAGCCGGCCTGACCGTCCGCGGCCCGCGTCCAGCACAACCCGTTCCGGGCGGCCCCATATGCGGCACCCCGCCTGGCGAGAGCGACGGGCTTCCTTCCGGCGAATCGCATATCCCTAGGATGCTGCGATCCGCCGGGAAGAAGCGGGTGGTCCGACCTCGATGGCACCGCCATCGGTCCAACTTCGGTGACACTCGGTCCAGGCGTAGGTGGTGTTGCCGCCGAGAGAGGCCCCGATGGTCTTGTAGTTGGTGCCGGGCAGCTTGACCCCCAGCGGCGAAGTGGATCACTGCGCCAGAGGTCCATGGTCGTTCTCACCAGCTAACCACGGTTCATTGATCCCCGAGGCCGATGTCATGGCTTCGGACGAAAGATACTCCGCCCAGCCCCGGAGAACCCGCAGAGTGGGCGTGATCATTCCGCTCGCCGTCGGTCAGACTGGCCGTCGACACGCCCCGCTGCGGATGGAGGCCTCATGCCGGACACGATCAGGGCCGCCGTACCAACCCCTCCTGACACTTCACCAGTTCCCGTGTCAGATAAGGGCACAAGCCCAGAACATGCCTCGGCCGCCACGGGCCTGGGTGCGGAGATCGGTCGCTGCCTGGACCGGGCGGTAGCCGCCGCACTCGACACACAGGGAGGCGACGGGGCGTGGACACAGCCCGCCGAACCCCGGGTCCTTGAGACCGCGCTATGCTGCTTCGCCCTCGCGCAGACCGGGCAGGCGAGCAGCGCCGTGGACAAGGCCCGCCACTGGCTGACCGAGGCGCCACAGCGCCCGGTCCAGGGGCACGAGGCGTTCACGGCCGCCGCCGACCGGTGGCTGAGAGCACTGGCCCTGGATCTGCCGGGACCGCAGACGATCCCGGCCCTGCCGTCGGGCGGTGCCGCGCACCACGGACGGCGCGCACTGCTGCTGCACACGCTCGCGCTCGCCTCCGGGGCCCCGGGAGCGGAGGCTGCCGGCCTCCTCGCCCAGTACCGGGCCGCCCTTGGCCCCGACCGGGGCCGGGGGCTCAAGGGCTGGCAGCGTTGCCTGCACCTGGCCGGCGAGATCATCGCCGTCCGTGCACTGGGATGCTCGGTCCCGGATACGGTCGTCGCGGAGCTGGAGGCGGAGCAGTCCCCGGACGGCTCCTTCCATGCGATGCCGGCGATCACCGCAACCTGCCTGCTGGCACTGCACCGGGCCGGGCGCGGACGGGACAGCACCCGCCGCTGCCTGCAGAGCCTGCTGGCTGGCCGGCATCCGGACGGGACGTGGCGCTTCACCGCCTTCGACGTGTGGGACACCGGGCTGATGGTCCGGTGCCTGAGCGGCCACCCGGACTTCGACCGCACCGCGCTCACCCCGGCCCTGGACTTCCTCGCCCGGGCGCAGTCCCCGGACGGCGGCTGGGCGAGCGCGAGGGGCATCGCCTCCGACAACGACACCACCGGCAACACGCTCCTTGCCCTGCGCGGCACCGCCCAGGGGAAGCAGGTGTGGCCGGCCGCCGCCCGGTACGCGGCTTCGCGCCAACGGGAGGACGGCCTGTGGACGACGTGGCAGTCCAGCGACGACGAGCCCGCCGAGGACGTGGTGGCCCACCTGGTCGCGGGCCTCCACACCCACGACACCGACGGCGCGATCGACACCGGCCGCGCGGTGCGCTGGCTGATCGCACAGCACCGCACGCACGGCCGCTTCCAGGCGCACTGGTACACCTTCCCCGGCTACCCGGTGGCGGAGATCGCCCCCCTCGTCGGCTGGCACACCCCCGAAGTCGCCCAGGACGCCCGCGAGCTGGCGGCCACCCAGCGGCCGGACGGCGGCTGGCCGCGCCTGGCGGACGACCCGCACTCCAGCCCGGCCGCCACCGCCCTGGCCCTCACCGTCCTGATCCGCTCGCACAGCGGCCGCCCCGAGGCCGTCGACCGGGCGGCCCGCTACCTGATCGACCACCAGGACCGCGGTGGCACCTGGCAGGAGCCGGGACCGTTCATGTACGGGCCCCGACCGTTCCTCGCCGAAATCGGCCCGCAGGCCCACGCCTTCACCTGCCGCGGCCTCGCCGACCTCCTACGCCGCTGAACGCTGATCCGTCCGTCGCCCCATCGCCCCGCCCGGGGACATGCCGGTCGTCAGGTGCCGTTGGAAACAGGCGCGCTGTCCTGGTAGCGGCCGGATTCGGCGAACCAGGCCAGCTGGGTGCCGGGCATGGCGCAGATGATGTCGGCGATGCGCGCGACCGAACCGCGCAGCGCGGCGGGCAGTGCCGCGATGGGCCGGACGAGTTCGGCACGGATGGCGGTGAGCCGCAGGTAGCGGGCCCGGATGTGACCGCAGACCTGGTCCAGGGCCGTGGCGGTGTCGCAGCCGGTGGCGTGCTGCAGGACGATGACGTAGTTGGTGACCTCGCCCGCGGCGATTTCGCGCTTCAAAGACAGGACGTCGTTGCACCAGGCGGTGACGTCGTTGGACGCCTCACACATCTCCCGCCACAGCGCGCCGTCGGCGAGCGCGGCCGGCACCTCGGTGCGCAGGGCGGCTTCGACCAGGTTCCACATGAACATCCCGTTCGCGTCCCGCCGCAGCGCCGGGTACCGCTCGCGCGTCGGTACCGTCGCACGCTCGCGGTGGGTGACCTGGGTGAGGAAAGCGTCGCGGTGGCACAGGAACTGGGCACGGAACCGCAGCCGCCAGGCGCCGGACAGCCCGTCGGCGGTGCGGGGCCACAGATCGGCCATCGCCGCGACGGCGGGAGCGGGCCGGGCGGCGGGGGGATCACCGTCGATGACCGACGTCATTGCCTGGTAGACGGCGCGTACATGATCGGGCGACCGCCCCATAGGGCCCTCGTCCTGCTGGTCGTCGAGATGGAACAGCAGCACCACCCATCGGGCGAACAGTTCCACAGCCTCGGCCGGTGCGTCGGAAAAGAACCGGGAGCTGATCAGGTGGAACCCGGCCGAACGCAGGCGGGCCTCTTCCGAGGGGCCGTCGGTCAGCCCGACGCCGGCTGCCCACACGCCCAGGCGCTCGCCGATGCGGTTAACGTCCGGGTGGATGCGCCGCAGGACCGGGATGCCGAAGTCGACCGGGAGGGCCTGCGGTGTCATCAAGGCTCCGTAGAGAGTGGGCAGGGGCCGGTCCAACGCCGGAGGTCAATAATTATCGCGCGGCACCGGCACCCCCGAGGGGGAATCGGATCAGCTCGCCGAAGCCGGTGATCTTGGTCAGTCGGCACCCTCACACCGTTTTAGCGCGTCAAAAGCTCCGTCGCGGTCCTGCACGCTCGCGCTGGTGACCATGACGACCAGGAGCAGGCCGATCGTGTCCACGATCACGTGGCGCTCGCGGCCCACCTCCTTCTTCCCCGTGTCGTACCCGCGGCTGCCGGCGCCGACCGTTTCCGCGGCGCGTACCGACTGCGAGTCGATGATCGCGGCGGTCGGGGGTCGGCGTCCCGGCCCTCTGACCGGCGGACCTCGTCGCGCCTTCGTTGTGGACGGCGTCGACGCTCCTGTCCTCCCACCACCGGGTGAAGACCGTGTGCACCGTGCGCCAGTGCGGGAAGTCGTCCGGCAGGTTGCGCCACGTGTTGCCATTGTCCGCGACGTAGAGGATCGCGTCCACGACGAGCTTGTGCACGGTTAGCGGTGAGACGTCGAGCTCTGGATCGTCGATCATGGCTGTGTGGTGGGGAACGGGACGCGCACGGCGATCATCAGCGACCGGAGGATCACGGGCCTGTCTGCTGCCGTGATCGCTGAACTGATAGCCGAGATAGGACCGTTGTGGCATGAACGGCACCAGGCCAGGCTTGCATCCCGGATGCGATAGCGTGCCGTGGGCGCCGGCGCGAGGCACCGCATGGTCTTTGTCGACCGGCTCCTGGCCACGCTCGTGCACCTTCGCCATGGGGTCACTCATGACGTGCTGGCCTGCTGGTTCGGCGTGGATCGCTCGACTGTTACCCGGGCCATCGGCGAGGTGCGGCCTCTGCTCGCGGAACGCGGGTGCACCATCAGCCCCGACGTGCGGCTGCGAACCCTTGCCGAGGTTGTGGACCATCTCGGCGCGACCGGGAAGACCGGCATCATCGACGGCACCGAGATCCGTGTCCGCCGCCCGGCCGTCGGCCGCAAGGACCGGGACAGGTTCATCTCCGGGAAGAACAAGCAGAACGCCGTGAAGGCCATGGTCTTCACCGACGGGGACGGGCGACTGCTGTTCTGCAGCCCGACCAAACCCGGAAGCTGCGCGGACATCACTCACGCCCGCGAGTTAGGGCTGGTCAAGCTCCTGGCCGACGGTCCAGCAGTCGAGATCCTTGCCGACGCCGGCTACCAAGGACTCGGTGCCCAGACCGGCGGACGTGTCGTCACGCCACAGCACCGGAAGTTCAAGAAGAATGCCCCGGACTGGTACGAGGAGATGTACGAGCGACAGCGCAAGGCGCACTCACGCCGTATCCGGGTCGAGCACGGCATCGCCCACCTGAAGAACTGGCGAGCCCTGGCCCGGCACCTCGGCCGCCGCGAGCACATGAGCGACACCATCCAGGCAGTGGCCGGCCTGCTGTCGCACCAGCAGACCGTGGACCTGAGCGCGACACGACAGGGGTGAGCGCAGACCCACGCCGAGGTTCTCGACGTCTCACCGCTAACCGTGCACGAGCTCGTTAGCCGGCGGCAGTACTCCTCCGGCCACCCGCCATTGCCGTCCAGCCAGGCCGGCCACGGCAGCATCACCGCGATGACGAGTCACTCCGCGTCCGTGGTGTCCGAGGTGTGGCGGCGGGGCCGGGCCGGATGACGGTGGCCGTGGCCGAAATGGCAGGCCAGGCACGGGCAGTGGGCTTGCCCGTTCGGGGAGGCAGCGGGGGCGGCAGGGGCGTACAGCGGCATGACAGGACTTCTTGGCACGGCTGGGCTTCGACACCACAGTTGCTACCAGGAGGCCCTGGCCATGCACGTCACTTCTTCGATTCCCACCCGTCCACGACGATCAGTTTGGTCACGGGCTCTCAGGACACCGGGTGATCCCCGGCATCGCCGACTTCGCCCGCAGCGGTCGTCCGGCCCCGGCAACCACGGACGACGCCCACACGTGGGTCAACGGCTTCTGCTGGCCTCCCTGCGGGTGGAGGTGGACGCGCGTTCTCTGGATCGGCCCGGCAACCATCGCCGACGCCCAGGCGCCGATGTGCGCCTGCGGTCCGTGCGTCAACACGCTCCACGAGCTGGTCTGGGAGCCCCTCCTCCATGGCGACGCGGTGGCTAGGGCTCCGTCGTAGGACGAGCCCC
Source organism: Streptomyces sp. NPDC127092 (assembly GCF_042722475.1). Lineage (NCBI taxonomy): Bacteria > Bacillati > Actinomycetota > Actinomycetes > Kitasatosporales > Streptomycetaceae > Streptomyces > Streptomyces sp. NPDC127092. The sequence goes on from NZ_JBHXFE010000042.1 coordinate 69,260, forward strand.
AGCCACAGAACCACCCGCTCCGCGGCGAACAGGCAGACACCGTGGCCCAGGCCGGCTCCTGCGCCGCCGTTGGCCACAGGAGAGACGGCAGAGCCCCGGGCCGCGCTTCCGCGCGGGTCCGGGGCTCCGGTGTCGGTGTCGGTCAGCGTTCGAGGAGGGCGATGCGGATGGCTCGCTCGACGTGGTTCGCGACGTTCTGGTGGCCCGCCGCGTTGGGGTGGACCAGGGTGGCGCGCTTGCCGACGACGCCACAGTTCAGCTTGCCGATGGCGGCGGGCCAGTAGTCCCCGGCGTCGCCGCAGAGGCCCTCGACCCACTTCTCGTCGGCGGGCTGGCAGGCGTCGTGGCCGACGCTGGAGGAGTAGATGTCGACGTACTGGTCGCCGAAGAAGCTGGAGACGCGCTGGATCATGCTGTTCAGCTGCTTCAGTACGTCGTCGCGGAGCCAGTCGACGTCGGCGTGCTTGATGAGGCTGAGTTCGGTGAGGGCGAGGCGGTTGCAGTCGCTGCTGTCGTCCGGCAGGACGGCCGGGTAGCCGACGGTGATCACCTTGGCGTTGGGTGCGGCGGTGTGGACCTCGGCCAGCATCCGGATGTACTCGTCCTGGACGCGGGCGAGCTTCTGTTCGATGCTCTCCTCGCCCTCCGGGGGGTTGGTGTAGTGCTCGCGGCAGGAGCCGGTGACCTTGGCGCCCTCTTCGAGACACTTGAGGAGCATGCCGCCGAAGGGCAGGCTGTTGCCGCCGACGCCGATGGTGACGACGTCGGTCTGGTCGTTCAGACCGGCCCGCTTGATCTGGGTGTCCACCGCCGGCCAGCCGGCCTCGGGCGCCTCGACCGGGCTGATCGGCTTCTGCTTGGTGGTGGCGATGTCCGTGATGACGGCGGCGCCGCAGCTGACGTTGGTCAGGTGGACGGGCTTGGCCGGCGGGAACTCGTCCAGCTCCGTCTGGACCAGGCTGGGGTAGGCGCCGCTGGTGCGGTCGCAGCCGTCTCGGGACGCGTCGCCCAGCGCGGGCAGCGGGTCGCCAACGAAGACGCCGGCGGTGTACGAGTCGCCCAGCGCGGCCCATTCGTACTGGTCGGCCGCACCGGCCGAACCGGCGGGCAGGAGGGCGGACGCGGCCAGCGCGAGCCCCACGGTCAGGGCGCGCAGGCGCGGGCGGGAGGCAGGGTGTCGCATGGATGCTCCAGGATCGGCAAGAGACGCCCGGGGACGGAATGCGACCCGGGCGGAGGCAACGCCCAAGATCATCCAGGCTGCGGAGGGATTCGTTCCGCAAATCGTGCCGATCACCCACGATCGAGCTAAATGATCAGATCTTTCACGTTGCCGTGGCCGCCGGGCCGTCGCGCCGTGCGGTGCGGTGCGGTGCGGTGCCGAACGACGGGACGGGGGAGACCGGATACGGGAGACAGGACGACAGCGGATGTCAGAGGGCCGGGCCGACCCGACCGCCGCGATCATCCACTCACAGTCGGTGCGCCCCGCGGAAACGGCCGGCGCCGGCAGCCGCGGGTACGACGCGGGCAAGAAAGGTGACGGGCCACGAGCGCCACGTGATCGTGGACACGATCGGCCTGCTCCCGGTCGTCATGGTCACCGGGGCCAGCGTGCAGGACCGCGACCGAGCCCGCCTCACACTGGCGCACCTGCCTCGGTGGCGCCAGCGGCGCGGAGTTCGACCAGCAGCCGCAACACCGTCCTCGGCAGCCGCGGGTCGCCGGCGGTGAGCCAGTCGTGGTGCTCCTTCAGGTACGCAAGGGTGGAGCGGCCGGTGCGCGGCACCACCGCGCTTACCACCACCTGTTCGTCGAGCAACGGGATCGCAGCGCTGACGAGTTGCAGCACCTGGCCGCGGGCCTCGGTGCCGTTCACGTCTGGCCGGGGCGGCGGATCGTGGTCCTGCGGGCCATCGGCGCCGGTGCAGCCGGTTCCGCCCCGCCACCGGTGCCGCTCTTGCGGACCTGCTCGTCGACGACGACCACCTCGATCAGGTCCTGGACCCCGCAGCCCAGGATGTCGCACAGCGCGGCCAGGGTGTCCATCGACAGTCGCTGCGGCGGCTGGGTAACAGGGGAACACCTGCTCATGGGTACTCCAGGACCTCCACGATCCAGTCGAACTCCGGGACGGTCAGCAGCGTACGGCGCTTCGGCGGCCCGCCCCGGGATACTTTCCCGTATCGCACGAACAGCGCGCCCAGGCGCCCGTACTGCGGGGCCTTGGGGCTGCGCCGAAGGTCCGGAAGGTCCAGGCAGCATGTCTCCTGGCGCCGAAGCCCGAAGGCGTACACCGTCTTTGACGCGGCCGCGTCCCGCAGCCCGGCCAGAGCACCCTTGCGCCGGCGGGCCCGAATCTCCTCCACCCGTCCGTCCGCCGCATCGAACAGCGCCTGCGCCTCGTCGTAGGTCAGCGGGCAGCGTCGAGGGCTGCCCTCGTAGTCGCTGGTGTGGCTGACGGTGTTCCACTCGTGCAGGATCTGCGCCGGCACCGTCCCGAAAAGGTCCAGACACCGAGCCGGCCACCCGTACCGGCCATCGGTGGCATAGCCGCAGAACAGTCGCAGCGCGTCCTGGTAGCTCCGCCCGTCGACACAGCCAGACCCTGCTGCGCGATCGGAGGCTATCTATGAACGCCTCCGCCTCCAACAGCGTCCACTGCCACGGGTATTCGTTGGTGAACTCCGCGAACCGCCGAACCAGCCGCAGCTGCGGCGCGATCGTCTGCTCGACATCCAAAAGCCGGGCCCGTTGCTAAAGCGCCCAGCCCTCCAGCATCGCCTCGAAGGCGGCCGGATCCGGGTCGAGATAGGCGACCCCTGAGGCAGCACCAGATGGGCCGAGCCCGGCAGGTCCAGCACTCTGTTCACGTTGCATCTAACGCAACATCGTTGCATCGGTTACGCCTACCCGGCCTGGAACGCCAACCGGGGGACCGGCCTCAGCCGATCCCCCGTAAAGTCGCAGATCACGACCATGCGCAACACATGCCAGATGTTGCATCCGATGCAATACCGCTCGTTACTCCAGGTAGATGCCGGCGAAAACACCGTCGAAGCCGAGCGCAGCGAGACCCTCCTCGACGGTGGGGTAGGTCGTGCCGTGCGGGCTGGCGATCAGGGCGTCGAAGTCGGCGCGGCTGATCTCGGGGTCGATCCACTGATTGCTGCACCGGCAGCGGATCCAGACGCTGCGGCCGTGGCTAATGAGCAGCCAGTCGCGTCGGGCCTGGCAGGCCGAGCACATCACGGGGAGGCCACCGAGGGCGAGTCCGTGTGGGTGGCTGACGCAGCGTGTCGCGCTGGGGCCGTCGGCCGGCTGCGTCTCGTACTGGAGTTGCAGCAGGGGGTCGGTGCCGGTGGGAAGGACGGGCAGCGCGGGTGCCGGCTCCGTGGTGCGGTCGGTGGTTCTGAGCACGAGCGTCATCTCCCGGTCGAGGGCTTCCTGTTTTCATCCGTAACAGCCGGTGGAACCGACTGTCCATGCATTTCGTGGAGTCCGGTCGGTCGGTGGCCGGCCTTCCAGACGCGCTGGTCAGCGGCGCGGTGGTCGGCTGCGCGGGTCCGTGACGGCAGGGCGCGGTGCCGCCGTGAGTGCGTTCCGTTCGCAGGTGCGGTTGGCCGAGGTCTTGGTCGGGCGAGTACCGGCCTGCGGTCGACGGGGAGCTTCGCCCGGGTGGGCGGGGAGCTGGGCGATCCAGCGCAGGCGCCAGACCAGGACGTCGTTCACGTCCTCGGCGGTGTCGAGGTCGCGCACTTCGATGGCCTGCTGCAGGAGGGCCTCGGGGTCGTGGCCTGCCTGCTCGGCCTGGGCGAGGGTGGCGAGCAGGGCATCGGTATTCCTCGGCCTGCCATCTGCTCGTTCGCCCTGTTCCGGCAGCGCTGCGCGGAGGGTGGCCTCGTACGTCCGGCGTCGGGCCTCGGGGAGGGCACGGCCTTGGTCGTGTAGCACCCGCATCGGCGTGGCGGCGGCCTGACGGTAGGCGATGCGCAGATACTCGGCGGCCTGCCGAGAGGCATGGGCCTGCTGGGCGTGACCGCGGGCGGAGTGCCATCGGGCGGCGACGAGGGTGACCAGCACCAGGGTGGAGACGAGCATGGCGGTGGTGCCGCCGTCCTCGCCCCGGCCGAGCGCGCCGCCGGCCTGGACGATGCCCCGGGCGGCTGAACGGAGAGCCCGGGTGTCGGCGCGCTCTGCTCGGACGTGGCTGCGGGTCGCCCGCTCAAAGGCTCGGGCGGCGGCAGCCAGCTCGGCGCGGGTGGCGACCGGGGAGGTCTGGGCGACTGCGTCCAGGAGTTCTCCGACGCCGACGAGTTGAGCGGCGGCTTCGTCGTCGTCGCCGTCGAGGAGGACGGCGGCATGCTCGGCGATCCCGGTGGCGCTGCGTCGCTCTCGGGCGGGCGGGGACCAGTCCGGCCGGCCGTCCGCGGCCGAAGGCGTGGCCCGCTCGGTGGTTCCGTCGGCGAGGCGGAGGCGGATCTTCGGAAGGGACAGGTCGGGGGCCAGCTTGGAGCCGGGGTACCAGACCGGTTCACCGTGGCGGTTTCGGTCGCCGGGCAGGGCCACTTTGTAGCCGAGCGCGTCACCGGAGGGGGCGTGGCGCACCTTCACGCGCAGGCCCGTCTCGCGGAGCCGGGTGAAGAACTCGTTCTCGTCGCCCGCTCCCGCGACGGCCTGGCGGACGGCTTCGCGGAGCGTCTCGCGGGAGGTCTCGGGTCGGCCGGTGCGTTCGGCCTTGAACTTCTCGGCGCTGGTGGGGTTCTTCGCTGCGGTGCCGTCGCCGGCGTTGAGGCGGCGCAGGCCCATCTCCTCCTCGATGCGACGGCAGACGGCCTGGGCCTTGTTGAAGTCGTAGTTGAGGCGGGGATTGCGCAAATCGCCACGGACCAGGGTGGCGACGATGTGGATGTGGTCCTCTGCATGGCGGACGGCAATCCACCGGCAACCGTCGGGATCACCGTCCGGGGCGATGCCGGTGGCGTGGACGATGCGCTGGGCGACGGCGTTCCACTCCTCGTCGGAGAGCCGCCGGTCGCCGGGGGCGGTCCGGACCGAACAGTGCCACACGTGCTTGGTGGGCGCGCGGTCACCGGCCTGCTTGACCCTAAGGTCGAGGGCTGCGGTGAGGCGGGCGAGCGTGACTTGCGGGTCGGTGTCGCGGCCGGGGTCGGGGGCGAAGCCGTCCCAGGAGCCGACGAGGTGCGCGTCGGTGTGCTCCTCACGCCTGCCGGGGCCGTAGAGGTAGACGAGGAGTCCGTGGGTGCGGGAGCCGCGTCCGATGTCGGGAACCATCACAGCCGCCTGTTCACCAGGTCGTTCGCCGCGTCGTCTAGGCGGCCGAGGGACCGGGTCAGAACGCTCAGTGCGTGGTCGAGTTCGCCGGGGCGGGGCTGTCCGCCGGCGTTGTGGACGTACGCGATCTGGTTAATGTTGTTGCCGATCCGGGCCAGGGCGGTACGCAGGGCGGCGAGTTCGTCGATGGCCGCGTCGAGTCGTTCGTTGGTGTGCAAGGCGGTCGAACCGCGGGCGGCTGCGAGGCCGGCGGCGGCGAGGAATCGGGCGACGGTGACGCCGCGCTGCGCGGCTGCGGCGACGATCTCGGCTTTCTCGGTGTCGGAGAGGCGGGTTGTCGTCTTGCGGGTGCGCTCGCTCGGGTTGCGGCTTCGGCGGCGCGGCTTGCGGTCGGGGAAGGCGGGCGTGCTCGGGCTCGGCTGCTCGCGGTCGGCTGGGGCGTCTGCTTCTCCCCCGATGACCGGCGCCCCCTGGTGCCGGTTGCACAGCTTGTTTTCTAGCGCCCCCCCTCAGAAAACCACCCAGCTTCCCCCCCCCCCCCTGGGGGGGGGGAAGGGTTGCCGAAGGACCTAGGGCCAGCCC
>NZ_JBHXFE010000043.1:0-6628 GCF_042722475.1 Streptomyces sp. NPDC127092
CGAAGCGACGCGACCGAAGGGAGCGCCCTTGACGCGGTGGTGGAGGGGGCCACACTCGGAACAAGGGCGGCCGCACCAGAAGCCCACCCGAAACATCCACCCGTACGGCCTCAGAAACCCGCCACCCAAACCGCAGCCCCTCCCCGCTCACCTCCCCACCCCCACCCGCGCCCCCGTCCCGTCGCACGGCAGCGGGCGGCCCGGGTGGTCCGTCGCGAAGTCCTCGGCGATGTCCGCCGCCGTCTCCGACATCGCCTCGTTCGTGATGCGGATCTGGCCCGAGAACGGCTTGTCGATGTCCTCGATCAGGAGCAGCGCCCCCGTGAACAGGCCCGCCAGCACCACCAGCAGCACGTAGTGCGACGGGCCCCGGCGGCGGGGCAGGCCGAACGCGAACGCTCCGATCGTCGCGGCCAGGGACACGACCATGAACCAGTAGACGACCGTCGGAATCGCCGGCATCGCCTCCGACAGCCGGGTCTGGCGGGCGACGGAACGTTCGTCGTCGGCCTTCACCAGCAACTCGAACGTGTTGTTGTCCTGTTGCGCGAGGGCCTTGAAATGGCGGCGGAAGTCCGACGACCACACCGACGCCTCGGGCGCCTTCTCGCCCGCGTCCGTCATCTTCGGCCACTCGTAGGTCATGATCGCCCGCGCGTAGCAGACCGCGTCGGCCTGCACGCCCTCTCGTTGCTCCTCCGGCGCGTAGTCGGCGACCTCGTACAACTGGTCCACCCGGTGGGCCTCCGCTCCCACAGCGGTGCCGGCCGCGCCGTACGACTCCGCCGCCACGACGATCACGAAGGCCACGAGCAGGACGGCCAACGTCTCCAGTGGGCTGATCAGGTCGCTGACCGAGGACTCCTCGCCGTCGCCGTCGCCCTCGGGCTTGGCGCGGCGGCGACGCAGATGGTTGGCGAACAGGCCGGCTGCGAGCGCGGCCAGCATGATGGCGATGGTGATGGTGGTGAGCATGAGTGCGGCCCTCGGCCCCCTGCAGGCGGTCGATCCGTGTTCCCGCCGTCAGCCCACCACGTCCGCCACGCCCCGGCACGTCGAAGCTGCGCCGCCTGGCCTACCGTCCCCTTCCCCCAGGGCCTCCTTCTGCTACGCCCCTGCCGGCCCCCGCCCCCCGCCCTCGCCGAAACCCCGTGGCGGTCTCGCCCCCGCCCGTCGTAGCCTCGCGCGCATGCTGCCGCAGACCCGCCTCGACGAGGATCTCGTACGCCGTCTCATCGCCGCCCAGTTCCCCCAGTGGGCCGGGCTGCCCGTACGGGAGATGGCGACCGCAGGGACCGACAACGCGATGTTCCGGCTCGGCGACGGGCACGTCGTGCGGCTGCCGAAGGCCACCTGGGCGGCCGGGGACGCCGAGAAGGAGCAGCGGTGGCTGCCGCGGCTCGCGCCGGGGCTGCCGCTGGACGTGCCGGTGCCGGTGGGGTGCGGGGTGCCGGGCGAGGGGTACGGGCAGGTGTGGTCCGTGTGCGAGTGGCTGGAGGGTGCGGACGCCTACTCCGCTCCGATCGCCGATCTGGCGCACGCCGCCCGGGAGTTGGGGCGGTTCGGGGTCGCGCTGCGCGGTGCCGACGCGAGCGGCGGGCCCGCGTCGTACCGCGGTGGGCCGGTCACCGACTGGGAGGACGGCAACATGCCCGGGGCCATCCGTGGCCTCGCCGCCGACGGCGTTCTCTGCGAACGCGACGCCGAACGGGCAGCCGCCGCCTGGGAAGCGGTGCTCCGGCTGCCCGCGTACGAGGGCGAGCCCGTCTGGGTGCACGGTGACCTGCTGCCCGGCAACCTGCTCACCCGTGACGGGCGGCTCAGCGCCGTCATCGACTTCGGCGGGCTCGGCATCGGCGACCCCGCCATCGACACCATGGCCGCCTGGAGCCTCTTCACGCCCGACACCCGGCCCCTCTTCCGCGAGGCGGCCCAGGTCGACGACGCGACCTGGGCGCGAGGGCGCGGCTGGGCCCTGTGCTGGGGCATGGTGACCGAGCAGTACTACGGCGGTGGGCGGAACCCCGTCCTCGCCGCGGTCGCCCACCGCACCTGGACCCAGGCGCTGGCGGAGTACGAGGTCCCCGAGGGGACCGGCTAGGCGCCGAGCTGCTCGGGCAGGTCCGCCGCGTGGACCACGGTCAGGCCCGAGACCGCACGGGTCAGTGCCACGTACAGGCGGCGCAGGCCGGTTCGTTCGTCGGGTTCGCCGTCGACGACGGCTGCCGGTTCGTCCAGGACGACGTAGTCGTACTCGAGGCCCTTCGCCAGCGAGGCCGGGACCAGGGTCAGGCGGGACTCCGCCGTGGTCTCCTCGCCGGGGGAGAGGAACGGCATGCCCGCGGCCGTCAGGGCCTGCGCCAGCGGGGTGATGCGGGCGTCGGCGGCGATCAGGCCGATCGAGCCCTCGTGGGTCAGGGCGTCGAGGCAGGCCGTGATCACGTCCGCGTCCAGGGCCTCCGGCGCGGAGCGGCGGACCTCCAGGGAGCCCGGGTTCTCACGGACCGACTCCACGGGCGCCAGGCCGGGTGACATGTGCGGCAGCAGCCGCGAGGCGTACGCGATGACCTCGCGCGGTACGCGGAAGCCGGCGGTCAGTTCCTCCACGACCGCGTCCGGTTTGCCGAGGTGCGCGAGTGCCTGCGCCCAGCTCTGCGTCGCCCACGGCGTGGTGCCCTGCGCCAGGTCGCCGAGGACCGTCGCGGAGCCGGTGGTGCAGCGGCGGCCCACCGCCCGGTACTGCATGGGGGAGAGGTCCTGGGCCTCGTCGACCACGACGTGGCCGAGCGAGTGGGTGCGTTCCACGAGGTCCGCGGCCTCGTCGACGAGGACGGCGTCCGCCGCCGACCACTTCGCGGTCTTCACGCTGCGGGCGGGCTTCGCCCACAGCAGCAGCTTCTGCTCGTCCTCGTCGAGGATGCCCGCCGCGTGCTCGGCCAGGAAGTCCGGGTCGCTCAGCAGGCGCAGGACCAGCTTCGCCGGGTCGACCGCGGGCCAGCACTCCTTGACGACCGCCTTGACCGCCGCGTTGCGCGCGACCGCGTTCTGCACCCGGTCGTCGGGTGCCTCGCCGGCCTGCTCCATCCGTACGAGGACGGCGTGGGCGATGCGCTGCGGCAGGGCCTCACGGGCCGCCCCGTACCGGATGTCACGGTCCGTCAGCTCGCGGGCGATCTCCTCCAGTTCGTAGGCGGGGACGCGCCAGCGCCGCGAGCCGCGGACGACCATCAGCGGCTCCGTCGGCAGCGTGACGTGCGACCACACCGCCCGCCGCAGCACCTCCGCCATCCGGGCGTCGCCCTTGACGACGGCGGTCGCCGCCTCGTCCGTGCCGCGCACCTCGACGTGGGCGACGAGGTCGTCCACCGTCGCCTGCTTCACCTCCAGCTCGCCGAGCGCCGGCAGCACCTGCTCGATGTAGTGGAGGAAGGAACGGTTCGGCCCGATGACGAGGGTGCCGGTGCGGGCCAGTCGCTCCCGGTGGGCGTAGAGGAGGTAGGCGACCCGGTGCAGGCCGACGGCGGTCTTTCCGGTGCCGGGGCCGCCCTGCACGCACACCGTGCCGGACAGGTCGGAGCGGACGATCTCGTCCTGCTCGGGCTGGATGGTCGCGACGATGTCGCGCATGGGGCCGACGCGCGGCCGCTCGATCTCCGCCTGGAGCAGGCGGCTGGTCCGTTCCAGCTCGGCGGGGTCGGAGAGGTGCTCGTCCTCGTACGCGGTGAGGTCGCCGCCCGTGTACCCGAAGCGGCGGCGGAGGCCGACGTCCTGCGGGTTCTGCTTCGACGCCTGGTAGTACGGCTGGGAGACCGGCGCACGCCAGTCGATCACCATCGGGTCGCCGTCGGCGTCGTGGACGTGCCGCCGGCCGATGTAGAAGCGCTGCCCTTCCTGCGTGGTGTGCAGGTAGTCGAGGCGGCCGAAGAAGAGCGGGGTGTCGGCGAGGTCGGCGAGGGCCTTGATGCGGTCCTCGATCTGCCGCTCCAGGACGGCGGCGTTGACCCAGTTCGCGGTGACGTCCTTGATGTCGAGCGACTGCACGTCCTCGCGCATGGCGCGCAGGGCGGCGCGGGACGCGGTGAGGTGGGCGCGCTCGCGCTCGAGCGGGTCGTCGGCGGACAGCGCGGACGGTGCGGACACGGTGAAGCCTCCGGGTCGGGTACGCGGACACGTCAAGGTGGCCGCCGGTTTCCGACCGGACGGCGGCTCTCCACGTACGGAGCCGAACGGGAGGCGGGGAAGCTGGCGAGTGTACGCCGTGGCCGGGGCGGACGCGAATGGTTTTCGCTCGCGCGGGCTGGTGCGCGGGGCGGGTGTACGAAGCCCGTAGGACCCGTAGGGGACGGGGTCCGACTCGCGGGGGATCCCGGTTCGATCCCCAGGCCGATGTGTTCGGAATGTCCGTTTCGGATGATGGATGCATGACCGCCACCACCCTCACCCCAGCGACCACCGTCCCGCACCGGCTCGGCCTCGGCCTCGGCCTCGCGCTCCGGGCGATACGCGCCTTCGGCTCCGCCGCCGTCGGCGTCGTCCTGCTCGGCTCGTACGGGGACGAGCAGGCGGGCGTCCGCGCCCCCCGCCCTGAGTACTCCCGCGCTCCCGAATGAGTACGGCGGCCGTGCCGTCCGGGATCCCGCCGATGATGTGATCGGTGCATGACGACACCGCAGGACCCCACGTCCCCCTCCGTGCGCGCCCTGCGCGCCATGGCGTTCGGTGCCTTCGCCGTGCTGCTCCTGTGCGCGCTGCTCACCGCCGTAGCCGTCCTCCAGGACGCGATCGGGGGCGACGGCGTCAACGGCGGCCTCGCCGCCGCGGGCGGCTGGTCCCTCGCCGCGTCCGGCCTCTGCGCCCTCGTGGCGGCCGCGGCGCCCCGCGACGCGATGGCGTACCGCACCCGCGCGATCACCGTGACGGCCGCGTACGCCCTGGCGGTCCTCGGCCCGGTGCTCGCGGCGCTGGACTAGGGGCTGGACCAGGGGCTGCCCGGCGGGTGTCTCGCCCCAGGGCCGGGTGCGCGGCCGCCAGCCGCCACCGCCGCCGCACCGCCGGGCGAGCACAACCTTCGGCCGGGCTCGCAGGTCTCCTCATCGCACCGCCTGTGCACCGCCTGTGCATTGCCTGGGCAATTGACGCAGACGAACGAGGAGATCATGAAGAAGCCTTCCACCGGCCGCCCTTTCGCGCGGCTCGGTGCCTGTGCCGCCGTAGCGGGCCTGGTCACCGTCGGACTTTCCGCGACGCCGGCCCTCGCCGACAGCGACCAGCTGTGGGTCAACGCGTCGCCGTGGCAGCTGGTGCTGCCCAAGGCGAGCGAGACCGGGCCGCAGCCCGCGCCCTCCACGCTCAACCTCAGCCTGTCCCACGACAACGCCGCCAACCAGGTCGTCGACGGCCGGATCACCGTCGACATATCGGGCCTCGCCGGCATCGCCGAGGTCACCTGGCCGGAGGCCTGCGCCCCGGCCGGCGCCACCACCGCCGTCTGCTCCGTTCCCGAGGTCCCGGGCACCGGCAACGACAGCCCGCTCAAGGTGCCGGTGCAGGTCCGCGCCGCGGTCGGCGCGGCCGTCGGCGCGAGCGGGCGGATCAGCTACCAGGCGACGGCCGCGACGACGACCGGCGAGCAGCTCACGTCCGGCGAGGGCTGGACCGACGTCCGCGTCGCCTCCGGCCCCGACCTCTCCGTCGCCGCGCTGCCCCCGGCCACCGGCGTCGCGCCCGGCGCCACCGTGCCCGTGCCGCTCACCGCCGTCAACAACGGTGACCAGCCCGTCAACGGCGTCCAGGTCACCTACTACGTGACCCGCGGCCTCACCCTGAACGGTCTCGCGCCGCAGTGCGTCAGCGCCCCGGCCGGCAGCGGCCAGGGCCCGATCCACCCGGTGACCAAGGTCGACTGCGCGTACGACGACGTCGTCGAGCCCGGCGGAACGTTCACCCTCCCGTCGCCGCTCACCGCCACCGTCGCCCCGTACGGGCTGTACGAGCGCGTGGACGTCGGCGTGCAGCCGCGTGACGGCGCCGAGGACCTCCAGCCCGAGGACAACGGCGCCCTCAAGGCCGTCACCGTCACCAACACGGCCGACTTCGCGGTCCGCGGCGCCCGGCTGACCGCCGCGGCCGGCGAGACCGTCACCGCCCAGGTGACCTTCCGCAACCGCGGCCCGGCGTGGGTCGCCAACCTCGGCTCCGGCGACCCGGTCGGCCGCGTCGACGTGACGGTCCCGCGGGGCGCCACGGCCACCGCCGTACCGGACGCCTGCGAGCCGCGCACGGCGGACGGCGGCTGGTGGGAGGGCGAGGTGCGCACCGGCGCGCCGCGCTACTCGTGCAACCTGCCGATCTGGGTCGCCGAGAAGCAGACGGTGGTCCTGCCGTTCCAGCTGCGCGTCGACACGGTCGTGACGGGTGCGAAGGGCGCGGTGGTGCTGGGTCCGCCGTACGGCACGGAGCCGCTGCCGTTCGACCCGAACCGCGCGAACGACACGGCGAAGATCGTCCTGAACCCGGCGGTCTGACCGCCGTACGCGAACGGACGCGCGCGAACGCGGGCGCGGCCGGACAGCGCGGGGGAAAGAAGCCGCAGACAAGGGCGGGGGAAGGGGCCCCTCCCCCCCCCCGC
>NZ_JBHXFE010000043.1:6638-34960 GCF_042722475.1 Streptomyces sp. NPDC127092
GAAGGTCTTCTTGACCCTGGCGTTTTGCTATCTGTACATGACTGGGTGTGCGAGACCGTGGGCGCGACTGGAAAGAGCGGGCCCCTTTCCCGCCATGGATGCCGGGCCGGGGCCCTTTCGCATACCTGCGGCCTGCGGCCCGCTTCCTCCTGGTCGCTGCCCGCTTCCCGCCGCCTACTACTCCGCCAGCAGCTCGCTCGCGTCGACGATCCGGTAGGCGTAGCCCTGCTCGGCGAGGAAGCGCTGCCGGTGGGCGGCGAAGTCCTGGTCGATGGTGTCGCGGGCGACGACCGAGTAGAAGTGCGCCTGGTGGCCGTCGGACTTGGGCCGCAGGACGCGGCCGAGGCGCTGGGCCTCCTCCTGGCGGGAGCCGAAGGTGCCGGAGACCTGGATGGCGACGGTGGCCTCGGGCAGGTCGATGGAGAAGTTCGCGACCTTGGAGACGACGAGGACGCTGATCTCGCCGTTGCGGAAGGCGTCGAACAGCTTCTCGCGCTGCGCGTTCGAGGTCTCGCCCTTGATCACCGGGGCGTCCAGGTGCTCGCCGAGCTCGTCGAGCTGGTCGATGTACTGGCCGATGACGAGGATCTGCTGCCCCTCGAACTTCTTCACCAGCGCCTCGGTGACCTTCCGCTTGGTCGCGGTCGTCGCGCAGAAGCGGTACTTTTCCTCGGCCTCGGCCGTCGCGTACGCGAGCCGCTCCGAGTCGGTGAGGCCGACCCGTACCTCCACGCAGTCGGCGGGCGCGATGTAGCCCTGCGCCTCGATCTCCTTCCACGGCGCGTCGAAGCGCTTGGGACCGATGAGCGAGAACACGTCGGACTCGCGGCCGTCCTCGCGGACCAGGGTCGCGGTGAGCCCGAGCCGGCGGCGCGCCTGGAGGTCGGCGGTGAACTTGAAGACGGGCGCGGGCAGCAGGTGCACCTCGTCGTAGACGATCAGGCCCCAGTCGCGGGAGTCGAAGAGCTCCAGGTGCGGGTAGACGCCCTTCCGGCGGGTGGTGAGCACCTGGTACGTGGCGATGGTGACGGGCCGGATCTCCTTGCGGGTCCCGCTGTACTCGCCGATCTCGTCCTCGGTCAGCGAGGTGCGCCTGACCAGCTCGTTCTTCCACTGGCGGGCGGAGACGGTGTTGGTGACCAGGATGAGCGTGGTCGCCTTCGCCTGGGCCATCGCGCCGGCGCCGACCAGCGTCTTCCCGGCGCCGCAGGGCAGTACGACGACGCCGGAGCCGCCGTGCCAGAAGCCCTCGACGGCCTGCTGCTGGTACGGCCGCAGCGACCAGCCGTCCTCGGCCAGGTCGATCCGGTGCGCCTCGCCGTCGACGTAACCGGCGAGGTCCTCGGCGGGCCAGCCCAGCTTGAGCAGGGTCTGCTTGATCTGCCCGCGCTCCGACGGGTGCACGACCACGGTGTCCTCGTCGATCCGCTGCCCGACGAGCGGCTGCACCTTCTTCGAGCGCAGGATCTCCTCGAGGACGGGCCGGTCGGTGGTGGTGAGCACGAGCCCGTGCGTGGGGTGCTTGGACAGCGTCAGCCGCCCGTAGCGCGCCATCGTCTCGGCGACGTCGACGAGCAGCGCGTGCGGCACCGGGTACCGCGAGAACTCCACGAGCGCGTCCACGACCTGCTCGGCGTCGTGCCCGGCCGCCCGCGCGTTCCACAGCCCGAGCGGCGTCACCCGGTAGGTGTGGATGTGCTCGGGCGCCCGCTCCAGCTCGGCGAAGGCCGCGATGGCCCGCCGGCAGGCGTCGGCCTGCTCGTGGTCGACCTCCAGGAGGAGCGTCTTGTCGCTCTGGACGATGAGCGGACCGTTCATGTACGTGCATCCCCTTCCGCGCGGGCGGCCGACCCGCGGCCAAACATCCAGTCTGCCTGATGCGCGGGGGAGACGGGCCTCGCCGCCCGCCCTCCCGGTCAGCCCGCCGTCCCCCCGTCGTCGGCAGCCGCCCTCGTCGGCCCGTCCTCGCCGACCGCCCCCGTCAGCCCGCCGGCGTCCGCATCAGTGGGTTGTGGCCGATCGCGTTGTGGACCGTGAAGCTGACCGCGTCCGGGCGGTAGCGGTCGTCGGACCATTCGACCGGGCGGCCGTCGTGGGTGGTGGTGACGCGGCGGACGCGGAGGAGGGGGCTGGTGCGGCGGACGGCGAGGAGGGCGGCGTCGCGGGCGCCGGCCGCGATCGCGTCGATGACGTGCTCGCCGTGGGCGAAGACCAGGCCGGTGTCCTCGTAGAGGCGCTGGGTGACCGAGGCGCAGCCGGGGTCGAGGGCGGCGACGGCGGGGGAGATCCAGTCGGCGTAGACGGTGCGTTCGACGAGCACGGGCTCGCCGTCGAGGCCGCGCAGGCGGAGCACGTTGAGGACGGGCGTGCCCTGGGGGAGGTGGAGGCGGGTGGCGTCCTCGGCGGTGGCCGGGCGGTGCTCCTGGGCGATCACCCGGCCGGTGGCCGTGCGGCCCATGGCCTGGGCCCACTGGGCGAAGCTGCGCAGCTCGGTGAAGCTCTGGCTGCGGCGCGGGGCGAGGACGACGCGGCGGGCGCCCTGGCGGGAGCCGATGAGGCCCTCGGCGGCGAGCGCGGCGACGGCCTGGCGGACGGTGCCGCGCGAGACGCCGTACCGCGCGGCGAGCTCGGTCTCGGCGGGCAGGTGCGCGCCGACCGGGTACTCCTCGCGGTGGATCGCCCGCCGGAGCTCCGCGGCGATCTGCTCGTGGCGCGCGGTCATCGTTCCCCCAGGTCACATCGGATGGGCGCGGAAGTTGTGTGCAGCGCGCTCAGCGTAGACCAGCTCCCAACTGGCTGGAAATGCGCGCCGACAGGCCTGATTGTGCAGGGAATGGCGGGGATCCGTTCGGTCCTCGTTCACCTTCAGGTCATCGAAGACCGGCGTACTGAGGCCGACTTGTTCAGACAAGTTCCCGCCTCAGCGCCCCCGAGCTCCTGGAGAAGCCGTGCCCGTCCCCGCGACCCTCCCGAGAAACGCCGCCCTCGGCGGCTCCCTCGCCCTCGTCGCCGCGCTCGCCCTCACCGCCTGCGGTGCCGCCCCCGAGGGCACCACCACCGCCGACGGCAAGAACGCCGCCACCGCCACCTCCGCCGCCGACCTCGGCGGCCTGGACGCCCTCGCCGCGGCCGCGAAGAAGGAGGGCACGCTGCACGCCATCGCGCTCCCGCGCGACTGGGCCAACTACGGCGCCCTCATCGACGGTTTCCAGAAGAAGTACGGCATCAAGGTCGAGGTCGAGAACCCCGACGCCTCCAGCCAGGACGAGATCAACGCCGTCACCTCCCGCAAGGGCCAGGACCGCGCCCCCGACGTCCTCGACCTCGGCAGCTCCTTCGCGCTGAGCGGCGCCCAGCAGGGCCTGTTCGCCCCGTACAAGGTGACCGCCTGGAACGACATCCCCGAGGGCCAGAAGGACCCGAAGGGCCGCTGGTACAACGACTACGGCGGCTACGTCTCCATCGGCTGCGACGCCAAGCGCGTCAAGAACTGCCCCACCACGTTCAAGGACCTCCTCAAGCCCGAGTACAAGGGCCAGGTCGCCCTCAACGGCAACCCCACCAAGTCCGGCTCCGCCTTCGGCGGCGTCTACGCGGCGGCCCTCGCCAACGGCGGCTCCTTCGACGACATCCAGCCCGGCCTCGACTTCTTCGCCGAGCTGAAGAAGAACGGCAACTACACGCCCGTCGAGTCCACCCCCGCCACCGTCGAGAAGGGCGAGACGCCCATCAGCATCGACTGGGACTACCTCAACGCCGGCTACGCCGAGGAGTTCAAGTCCAAGGGCCTCGACTGGAAGGTCGCCGTCCCCACCGACGGCCGCTACGCCATGTACTACTCGCAGGCGATCAACAAGGACGCCCCGCACCCGGCGGCCGCCCGCCTGTGGCAGGAGTACCTGTACAGCGCCGAGGGCCAGAACCTCTGGCTCAAGGGCTTCGCCCGGCCCGTCCTGATGCCCGCCCTCGACAAGGCCGGCACCCTCGACAAGGACGCCGCCCTCAAGCTGCCCGCCGTCTCCGGAGTCCCGTCCTTCCCGACCGAGGCCCAGCAGGCCAAGGCCAAGACGACCCTGGCCCAGGGCTGGGGCAAGGCCGTCTCCGGATGACGGCCACCGCCCCCGCCGTCGCCGCCGCCGAGCCCACCCGGGCCCGGCAGCGGCGGCGCCGCGCCCCCGCCTGGCTCGCCGCCGTCCCGCTGCTCGCCTTCACCGCGATCGCCTTCGGCATCCCCGCCGTCGCCATGCTCGGCGGCGCCCTCACCGTCGACGACCCGGTCACCGGCGTCAGCTCGTACGGTACGGAGAACCTGACCGCCTCCCTCCAGGGCGCCTACCGCACCGCCCTGCTCGGCAGCGTCAAGCTCTCCGCCACCGCCGCCGTGCTCGCCGCCCTCCTCGGCCTCCCGCTCGCCCAGGCCATCGTGTCCTCCGGCTCCCGCGCCCTGCGCGAGGCCGTGCTCACCGCCTCCGGCGTGCTCGCCAACTTCGGCGGCGTCCCGCTCGCCTTCGCCTTCGTCGCCACCCTCGGCAACTCCGGCGTGCTCACCCGGCACCTCGGCCTCGCCGACAAGGGCTTCAGCCTCTACAGCTTCTGGGGCCTGGTCCTCGTCTACCTGTACTTCCTGATCCCGCTCATGGTGCTCACCATCACCCCCGCCCTCGACGGCCTGCGCACCCAGTGGCGCGAGGCCGCCCGCAACAACGGCGCCACCGCCCTCCAGTACTGGCGGCACGTGGCCCTCCCGGTGCTGCTGCCCAGCCTCCTCGGCGGACTCGTGCTGCTCTTCGGCAGCGCCTTCGCCGCCTACGCCACCGCCGCCGCCATGGTCGGCAGCGCCGTCCCGCTCGTCACCCTGCAGATCTCCGACGCCATCTCCGGCAACGTCCTGGTCGGCCAGGAGAACGTGGCCCTCGCCCTCAGCCTCGACATGGTCGTCATCGCCGGGCTCGTCATGGCGGTCTACCTGCCCCTGCAACGCCGGAGTTCGCGATGGCTCGCCTGAACCGCACGCCCGTGCCCGCCGCCTGGCGCCGGGCGGTCCTCGGGCTCGCCGGGCTCTACTTCCTGGTGCCGCTCGCCGCCTCCGTCGTCTTCACCGTCGACGTGCCCGGCCAGGGCCTCACCCTCGACGCCTACACGACGATCATCGGCACCGAGGGCTTCACCACCAGCCTGCTGCTCTCGCTCGGCCTGGCCGCCGTCACCATCGCCGTCGTCCTGCTGCTCATGGTGCCCGCCCTGGTCGCCCTGCGGCTCGGCGCGCCCCGCCTCAAGCCGGTCGTCGAGGCGGTCTGCTCGCTGCCGCTGGTCGTGCCGCCCATCGCTTTCGTCGCCGGCATCGGCACCGTCCTCAAGTGGGGCCCCGAGCACCTGGCCCGCACGCCCCTCTTCCAGACCTTCGTCGCCCTGCAGAACCCGGACTTCCCCGTCGTCCTCGTCCTGGCGTACGTGGTGATGGCGCTGCCCTTCACCTACCGCGCCCTCGACGCCGGCCTCCAGGCCGTCGACGTCCGCACCCTCGTCGAGGCCGCCCGCAGCTGCGGGGCCAACGGCACCCAGGCGCTGCTCCGGGCCGTGCTGCCCAATCTGCGCGGCGCGCTGATGAACGCGGCCTTCCTCACCCTGGCCCTCGTCCTCGGCGAGTACACCGTCGCCCAGCTGCTCGGCTTCCGGCCCTTCGCCGTGTGGATCGTGAACGTCTCCGGCTCCCAGGCCCAGATGTCCGTGGCCGTCTCCGTCCTCAGCCTCCTCGTCACCTGGCTGCTGCTCCTGGCCCTCTCCGGGGCGGGCGGACGCCGTACCCGTACCTCCAAGGACTCCGAAGCCTCCAAGGCCTCCAAGACCCCCAAGGCCTCCAAGGGATGACCATGACCACGACCGCCACCCTCGCGCCGCGTACGGACACGGCCGCCGCCACCGTCGAATTCCGCGGGCTGCGCCGGCAGTTCGGTGCCACCACCGCACTCGACGGGCTCGACCTCACCGTCGCCCCCGGCGAGCTCCTCGCCCTGCTCGGCCCCTCCGGCTGCGGCAAGACCACCGCCCTGCGCATGCTCGCCGGCTTCGAGCACCCCGACTCCGGGGCCGTGCTCGTCGACGGCGCCGACATCACCCGGGTGCCCGCCCACCGGCGCGACGCCGGCATGGTCTTCCAGTCGTACAGCCTCTTCCCGCACCTCAGCGTGCTCGACAACATCGCCTTCGGGCTGCGGATGCGGAAGGTCGGCAAGACCGAACGTCGCGCCACCGCCGCGGAGTTGCTGGAGCTCGTCGGCCTGTCCGACAAGGGTGACCGCTACCCCCACCAGCTGTCCGGCGGCCAGCAGCAGCGCATCGCCCTCGCCCGCGCCCTCGCGCTGCGGCCGCGCGTCCTGCTGCTCGACGAGCCGCTGTCCGCGCTCGACGCCAAGGTGCGGCTCGGGCTGCGCGAGGAGATCCGCCGCATCCAGCGCGAACTCGGCATCACCACCCTCTTCGTGACCCACGATCAGGAAGAGGCGCTGTCCATGGCCGACCGGGTCGCCGTGATGCGCGCCGGCCGCCTGGAGCAGTGCGCCCCGCCCGCCGAGCTGTACGGCCGGCCCGCGACCCCGTTCGTCGCGGAGTTCGTCGGCACCATGAGCCGGATCCCCGGGGACCTCGACGGCGGCACCGTCGAGGTGCTCGGCCGCCGGCTGCCGGTGGACGGCGAGGCGCCCGCCGCCGGTACGGGCGGCGTGGACGTGCTCGTACGACCCGAGGACGTACGGGTCTCGACGGAGGGCGCGTGCTCGGCCCGGGTGGTCGCGACGGCCTTCCTCGGCGCGACCACCCGGCTCACCGTCCGGCTCGCCGACACCACCGAGGTCAAGGCCGACCTGGCCACGCACGAGGCGGCCGCGTTCGCCGCGGGGGACGCCGTGACGGTGACCCTGCGGGAGCGTCCGGTCCTCGTCGCCCCCCGCCCGTAACCTCCGTAACGGCAGAAGAGAAAGTGACGCCGAGGCACGTGAACCCCGAACCCCCCCTCCAGGCAGTCCTGTTCGACATGGACGGCACGCTCGTCGACACCGAGGGACTGTGGTGGGAGGCGGTGGAGCTGGTGGCCGGCCGGCCGCTCACCGACGCCGACCGGCCCGACGTCCTCGGCCGGCCCGTGGAGCACACCGCGGACTGGCTCGCCGCGGCGACGGGCGCCGACGCGGGCGGGCTCGCGGCCGCGCTGCACCGGGAGTTCGCCGACCGGGTGCGGGCCGGTGTCGTGCCCCGGCCCGGCGCGCTCGGCCTGCTGGCCGCGCTGGCCGGCGAGGGCGTCCCCACCGCCCTCGTGACCGCCTCGCCCCGCACCGTCGCCGACACCGTCGTCGCCGCGCTCACGGAGCTCGGCGCGCCCGGGTTCACGGTCACCGTCACCGCCGACGACACCGGGACGACCAAGCCCGAGCCCGAGCCGTACCTCGCGGCCTGCGCCGCGCTCGGCGTCGATCCCGCGCGCTGCGTGGCCGTCGAGGACACCCCGACCGGCGTCGCCTCGGCGGAGTCGGCGGGCTGCGCGGTGCTCGCGGTCCCTTCCGTCGCCCCGATCGCGCCGGGCCCCGGCCGCACCGTGCGGGACTCCCTGACCGGCGTCACGCCGTCCCTCCTGGCAGGGCTCGCCGGGCGCCGGCTCACCGTCATGAGCTGGAACCTGTGGCTCGGCGGCGGCATGGTCGACGACCACCGGGCCAAGCAGCTCGCCGCCATCCGCGCGTCCGGCGCCGACGTCGTCGGCCTCCAGGAGACCGGGCGGACCGCCACCCAGGAGCTGGCCGCCGCGCTTGGCTGGCACCACCACGCGGCCGGCGAGAACCTCGGCATCCTCAGCCGCCACCCGATCGTCGCCCGGCTCGGCGACCCCGGGGTCGGCTTCTACGGCGCGGCGGGCGTCCGCGTCCGGGTGGACCTCGGGGACGGGGTGCGGGAGGTCGACGTGTGGACGGCGCACCTCCACTACACCCCCTACGGGCCCTACGAGGCCGACTTCGACGGCCTGCCGGCCGAGGAACTGGTCGCGCACGAGGAGATCCGCCTCGCCCAGATGCGGGACACCCTGGACCGGATCCGCAAGGAGGCGGGCGAGGGCCCGGACTCGGTCCGGCCCGTCGTCCTGGTGGGCGACTTCAACGCCCCCTCCCACCTCGACCGGCCCGGGGTCCCCTGGCCGGTGACGCTGGCCGCCGAGGCCGCCGGCCTGCGCGACTCCTTCCGCGAGGCCCACCCCGACCCGGCCCTGACCCCCGGCCCCACCTGGTCCCCGATCCACCCCGTCCACCCCGAGCCCGGCCCCCACGAGGGCGCCCCGGAGCCGCAGGACCGCATCGACTTCATCCTCCACAACGCCCACGCCCTGCGCGTCCTCACCTCCCGCACCCTGGTCACGGGCACCCCGGCCCCGTGGCCGGACGTCGCGGCGAACGCGTGGCCCTCGGACCACGCGGCGGTGGTGACGACGTTCGGGCTGTAGCGGCCGGGGGCCGCAGGGGCCCCTACGCCGTCTCGTCCTCCGCCAGTTCCGCCACGCCCGTGATGCGGTGCAGCGGGTACGTGCGGACCTCGTCGGCCGTGTGGTCGTAGCCCGTGACGAAGCCGCCCTCGACGCGGACCGGGGCGATGACGCGCTGGCTCGCGCCGCCCTCCGCGTTGACGTAGCCGATCCAGACGGCCGAGCCGGTGAGGGCGGCGGCCTGGACGGTGGCCAGGGTCTCGGCGGGGGAGGTGCGGGGCAGCTCGCCGGCGGCGCGGGCGGAGGACGGTTCCTTGCGGACCACCGTCGCCGCCCGGTCGCCCGCGCGGATCGCCCTGACCGCGGCCTTCAGCAGCGTCCCGTCCGGGGTGGGCGGCCCCTCCGGGACCGGCGCGGGGGCGGTACGGGGCGGGGTGCGGTAGGCGTCGGCGCGGGTGATCAGGACGTCGCCCTCGGCGGACTCGGCGGCCGGTGCGTACCCCATCGCCCGCAGCCCCTCCAGGAGTCCGGCCGGGTCGGACTGCGCGGCGAGCACCGTCGGCGCGAGCCTGCGCAGTCCGAGCGCGGCCGCGCGCCGGTCGGCGAGGATCTCGCCGAGCAGGGCGTCGTCGTCGCAGCGCACGTACGCGGACGCGGCTCCCACCCGCAGGTGCCCGTGCTTCCTGGCCACGTCGTCGATGAGGTACGCGAGCGGCTGCGGTACGGGCGTGCGCGAGTGCGCGGTCAGGAAGTCGTGCAGGTCGGACGCGGTGCGCCCGGCGTCGAGGGCCCGGCGTACGGACGCGGGCGTGAAGCGGTAGACGGTCGCGCCGCCCTTGGACTCCACGTCGGCGAGTACGGAGAGGGTGTCGGCGAGCGGGCGGCGCAGCGGCCCGGGGGCGACCGCCGTGAGGTCGGCCTGGAGCAGCACGTGGTCGACGGCCTCCGGCAGCAGCGGCGCGAGCAGCGTCGCCGCCCGCGAGGCCGCGACGGACGGCTCGCACTCGTGTCCCTGAAGGGCGTCCGGCGGGGCGGCCTCGGCGAGCGGCAGGTTGAGCAGGGCGCGGGCGGGCGAGGCGAGCGCCCCGCGTCCGGTGATGCCCAGCAGTTCGGCCTCGTCGAGCGTCCACACGGCGATCTGCTCGCGCAGGTCGGCGAGCGGACCGCCGCTGCGCAGCGGGCGGTCCCAGCGCAGCCGGGCCAGCAGCGCCTCGCGGTCGGCGGCGGCGCCCGGCGGCAGCGTCGCCTGGAGCGCGAGGACCCGGCGGCGCACCTCCGGCGCCTGTGCGCGGTCGAGGCCGGGGCCGAGCGCGGACAGGGTGCGGCCCTTGCCGTCCTGGGTGCCGACGACGCCCGGGGTGCGGGTGGCGTCGAGCCAGGTGCCGGCGAGCAGCGCCCAGCGCTCGGCGGGCGGCAGGTCGAGCCAGTCGTCGTAGGCGGGCGTCGGGGCGTACCGCTCGTCCGCCTCGCCGTCCGAGGCGAGCAGCCCGGCCCCGTACACCAACTCCAGCCAGAACGCGGCCAGCGGCTCGGACACGTCGAGCGCGGCGGCGGTCCGCTTGAGGTCGCGGACGGCGAGGCCGCCGGCCCGCAGCACCGGCGGGCCGCCCTGGTCCCAGGACTTCAGCAGCTCCTCGACGGTCGTGAGCGCCGTGTACGCCTGGCCGGCCGCCGCGTTGTCCACGACCTGTGGACGGTAGTCGCGGGCCGCCGTCACCTCCGGCGCCCGCGGCTCCGGCGCCCGGTGCGCCCGCCCGCCGCGCAGGTGCAGCGCCGCCTCGCGCGGCAGCACCACCGTCCGGGTGGAGACCGGCAGCAGCAGGCCCCGGTCGCGCAGCCAGCGCACCGGCGGCGCGGGATCGGCCGTGACCTCCCCGTACGGCGGGCCCCACACCAGCCGGTCGAGGACGGCGAGCGCGTCGGGCGGCGCGGTGTCGAGCAGCGCCGCCATCCTCGTACGGTCCGCGAACAGCTCCGTCAGCGCCGCGACCGCCGACACCGGGTCGTGCGTCGGGGGCAGCCCGGCCGCGGCGATGATCTCCTGGAGGCGGCCCGGCGACATGCCCGCCGTCGCCTCCGCGACCGACGGGCCGAGCCCGGTGGGCGAGGGGTGCTGCGGCGAGGGCGCGAGCAGCTCGCGGGCGGTGCGCACCAGCCGCAGCCGCTCGTCGTCGCCCCACACCAGCGCCTGCTCGCGCAGCAGGGCGACCGCGCGCGGCAGCGCCGCCTCGATCCCGGGGGCGTCGTCGTGGCCGTCGTCGCCGGTGAGCAGGGCGAGGAGCACGGGGTACGGGGCGGGGTCGGGGGCCACGGCGAGCGCTTCGGCCGTCTGGAGGGCGAAGCGGTCGAGCCGCTCCAGGGCCCGGACGACCGAACCGCGCGTGCCGGCGCGGGTGGCGAGCTGCGTCAGGTCGTTCGGGACGGGCGACAGCAGGTCCGGGCGGGCACGCAGCAGCGCGGCCAGCGCCTCGTCGCCACCGGCGCGCAGCGCCTCCGCGAGCGTGCGCGGCGCGGCGCCGGTGCCGGCCGCCGCGCCGTCGACGGCAGTTCCTTCGGGCACGTGCGCCTCCCGGTCGAGCTCACCGATCCCCATCCGGACCACGTTAGCCCCTGCGCAGGCGCTACCGTCGTGCCGTGGGGAACGAGAACGACCGCTTGGTCTTCGACTATCTGAGCCGGGTGGGCGATCTGGCGCAGCAGCGTCAGGTGCCGGCGGCGGAGCGCCGCGAGCTGGTGTCGGGCCTGCGCGACGAGATCGAACGCCGCCGCGAGGTGAGGGGCGAGGCGGTACGAGGCATCCTCGACGCCCTCGGTACGCCGGACGAGGTCGTGGCCCGCGCGTCCCCGCCCCCTCCGCCGAGACCGGCAGCCCCTGCGGTGTCCTCGGCACCCTCGGCGCCCACGCCGGTCCCGCGCCAGACCGGCCCCGACCGCCCCGACAGCCCCGTCGGCCCCGACCGCCCCTCGGCCGCCCTCCCCGAGCCGCGTACGGCGGACTGGTGGCAGGACGGCGCCACGGACACCGGTGCGGTCGCCGGCTTCATCGGGGGCGTGGAGATCCCGGAGCTCCTGAAGCCCCCGCCCGCGGAGGACGAGGAGGCGGACGAAGAGCCGGAGGACGCGACCGACGAGGCGCCGGCGGCGCCCGGCCGCGCCGCCCGCCTCCGCGGCCTGCGCCTGGGCAGCCCGCTCCTGCTGGCCGCCGCCGTGCTGCTCCTCGTCGGCGCGGCCGTCGGCTCCCTCGTTCCGCTCGCCGCCGGCTGGCTCCTCGCCTACGCCTCCCGCGAGCGCCGCACCGCCGTCCTCGTCCTGCCCGGCGCGGTCGCCGCCGGGGCCATGGTCTGGCTCTGGGGCCGCGTCGAGGGCCGCTGGGGCGACCCGGTCGCCCCGGGCGGCGAGGCCATGGGCGCCGCCGTCTCCGCCACCTGGCCCTGGGCCCTCCGCACGGCGGCGATCGCGTCGGCGCTGTTCCTGCTGTGGCGGTCGCGGAGGCGGTGAGGGGTCAGGGGCGCGGGTTCACGACGCCGGCGACCCCGGACTCCTCGGCGCCCTCGACCCCCTCAGCCCCCTCTTCTTCGGTCTCGTCCGCCGACCACGGCGCCCCCGGTACCACCAGCGGTGACCCCGTCACCGGGTCCGGGACCACCACCGAGTCCAGGCCGAAGACCTCGCGCACGAGGTCCGCCGTCACCACCTCGGACGGTGGGCCCTCGGCGACCACGCGGCCGGACTTCATGGCCACCAGGTGGTCGGCGTAGCGGGCCGCCTGGTTCAGGTCGTGGAGGACGACGACGACCGTGCGGCCGCGGGCGCGGTTGAGGCGGCGGACCAGGTCGAGGACCTCCACCTGGTGGGCGATGTCCAGGTAGGTGGTCGGCTCGTCGAGCAGGAGCAGGTCGGTCTCCTGCGCCAGGGCCATCGCGATCCACACCCGCTGGCGCTGGCCGCCGGACAGTTCGTCCACCGAGCGGTGGGACAGCGCGCTCACGTCCGTACGCGCCATGGCGTCGACCACGGCCCGCTCGTCCTCCTCCGACCACTGCTTCCACCACGCCTGGTGCGGCTGCCGGCCGCGGGCCACCAGGTCGGCGACCGTGATGGCCTCCGGCGCGACGGGCGTCTGCGGCAGCAGGCCGATCTTCTGGGCGATCCGCTTCGTCGGGACCTTCGCCAGCTCCTCGCCGTCCAGCAGGACCGCGCCGCCCTTGGGCCTCAGGAGCCGGCCGAGGGCCCGCAGGGTGGTCGACTTGCCGCACGCGTTCGGGCCGACGATGACGGTCACCTTGCCGTCGGGGATCGCCAGGTCGAGCTCGTGGACGACGGTCCGCTCCTCGTACGCGAGCGTCAGCTCCCGTGTGCTCAGCCTGCTCAACGACTGCCTCCCACTCCACGGCTGCGTACGATCAGCCAGATCAGGTACGGGGCGCCGACCGCCGCCGTCAGGACGCCCACCGGCAGTTCGGTGGGCGCGAAGAGCCGCCTGCCGAGCACGTCGGCGGCGACCACGACCAGCGCGCCGAGGAGCGCCGAGCACAGCAGCGGGATCTGCGCCGTGCGGGTGACCCGGCGGGCGATCTGCGGAGCCAGGAGGGCGACGAAGTCGACCGGACCGGCCACGCCCGTCGCGACCGACGCCAGGACCACGCCCACGGTCACCAGGCCGAGCCGCACCCGCCCGAGCCGTACGCCGAGCGCCGTCGCCGTGTCGTCGTCGAGCGACACCGTCCGCTGCGCCCGCGCCGCCCACAGCACCGCGGGCAGCATCACGAGGAGCGTCCAGCGCAGCGGCGCCGACTCGTCCCAGCCGCGCCCGTTGAGGGAGCCGGTCATCCAGATCTGGGCCTGCTGGGCGACCAGGTAGTCGCCCTTCGTCATGAACAGGTGGGTCAGCGAGCGCAGGGCGATCGCGAAGCCGATGCCGATCAGGACGAAGCGGGTCGCGTGCAGCCCGCCCCGCCACGCGAAGACGTACACGAGCGCGGCGGCGAGGAGACCGCCGGCGATCGACACGTACGGGATGACGCCGTACGAGGCGAGGCCGAAGGTCATCGCGGCGACCGTCACCGTGCCCGCGCCCTGGCTGATGCCGATGACGTCGGGGCTGGCGAGCGGGTTGCGGGCGACGGTCTGGATGAGCGCGCCGGCGATCCCGAACGCGGCTCCCACCATCAGACCGGTCACGAGCCGCGGCAGCCGCAGCTCCTCGACCACGAAGGACGTGCCGTCGCCGACGAGGACGTCGAGGACTTCGCCCGGCGCGACGAAACGCTCGCCGACGGACAGGGACGCGACCGACACGGCGGCCAGGAGCACCACGAGGACCGCGACGGCCAGGGCCGAGCGCCGGTGCACCAGGAAGGAGGCACGTCCGGCGCGGACGAGCGCGTATCCGTGGGGGCGGAGCCGGGGGACGGACGGGGCGCCGGACCGGGCGCTGGGCTGGGTGTCGGTTTGGGCGCTGGGCTGGGTGTGGGCCTGCGGGCCGGACGGGGTGCCGGGCTGGGTGTCGGCGTGCGGGCCGGACGGGGTGCCGGGCCGGGGAGTGGGTCGCGTCATGCCGGCACCGCCTTCCGTCGTACCAGCGTCACCAGGAACGGCACGCCGATCAGCGCCGTCATCACGCCCGCCGGGACCTCGCCCGGCGGGAACAGGATGCGGCCGAGCACGTCCGACACCAGCAGCATCACCGGCCCGATGAGCGCCGCCATCGGCAGCACCCAGCGGTGGTCCGAGCCGACGACCGCGCGGGCGATGTGCGGTACGGCGAGGCCGACGAACGCGATGGGCCCGGCGGCGGCGACCCCCGCGCCGGTCAGCACGGTCGCGCCGACGCCGCCGACGATCCGTACGGTCGCGACGCGCTGGCCGAGGCCCTTGGCGACGTCCTCGCCGAGCGCGAGCGCGTCGAGCCCGCGCGCGACGGCGAGCACCAGGACCGCGCCGACCAGCAGGAAGGGCCAGATCTGGCCCACGATGTGGGCGTCCCGGCCGTCGAGCGAGCCGATCTGCCAGAACCGGAACTCGTCGAGCGCCGAGGCCTTTGTCGTCAGCACGCCGGTCGTCACTGACAGCAGCAGCGCGTTGATCGCGGCCCCGCCGAGCGCCAGCTTCACCGGGGTCGCCCCGCCCCGGCCGCTCGACGCGATGGCGTAGACGGCGACGGAGGCCAGCGCGGCGCCCGCGAAGGCGAACCACACGTAGCCGGTGAGCGTGTGCACCCCGGCGAAGGCGATGGCGAGGACGACGCCGACCGAGGCGCCCTGGCTGATGCCGAGGATGCCGGGGTCGGCGATCGGGTTGCGGGTGATGCCCTGCAGCGCGGTCCCGGCGAGCGCGAGCGCCGCGCCGACCATGAGGCCGATCAGCGTGCGCGGCACGCGGAGCTGCCGGACGACCTCCGCGTCGTCGCCGGTGGCGCCGTGCAGCAGCGCGTCGAGGACGGTGGCGGGCGGCACGGCCCGGGCGCCGACCGCGAGACTGAGCAGGATCGCGAGGAGCAGGGCGACGCCGGCCGCCGTGGTCGCGACGACGCGCCGGCCGGCGCGTCGGGAGCGTGTGGCGGACATGGACACCCATCGGAGGTACGGGGAGGGGAGACGGCTCGGCGGTTCGCCGGTTCGGTCGGCGGGTCGCTGGTTCCGCCGGCGGTTCGGCGGGTCGCTGATTCGGTCGGCGGGTCGCTGATTCGGTCGGCGGGTCGGTCGTCGGTTCGGACGGCGGGTCGGTCGCCGGTTCGGGCGGCGGTTCGGTCGGCGGGTCGGTCGGTGGTTCGGTAAGGCTTCGCTAAGCGGAAGGCCCGGCTCAGTCTAGACAGGGGCCGTTTTCGAACACACGGGCACAATGGCCTCCATGACCGTGACCGAGAGCGTGCCCACCGTCGGCTTCGACCTGGACCTGACCCTCCTCGACACCCGCCCCGGCATCAAGGCCGCCTTCGAGGCCTTCTCCGCCGCCGTCGGCGTGCCGATCGACGCCGACCTGGTCGTCTCCCGTCTCGGCCCGCCGCTGGCCCACGAGCTCGCCCACTGGTTCCCACAGGAGCAGGTGCCGGCCATGGTGACGCGCTACCGCGAGTTCTACGGCGTGCACGCCATCGAGCCGACCGTCCCCATGCCCGGCGCGCGGGATGCCATTCAAGCCGTTCGCGAGGCGGGCGGCCGGACGATCGTCGTCACCGCGAAGAACGAGCCGCACGCCAAGCTGCACCTGGCCCACCTCGGCATCGAGCCGGACGCCGTCGTCGGCGACCTGTGGGCGGAGGGCAAGGCGGAGGCCCTGCGCGCGCACGGCGCCACGGTGTACGTCGGCGACCACACGGGTGACGTGCGCGGCGCCCGTACCGCGGGCGCCCTGTCGGTGGCCGTGGCCACCGGGCCGTGCGCCCCGGAGGAGCTGCGGGCGGCCGGCGCGGACGTCGTCCTCGCCGACCTGACGGACTTCCGGCCCTGGTGGGAGGGCTACCTGGGCTGAGCCGTCGCCGCCTGCACGGCGCGCGCCCGGCGGCGCCCGGCGGCGATCGAGCGGAGCACGCCCGCACCGGCGATCAGGAATCCGACGCCCATGAGCATCGACACCAGGTAGGCGACCGTCGGGAACGGATCGGATCCGAGGAAGAGCGGAGCCACCGTGACCAGGGTCGCGACCGCGCCGACGATGAAGACGACGGCACCGGCGCGGACGAGGCCGTCACCGGGAGCACGGTCGTCCGTCGCGGCCGAAGTCGGGGCCGAAGGGGTTTCACTACGCATTCGGCCAGGGTAGTTCCCAGGCCGGAGGGAACGGACCGGGGACGTCTTGTCACCGGGCCTCAGCCCATTAGCCTTGGTGCCGGCGGGTCTCGGTGAGCATCGGTGACCCGCTGTATCTCTTTCCTGAGATAGAGCGAAGAGCGTTTGCCACAGAGCCGGGATCCCGGCGCACCCATCGAGTACGAGGACGAGGAACGGACGTGCCTACCGGCAAGGTCAAATGGTTCAACAGCGAGAAGGGCTTCGGCTTTCTCTCCCGCGACGACGGCGGTGACGTCTTCGTGCACTCGTCGGTGCTCCCCGCCGGAGTCGACGCCCTGAAGCCGGGGCAGCGCGTGGAGTTCGGCGTGGTCGCCGGCCAGCGCGGCGACCAGGCGCTCTCCGTCACGGTCCTCGACCCGACCCCGTCCGTCGCCGCGGCGCAGCGCCGTAAGCCCGACGAACTGGCGTCCATCGTGCAGGACCTCACCACGCTCCTGGAGAACATCACGCCGATGCTGGAGCGCGGCCGCTACCCCGACAAGGTCCACGGCAAGAAGATCGCGGGCCTGCTGCGGGCGGTGGCGGACCAGCTCGACGTGTGACCCGCCGGGTCTACGGGAACTTCAGCGCGTCCGGGCCGAGGGGCGGTACGAGTCCCTCGGCCGCGGCGCGCGTGAGCAGCCCGCGCACCGCCGCGTAGCCGGTCTCGCCGAGGTCGGCGGTGAACTCGTTGACGTAGAGACCGATGTGCTGGTCGGCCACCTTCGGGTCCATCTCCTGCGCGTGCTCGAGTACGTACGGGCGGGAGACGGACGGGTCGTCCCAGGCCATCCGGACCGATGCGCGCGCCGACTCGGCGAGCAGCCGCAGCGTGTCCTCGCCGAGCGAGCGGCGTGCGACGATCGCGCCGAGCGGGATCGGCAGGCCGGTGGTGTGCTCCCAGTGCTCGCCCATGTCGGCGAGCGCGTGCAGGCCGTAGTTCCGGTACGTGAAGCGGGCCTCGTGGATGACGAGCCCGGCGTCCACCTTGCCGTCGCGCACGGCCGGCATGATCTCGTGGAACGGCAGGACGACGACCTCGCCGACGCCGCCCGGGACCATGTCCGCGGCCCACAGCCGGAACAGCAGGTAGGCCGTCGAACGCTCGCTCGGCACCGCGACCGTCCTCCCGGCGAGGTCCGCCGGGTCGCCCGCCTCCCTGGTCAGCACGAGCGGGCCGCAGCCGCGGCCCAGGGCGCCGCCGCAGGGCAGCAGCGCGTACTCGTCGAGGATCCACGGCAGCACCGCGTACGAGACCTTCAGGACGTCGTACGGGGCGTCACCGCGCTCCGCCCACCCGTTGGTCAGGTCGATGTCGGCGAAGGTCACGTCGAGCCGCGGGGCGCCGGCGACCCGGCCGTGGGCCCAGGCGTCGAAGACGAAGGTGTCGTTCGGGCAGGGCGAGTAGGCGATCTTCAGCTTGGGCACGACGAGGACTCCTCGGGCTCCACGAAAACGGTCCGACCGATCAGCTGGAAGGCGTGCCGCAGCGCGTCCAGGGCGTGGCCGATCCGCCAGGCGGCACGGTCGCGCGGGCCGACGGCGTTCGACACGGCCCGGACCTCGACGACGGGAAGGCCGTACGCGGCGGCGGCCTCCGCCACGCCGAAGCCCTCCATCGCCTCGGCGACGGCCCGCGGGTGACGTCCCGCCAGCTCGGCCGCCCGCTCGGCGGTGCCGGTGACCGTCGACACGGTGAGCACCGTCCCGACGGCGTGGGGCAGCCCGCCGTCCGCGAGCGCCTTGGCGACGGCCCCGGTCAGCTCGGGGGCCACCGGGTGCGCCGACCGCCCGAAGCCGAGCTCCTCGACGGCCAGGTAGCCGTCGGGCGTCTGCGCGCCGAGATCGGCCGCGACGACGGCGTCGGACACGACGACGGTCCCGACGGGGGCGTGCGGGAGGAAGCCGCCGGCGATCCCGGCGGAGACGACGAGGTCGTACGGGCGCTCGAGGGGCGCCGCGTGCGCGTGGGCGTGCGCGAGTGCCGTCGAGGTCGCGACGGCGGCCGCGGCGGGGCCGACGCCCGCGACGAGGACGTCCACCAGGCTCGTACCGCTGTGGCGGCGCAGCGCGAAACCGCCGGGCAGCGGGATCGTGTCCGCGCCCGGCTCAGGAGTCATGAGGCCGCCGGCGACGGAGTCCGCCTCCGCCGCCACGGCCGTCACGACGAGGATCCGGCGGGTCAAGGCCGGATTCAGTCCTGCTTCTTCAGCTCGAAGGACCAGATGCCGACGACCTTCTTGTTGTCGGCGTTGGTCTCCACGATGGCGACCTGGGTCTTGTCCGTGGACTCGCCCGTCTGGCTGGCGAAGAACGCGCTGGCCGGGATGGACCGGTAGGTCTTCTTGAACGGCTCCGGCTCGGCGTTCGTGCCGTTGAGGAAGATCGTCCAGCCCTTCTCGGCGACCTCCGGGTCGACGCCGAAGCGGATCTTGTCGGACGGGTCGGCGGAGATCGACTTGCCGGCCTTCTTGTTGAGGCAGGCGGTGATCTCCTTGTCGGGGAGGCCGTCCTTGTCGTAGCAGGCGGCCTCGGAGTTCACGGACGAGGAGCCGACCGTCACGGTGGCGACCGGGGACGGCTTGTCGCAGGCGGAGAGAACGAGGAGCCCGGCGGAGACGGCCCCGAGGGCCACGGCGGCCCGGCGGCGCTTACGGGTCAGGAACGCAACGGTCATGGGCCGAAGGCTATCGGGCCGCCGCGCCCGCGCCACGCGGGGGTACGGCGTGCCGCGTCCGGGCTAGGGGGTGTCTCGCCGATCATGCCGGGCTCGCGACGCCTGGCACCGCGCCTCGCCGCGTTGCCGAAGCGCCCCGATAGCTCCGCTATCGGGCCACTCCGGCGCCTTGCGACGCACGGCACCAGACGCCGCTCCCTGATCCGGCCTGATCGACGAGACACCCCCTACGCCGCCCGGGCCCCCGGCCGTCGCGCTACGCCACCTTCGCCTTCTGCGGGTCGCCCCGCCCCCTGCGGGACTGGCGGCGGGCCGCCGTCAGCAGGCCCCGTACGGACAGGGACGCGCCCAGGGCCAGGATGCCCGCGGCCACCGACATGCCGACGGTTCCGTTCAGCGGCAGGGAGATGCCGATGGCGCCGCCCACCACCCAGGCCATCTGGAGTGCCGTCTCGGAGCGGGCGAAGGCCGAGGTCCGGACGGACTCCGGCACGTCGCGCTGGATCAGCGCGTCGAGCGAGAGCTTCGACAGCGCCTGGGTCAGGCCGGCCACCGCGCCGAGCACGGCCACCATCAGGCCGCCGAAGAAGACCGCCGCGCAGATCGCCGTCGCGAGGACGGTCGTCACCATCGTGGCGATGATCACCTCGGGCCCGTGGCCCCGTTCCTTCAGGAGCGAGCCGACGGCCGTGCCGCACGCGTTGCCGACGCCCGCCGCCACGGCCACCATGCCGAGCGACACCGCCGCGCTCTGCCCCGGCAGCGGGTGCACCCGCAGCAGGAACGCCAGGAAGAAGATCAGGAAACCGGACAGCATGCGCTGCGAGGCGTTCGCCTGGAGTCCGTGCAGGACGGCCGGGCCGACCGTCCGCAGGCTCGGCTTCTTCTCGCCGTGGGTCAGCAGGTGGGCCCGCCGCTCGCCCTTCGCCGAGTCCACCTTGTGCGGCATCCGCAGCGCCCAGTAGGTGCCGAGCAGGAACAGCGCGGACGCCCCGTACAGCGGCCAGCCCGGGCCGATCTGCTGGAGTCCCGCCCCGATCGGCGCGGCGATCCCGGTGGCGAGGAGGCCGGCGAGCGTCACCCGCGAGTTCGCCTTCACGAGGGAGAAGTTCGGCGGCAGCAGCCGCGGCACGACGGCGCTGCGCACCACTCCGTACGCCTTGGAGGCGACGAGGACGCCGAGCGCCGCCGGGTACAGCTGGAGCCCGCCGGTGGCGACCGCGCCGGACATGAGGAGGGCGAGGGCGGCCCGCGTCAGCATCGCGGCCGCCATGGCCGCGCGGCGGCCGTGCGGGACGCGGTCCAGGAGCGGGCCGACGACGGGCGCGAGCAGGGTGAAGGGGAGCATCGTGATCGCGAGGTAGAGCGCGACCCGGCCGCGCGCCTCGTCGGTGGGCACGGAGAAGAAGACGGTGGAGGCGAGGGCGACGGTGATCATGACGTCGCCGGCGCCGTTGACGGCGTGCAGCTCGATCAGTTTGCCGAGCCCCGACTCGCCCGCGCCGTGCGCGTGGGTGGCCTTCCTGATGCCCTTCGCGGTGCCGGTGAAGGGCAGGTGCAGGGCGCGGCCGAGCTTCCGGCCCGCTCGGCTGAGCGGCCCGGCATGATCGTGGGATCGTGCGGAAGACCGTGCGGCTGCCACTCCGTCATAGTGCCCCACGCGCCGGTCCCGCGAACCGTTGGCGCGGCCCGCGAGCCGTCGGCGGGGGGCCGCCGCGGTCCGCGATGCGGGCCACTTGGGGCGCGCAGGTGGGCTGAGCGCTGCGAACGGGGTAGCGTGCGTAGCGCGCCACCGGCGGATGTTCTCGGCCGCGCGCCTCTTCGGCATCCCGCAGAATGGATGACGATAGGTGTGCCCGAGACGCGCGAGAAGCACGCGAGACTTGTCGGGCGTGGACGTCGATGCGGCCCTCTGGTCCGCTCCGTACCACCGCCCGGGACTTCGCTCCCGCTCGCTCCCGCTCCTCGGCCGGCGCACCCGTGAGACGGCGTAGGAGAGAAGCGAGACCTGTGAGTGCTGCGACGACGCGAAGCCGTACCCCGCGTACCCCGCGAGCCACGCGTACCCCCGACCGTCTGTGCGCCGAGGCGGTAGACCTCGCGAGGGAGGCGGCCGAGGAGGCCGCCGCGCCCGGCGTCGTCGGGGAGCACGTGGAGGTCGTCGCCGAGGGTGACCGGGTCGTCACGCACTTCTTCGAGTGCAAGGAGCCCGGCTACCGGGGCTGGCGCTGGGCGGTCACCGTGACCCGGGCCTCCCGCGCCAAGAACGTCACGCTCGACGAAACCGTCCTGCTGCCCGGTTCCGAGGCGCTCCTCGCGCCCGAGTGGGTGCCGTGGAGCGAGCGGCTGCGGCCCGGCGACATGGGCCCCGGCGACCTGCTGCCCACCGAGCAGGACGACCTGCGCCTGGAGCCCGGCTGGTCGGGCGAGGACGCGCCGCCGCCGAACTCGGCCGTCTCCGAGGAGATGGTGGACCACCTCGACGAGGAGGACGCCGAGCTCACCTCGCGCACGCCGTCCCGCGGCGCCATCACGGCGGTCGCCGAGGAGCTCGGCATGCGCCGCGCGCGGGTGCTGTCCCGCTACGGGCTGCACATCGCCGCGGACCGCTGGGACGAGGCCTTCGGCGCGAAGACCCCGATGGCCCAGGCGGCGCCCGCGAGCTGCCAGTCCTGTGCCTTCCTGGTGCCGATCGCCGGCTCCCTGAAGCAGGCCTTCGGCGTGTGCGCGAACGAGTTCTCCCCGGCCGACGGCCGCGTGGTCTCCCTCGCGTACGGCTGCGGCGGCCACTCGGAGGCCGCGGTCATGCCGAAGCCCCCGCGCCCGGCGCCGCCGGTCCTCGACTCGATGGCGGCCGACGAGTTCCCCCTCCGCCCGGCGAAGGACTCGGGCTCGACGACGGAACCGGACGCGTCGGAGGACTTGGGGCACTCGTAGGTCCCTGGGGCATTCGGTGGCCCTCGGGCCGGTCGTTGGTCCTCGGGCCGCACCTAGGACCCCAGGCCGCTCGTAGGTCCTCGGGCCGCTCGGTGGTCTTCGGGCCACTTGTGGGCCCTTGGGCCGCTCGGTGGTCTTCGGGCCACTTGTGGGCCTTTGGGCCGCTCGTAGGACCCCGGGCCGCTCGGTGGTCCTCGGGCCACACGTAGGACCCCAGGCCACACCTAGGACCTCGGGCCGCTCGTAGGACCCCGGGCTACTTGTAGGCCTTCGGGCCGCTCGGTGGTCCCTGGGCCACTCGTAGGCCCTCGGGCCACACGTAGGACCCCAGGCCACCCGTAGGACCCCAGGCCGCTCGTAGGACCTCGGGCCACTCGGCGGTCCCTGGGCCACCCGTAGCGCCTGGCAGGGGCCTTGCGGGGCCCGTGGGGCCCCGGGTGCGCCCCCGGCGCGGGGGTGCCTCCGCGCGCCCCCCGGGGGCGGACGTGCCCCGGGCGTCGGGGTGCGACGGGGCACGGTACCTTCGGGCACCGGCCACTTCCCCGTCCCGCAGAGTGGAGTCAGACGTGAGCGTCAGCGTCAGGACGTCGACCGACGGAACCGACCCCTTCGGTACCGCACGGCTCCGCAGAGGCGTGCTCGACGCGTGGGGAGCGGGCCCGGCCCGTTTCCGGGAGGACGCCAACGCCGAGGAGGACCTCGTCCTCGGCGGCTACCGCGACCGGCTCGTGATCGAGCTCGCCCAGAACGCCTCCGACGCCGCCCGCCGCGCCGGCGTCACCGGCCGGCTCCGCCTCACCCTCCACCCGGCCGACGCCGACGGCCCGGCGGTCCTCGCCGCCGCCAACACCGGCGCCCCGCTCGACGCGACCGGCGTCGAGTCGCTGTCCACCCTCCGCGCCTCCGCCAAGCGCACCGACCGCGACACCGGCGCCGTCGGCCGTTTCGGCGTCGGCTTCGCCGCCGTGCTCGCCGTCACCGACGAGCCCGCCGTCCTCGGCCGTCACGGCGGCGTCCGCTGGTCCCTCGCGGAGGCCCGCGCGCTCGCCGCGGAGACCGCTCGGCACAGCCCGGGACTCGGCGACGAACTGCGCCGCCGCGAGGGTCACGTACCGCTGCTCCGGCTCCCGCTGCCCGCCGAGGGCACCGCGCCCGAGGGCTACGACACCGTCGTCGTCCTGCCGCTGCGCGACGCCGCCGCCGTCGACCTCGCCGAGCGGCTGCTCGCGGCCGTCGACGACGCCCTGCTGCTCACCCTGCCCGGTCTGAGCGAGGTCGTCGTCGAGACGGCGGACGGCGCCGTCCGCACCCTCACCCGCACCGCCGAGGGCGGCTACGTCCACATCGGCGACTCCGCGACCGGTCCGCGCCGCTGGCGCACCGTCAGCCACGGCGGACCGCTCGACCCGGCCCTGCTCAAGGACCGTCCCGTCGAGGAACGGCTGCGGCCGCACTGGTCGGTCACCTGGGCCGTACCCGTGGACGCGGACGGCGCGCCGCGGTTCCCGGCCACCGCGCCCGTCGTCCACGCCCCGACCCCCACCGACGAGCCGCTCGGCATCCCCGCCCTGCTCATCGCCTCCTTCCCGCTGGACACCGCGCGCCGCCACCCGGCGCCCGGGCCGCTCACCGACTTCCTGGTGGAGCGGGCGGGCGACGCGTACGCCGAGCTGCTCGCCGAGTGGCGGCCGGTGACCACCGGCACCCTCGACCTCGTGCCCGGCCCGCTCGGCAAGGGCGCCCTGGACGGCGCGCTGCGCGCCGCCGTCCTCGAGCGGCTGCCGCGGGTGGCGTTCCTGGCGCCGGCCGCCGCGTCCGAGGACCTGCCGGCGCTGCGGCCGATCGAGGCGGAGGTCGTCGAAGGCGCGGGCGCGGAGACCGTCGCGGTGCTCGCCGAGGTGTTCCCGACGCTGCTGCCGGCCGGCCTGGAACGCCGTACGGAGCTGCGGACGCTCGGCGTGGGCCGGCTGCCGCTGACGGAAGCGGTCGACCGGCTGGCGGGCGTGGACCGCGGCCCGGAGTGGTGGTGGCGGCTCTACGACTCGCTCGCGGGTGTCGACCCCGACCGGCTGTCGGGCCTGCCGGTGCCGCTGATGGGCCCGGAGACGGGCGCCCGGGCCGTCGGGGCGGACGCCCTTGCGGACGGTGCCGAGGCGGACGCGCTCGCGGAGGGCGCCGAGGAGGACGAGGCCGCGGCCCCGCCCGCCGCCCGCGTCCGCACCACCATCGGCCCGCGCCAGGTCCTGCTGCCGCAGGACCACACGCCCGTCGACCTGGCCCGGCTCGGCCTGAAGGTCGCCCACCCGGACGCCGCCCACCCGATCCTGGAGAAGCTCGGCGCCGTACCGGCGACACCGCGGGCGGTGCTCACCACGCCGCAGGTGCGGGCGGCGGTCGCCGCCTCGCTCGACGCGGGCGAGATCTGGGACGAGGACGCCGACACCCTGGACGCGGACGAGCTCGCCGAGACCGTCCTCGCCCTCGTACGGGACGCCGACCTGGCGCCCGGCGACGAGCCGTGGCTGGGCGCGCTCGCGCTGCCCGACGAGGACGGGGAGCTCGCGCCGGCGGGCGAACTCGTGCTGCCGGGCTCGGCGTTCGCGTCCGTGATGCGCGAGGGCGAACTCCCGTTCGTGGACGCGGAGCTGGCCGCGCGGTGGGGCGAGCAGCCGCTCGCGGCGTGCGGTGTGCTCGCGGACTTCCAGCTGGTGCGGGCCACCGATCTGGTCCTCGACCCGGACGAGCTGGAGCCGCGCGAGGGCGATTTCGCGGAGCCGGACGACGCGGGACTGCTCGACGCCGTCGACGTGTGGTGCGAGGACGTCCTGGACCGGCTTCCGGAGACCCCGGTGCCGCCGGTGGCGACCGAGATCGTGGCCGTACGGGATCTGGACCTGGTCGACGACGACGCCTGGCCGCGGGCGCTGGCGCTGCTGGCGAAGCCGCCGCTGCGGGACGCGCTGACGCAGCCCGTGCGGGTGCTGCTGCCCGACGGCACGACGGAGACCGTCCGCTCGTACACCGCCTGGTGGCTGCGCGACCACCCGGTGCTCGACGGCCGCCGCCCGGCGGGCCTGCGGGCCGCCGGCACGGACCCGCTCCTCATCGGCCTGTACGACTCCGCCGACGCGACGGGCTTCGAGGACGAGCAGGTCCTGCGGGCCCTGGGCGTCCGCACGTCCGTCCCGGCCCTCCTGGACGAGCCGGGCGGTGCCGCGGAGCTCCTGGGGCGGCTCGCCGACCCGTCCCGCGAGGTGTCCGGCGCCCAGCTGCACGCCCTGTACACGGCGCTGGCCGACCTGGACCCGGAGCAGGTCACCCTGCCCGACGAGCTGCGGGCGGTCGTGGACGGCGCGCTGGTGGTGGTCGACGCGGCCGAGGCCCTGGTGGCGGACGCGCCGGACCTCCTGCCGCTGGCGGCCGGACTGCCGCTCCTCCCGGTCGCCCCGTCCCGGGCGGCCGACCTCGCCGAGCTGTTCCAGGTCCGCCGCCTGAGCGAGGCGGTGGAGGCCGAGGTCACGACGGTGGGCGAGGAGCACGAGGTGCCGCCGTCGGTGCACGCGCTGCTCGGCCCGGCGGCCCCGGCCACGTACGTCGAGCACGAGGAGCTGCGGGCCGCGGGCGTCGAACTCGACTGGCGCCGCACGGCGGACGGCGTGGTTCACGCCGCCACCCTGGAGGGCGTCGCCGCGGGCCTGGCCTGGGCCGCGGGCCAGTGGCCCCGCCGCTTCGAGGTGGCGGCCCTCCTGGAGGACCCGTCCCGCACGACGGAACTGGCCCGCGACCGCTGGTTCGACTGAACGTCGGGCCCGGTACGCGGCGGCGAGACCCACGCGGGTGTCGCCGCCGCGCACCTCGGGCCGGGGTCGACCGGCCCCCGGGCCGGGGGGCTCAGCGTTTGAGCGTGAAGGTGAAGTCGCCGGTGGTCCTGCCGTTCAGGCGGATCGCAGAGACGAGCTTCCCCTCCTCGACCAGTCGCTCGGTCTCGGCCCGGGACAGTCCGCAGCCGTCGGCGATCAGCCGTACCGGCCGGACCGGGATCCGGGCCGCGAAGCGGACCGAGACGTCGATCACCTCACGGTCCAGGTGGTCGGATCCGCCGGTGTCGAGGCGCCAGGCGCCGCCCCAGTCGAGGGCGATGCGGTTGCGGCGCTGCACGGCCGGGTCCTGCAGCAGCTCGGCCGCCAGGCCGAGGTCGTTGGCGTGGAGCCGGTCCAGGAGACCGGGGCGTACGGAGCGCACGTTCGTCCGCTCGAAGAGCGTCAGCTTCGCCGTCTCCCCGCAGCCGGTGCAGAGCACGAGGAGCCAGGCATCGAGGCGCTTGTGGTTGGCGTTGACGCGGAACTTGCCGTTCGCCCGGAAGCGTTCGGACGCGCACGTGTGGCAGCGACGGAGGACGAGCGGCAGGCGGGTGGGCATGACGACCCAGTGGGTGAGCACAGGAGTACACCGGTTTCAGTGTGAGAAATCCGCAGCAAAAAGCAGCGCGGCGCAGCTGCGCGACGCGCGACCGATCAGCTCTCGGGGTGTCTCACACGGTGTACAACGGCAGGTCCTCGCCTGGACGACAGGTTCGAACAGCACGCTAGCGACGCAACCGGCCGCCGTGCCAATGGTTTTCGTGTGCCTCGGCGACGGGTGTCACGGGTCCCGGCGGGCGAGCGTCTCCGCCGGCGGCCGGCCCGTTCGCGCGGCGGCGAGCAGGCGTGCGCGCAGGGCGGCGCGGGTGCGGGGGCGGTAGCGGGGTTCCCTGGTGCAGCCGCAGGACGAGCGGCCTTCGTAGCGCAGGCCTGCGGCGAGGACGGCGGCCACCACGGACCAGGCGCGCACGTCACGGCGTGGCGGCGGGGCGAAGTCGTGGCCGGCGCACGCGAGGGGGCGGGCGCAGTTCGGGCACGGGTGTTCCCGCGGCGGGTCGGGGTGGCGCTTGAAGCTGACGCGGCACGAGACGCACGCGTAGTGCAGCTTGTACGACGTCACGGCGTAGTGGCACACACGACGACCGTACCGACGCCTCCGGGGGCGGACCACCGGTTTCGGACGCGCGCCCGGCGAGGCCGGCGCGTGGCGCGCCTGCCTCGCCGGGCGGGTGATGTTCGGTCAGATCTGGTACTTGTAGCGGAAGGAGCCGAGGAGCTTGCAGGTCACGTGGTCGTGGTCGAGCAGGTTGACCGTGGCGTTCATCGTGCCGCCGCCGGTGGTCTCCTCGTACGTGCCGACGCCGTAGAGGATCGTCCAGGTGCCGGACGGGTAGACCGTGGTGTCCGAGGTCAGGGGCGCGGTGAGGGCGTAGCTGATGACGAGCTTGTCGCCGTCGGGCTCGGCGAGGGTCGCCGTGCCCTTGATGTCCCACTTGCCGGGGATGGTCGCGGTGCAGGCCGTCTCGTCCTGCGTCCAGGTGCCGTTCGTGGTCGGGATGCCGGTGACGGTGCCCGTACCGGTCACCTTGTAGCCGTTGCAGCCCGTGGTGTCCGGGTGCGGGGTCGCGACCACGGCGTAGTTCGCGGTCTCGTCGACCTGGATCGACGGCGGAGTCGGGGTGGGGCCGGTCACGGCGGACGCGGTCCCGGTCGTGCTGCCGAAGATCAGTGCGGCTGCGGCCGCCGCGCCGGCTATGCGCGCGGACCAGCGCTGGGCGATACCTGCCATGTTTCCCCCGTACGTATGTGTGTGCAGATGCTGTTGTTGTTCAACGCGGCCTGTGTGAAGGCGCGTTAAAGACAGCTTGGCCGAACAGATGTGCTCCCGTCGAGCGATTCAGCCGATTTACATACCGCCGGTTTGGTTTTCCTTGCGCGTTCCCGCGCCGGACCCCCTCCGCCCCTTACGCCGGACGCCTCACGCGGGGAACCGCCGCCCCACCCACCGCCACGCCAGTTCGAGCACCGCCGCACCCGCCGCCGCGATCGCGACCGCGGTCCACGGCATCGTCACCCCGACCAGCTTCAGTGCGAAGAAGTCCTGGAGCCACGGCACGACGAGCACCAGGAGGAAGGCCCCGGCCATCGCCGCGACCAGCGCGACGCGCCACCAGGTGTACGGGCGGGCGATGATCGCCAGGACCCACATGGAGACGAGGAAGAGGGTGAGCGTGGCCGCGCTGGTCTCGGCGTCCAGGGCGTCGGGGCCCGTGTAGTAGGCCCGGGCGAGGAGGTACGTCGCGAAGGTCGCCGCCGCCGCGATCACGCCGGCGGGGATCGCGTACCGCATCACGCGGCGCACGAAGTTCGGCTTCGCGCGTTCCTTGTTGGGCGCGAGGGCCAGGAAGAAGGCCGGGACGCCGATGGTGAGGGTGGACAGCAGGGTGAGGTGGCGCGGCAGGAAGGGGTATTCCACCTGGCTCACGACCACCAGGATCGCCAGCAGCACCGAGTAGACGGTCTTCGTCAGGAAGAGCGTCGCGACGCGGGTGATGTTGCCGATGACGCGGCGGCCCTCGGCGACCACCGACGGCAGCGTCGCGAAGGAGTTGTTC
>NZ_JBHXFE010000043.1:34970-72348 GCF_042722475.1 Streptomyces sp. NPDC127092
GTTGTTCAGCAGGACGATCTGGGCCACGGCGCGCGTCGCCTCCGAGCCCGAGCCCATGGACACGCCGATGTCCGCGTCCTTCAGCGCGAGGACGTCGTTGACGCCGTCGCCCGTCATGGCCACGGTGTGCCCGTGCGACTGGAGCGCGGCGACCATCTCCCGCTTCTGCTGCGGCGTGACCCGGCCGAAGACCGCGTTGTCGTCGAGGACCCGCGCCATCTCCTCCCGCTCGTCCGGCAGCTTCCGCGCGTCGACCGTGTGCTCGGCGCCCGGCAGCCCGAGCTTTCCGGCCACCGCGCCGACCGAGACCGCGTTGTCGCCGGAGATGACCTTCGCGGCGACGTTCTGGTCGGCGAAGTACGCGAGCGTGTCGGCCGCGTCGGGCCGCAGCCGCTGCTCCAGGACCACGAGCGCCGTGGCCGTCGCACCCTGCGCCACCTCCGGGGAGTCGAGCTCCCTGGTGGTGCGGGCGAGCAGCAGCACCCGCAGGCCCTGCTCGTTCAGCCGGTCGACCTCCGCGAGCGAGGGGTCGCCGGGCGCGAGCAGCACGTCGGGCGCGCCGAGCAGCCACGTCGAGTTCTCGCCGTCGCCCTCGCTGAAGGCGGCGCCGCTGTACTTGCGGGCGGAGGAGAAGGGCAGGGCCTCCGTGCAGCGCCAGTCCTCAGCGTCCGGGTAGGCGTCGATGATCGCCTGGAGGGAGGCGTTCGGCCGCGGGTCGGCCTCGCCCAGGGCGCCGAGGACCTTCCGTACGTACTCCTGGTCCGCGCCGTTCAGCATGCGCAGCTCGGTGACGTCCATGCCGCCCTCGGTGAGCGTGCCGGTCTTGTCGAGGCAGACGACGTCGACCCGTGCGAGGCCCTCGATCGCGGGCAGCTCCTGCACGAGGCACTGCTTGCGGCCGAGCCGGATCACGCCGATCGCGAAGGCGACGGAGGTGAGCAGGACCAGGCCCTCGGGGATCATCGGGACGATGCCGCCGACGGTGCGGGCGACCGAGTTCTTGAAGTCGTTGTCCTTGGCGACGAGCTGGCTGATCACGAGCCCGACGGCGGTCGGGATCATCATCCACGTCACGTACTTGAGGATCGTGGAGATGCCGCTGCGCAGTTCGGAGTGGACGAGCGTGAAGCGGGAGGCCTCCTCGGCGAGCTGCGCCGCGTACGCCTCGCGCCCGACCTTGGTGGCGGTGAACGCGCCGCCGCCGGCGACCACGAACGAGCCCGACATCATCCGGTCGCCGGGCCGCTTCACGACCGGGTCGGCCTCGCCGGTGAGCAGCGACTCGTCGACCTCCAGGTTGTCGTGTTCGGCGACGACGCCGTCGACGACGACCTTGTCGCCGGGGCCGAGCTCGATGAGGTCGCCGAGGACGATCTCGGAGGTCGAGATCTCGGCGGAGACGCCGTCGCGCCGGACGGTGGGCCTGGCCTCGCCGATGACGGCGAGGCTGTCGAGGGTCTTCTTGGCGCGGAGTTCCTGGATGATGCCGATGCCGGTGTTGGCGACGATCACGAAGCCGAAGAGGCTGTCCTGGATCGGCGCGACGAAGAGCATGATCACCCAGAGCACGCCGATGATCGCGTTGAAGCGGGTGAAGACGTTGCCGCGGACGATGTCGGCGGTGGAGCGGGAACTGCGGACGGGGACGTCGTTGACCTCGCCGCGCGCCACGCGCTCGGCGACCTCGGCGGAGGTCAGGCCGGCCGGACGGTGCACGACGGCCGGCTCCGCCGCGGCGGTCCCCCTTCCGCCGGTCCCGCTTCCCTCAAGGTCGATCTTCGCCCGCTGAGTCATGTTTTCGACGTTACGGCGGGAATCGGCCGCTCACCCGCCGAGAAGCCCGAACATCAGACCGGGGTAGGACGGAAACGGTCCCCCGTTATTACACGGCGGGGCGCTGCGTCTCCTGCTGCCTCTCGCGCTCCGCCTTCTGCCGCGCCTCGTGCCGCTTGATCGCCGCGTCGCGCTTGCGCACGTACCAGATGCCGATGAGGCCCAGGCCGGCGCCGGCCAGGCAGGTCCACACCCACCAGGTCAGGTCCCGGTCGTCGAACCATCCGTAGAAGGGGACCTGGACGAGGAACAGGACGAACCAGAGGATCGTGCCGCCCGTGATGGTGGCGACGACGGGCCCCTCCAGGGGCTCGGGTGCCTCGTGCTTCGGTGTCCACTTCGCCATGCGGCCCAGTCTAGGCGGGCGGGTTCCCGGCCCCTCGTGCGGTCGGCACCGCCGGAGGCGTCCGGGCCGCACCGCCGACGGCGTCCGGACGCTCCCGCCGAAGGAGTACGGCCGCACTCGGGACGCCGCCGAGGGTCTACGCGCGGAGATGGACTCCCGCTCGTTCATCTGTTCATACTGAAACGGTTTGCCTCTGGCGAGTTCCCTTCGTATGAACCGCCAAATTGACCATACGAGGACAACCCATGAGCACCACGGCCACCGCCAAGGCCACTTCTCCGGAGCCTTCCGCTCCGCAGCAGCCCGCATCCGGCCTCGACCGCTTCTTCAAGATCTCCGAGCGCGGCTCCACCGTCGCCCGCGAGGTCCGCGGCGGTTTCGCCACCTTCTTCGCGATGGCCTACATCATCGTGCTGAACCCGATCATCCTCGGCAGCGCCAAGGACATGTACGGGCACCAGCTCGACGGCGGCCAGCTCGTCACCGCGACC
Source organism: Streptomyces sp. NPDC127092 (assembly GCF_042722475.1). Taxonomy (NCBI): domain Bacteria; kingdom Bacillati; phylum Actinomycetota; class Actinomycetes; order Kitasatosporales; family Streptomycetaceae; genus Streptomyces; species Streptomyces sp. NPDC127092. Next base: position 37,641 of record NZ_JBHXFE010000043.1, read on the forward strand.
GTCCTGACGGCCGCCTTCTCGACGCTGCTCATGGGTGTCATCGGCAACGTGCCGATCGCGCTCGCCGCCGGCCTCGGCGTCAACACGGTCGTCGCGCTCCAGCTCGCGCCGAAGATGTCCTGGCCGGACGCCATGGGCATGGTCGTCCTCGCCGGCATCGTCGTGATGCTGCTCGTCGCGACCGGTCTGCGTGAGCGCGTGATGAACGCCGTGCCGGTCGGCCTGCGCAAGGGCATCGCGATCGGCATCGGCCTCTTCATCATGCTGATCGGCCTCGTCGACTCGGGCTTCGTCTCCCGCATCCCGGACGCCGCCCACACCACCGTCCCGCTGCAGCTCGGCGGTGACGGTCACCTCACCGGCTGGCCGGTGCTCGTGTTCATCCTGGGCACCCTGCTCACCCTCGCGCTGATCGTCCGCAAGGTGCCGGGCGCGATCCTCATCTCGATCGTCGTCATGACGATCGTGGCCATGGTGATCAACGCGGTCGCGAAGGTCCCCTCCTGGGGCCTCACCACCCCGGAGTGGCCCGGCAACCCGGTCGCCTCGCCCGACTTCGGCCTGGTCGGCAAGGTCAGCCTCTTCGGCGGCTTCGACAAGGTCGGCCTCCTGACCGGCGTCCTCTTCGTCTTCACCGTGCTGCTGTCCTGCTTCTTCGACGCGATGGGCACGATCCTCGGCGTCGGCGACGAGGCCAAGCTGATCGACAAGGACGGCAACTTCCCCGGCATCAACAAGGTCCTGCTGGTCGACGGCCTCGCCGTCGCCTCCGGCGGTGCCACGTCCTCCTCCGCCACCACCTGCTTCGTGGAGTCCACGGCGGGCGTCGGCGAGGGTGCCCGTACGGGTCTTGCCTCGGTGGTGACCGGCGGACTGTTCTCGGTCGCGCTGTTCCTCACGCCGCTCGCCACGATGGTCCCGTCGCAGGCGGCGACGCCGGCCCTGCTGGCGGTCGGCTTCCTGATCCTGGCCGGGTCGGTCAAGGAGATCGACTGGAGCGACTTCACGATCGCCGTGCCGGCCTTCCTGGCCATGGTGATGATGCCGTTCACGTACTCGATCACGAACGGCATCGGCATCGGCTTCATCGCCTTCAGCGTGCTGCGTCTCGCGGCCGGCCGGGGCCGTGAGGTCCCGGTGGCCATGTACGTGGTGTCGGCGGTCTTCGTCTTCTACTACGCGATGCCGGCACTCGGCCTGACCTGATCCTCGGGCGCGTCACCCGCCCCGTAGAACTTCTCCGTCTCGTCGACGGCGGTCTTGAACCGCTCGTCGAAGTCCTCCCGAACGAGCGTCCGGACGACATAGTCCTGGACGCTCGTTCCTCTTCTGGCGGCGTGTCCGCGGAGCCGTTCGAGCAGCTCTCCGTCGATGCGCAGGCTGAGCACGGTCGATTCCATGTCCGTCAGGTTCGCGCCACGGAAGGGCCGCGTGCGTCACTTTCCGGATCGGTCTCACTCATTTGGGTGACAGGTTGCGACGGAAGGTTTTCGATTGGTCTTTAGAGAGAGTAATGAGTTACGCTAAGGACATGCCTGACCTGTCGCACGGCACCGCCGACGATGCCGCCGCCGTGAACGCGCTCCGCAGCGCCGTCATGCGGCTGGGCCGACGCCTGAAGCACCAGCGCGTCGACGAATCGCTGAGCCCCACCGAGATGTCGGTGCTCGGCACCCTGTCGCTCTGCGGCTCCGCCACCCCCGGCGAGCTTGCCCGCAAGGAGCACGTCCAGCCGCCCTCGATGACCCGCATCGTCGCGCTGCTGGAAGCCAAGGGACTGGTCAGGCTCGAGCCGCATCCCGACGACCGTCGGCAGAAGGTGGTCAGGCAGACCGAGCAGGCGGAGTCCATGCTGGAAGAGTCCCGCCGCAAACGGAACGCCTGGCTCGCCACCCTCGCCGAAGGTCTGGACGAGGACGAATGGGCGAAGCTGCGCGCAGCCGCCCCGGTCCTGGAGAAGCTCGCCCACCTGTAGCCGAGGCGCCAAGGAGGCGACGCACTTTGAGTACGGGACCCGGAGCAGACTCCGCACCCGTCCATGAATCCGATACCTACTCCCGCGCACGCAAGCGCGACCGCCGGAGCGAGGGGACCTTCTCCTCGCTCGGGATCCGGAACTACCGGCTGTTCTTCACCGGAGCGATCGTCTCCAACACCGGTACGTGGATGGCCCGGATCACCCAGGACTGGCTGGTCCTGAGCCTCACCGGCTCCGCCGCCGCCGTCGGCATCACGACGGCGCTCCAGTTCCTGCCGATGCTGCTGTTCGGCCTGTACGGCGGTGTCATCGCCGACCGCTACCCGAAGCGCCGCATCCTCCTCGTCAGCCAGGCCGCGCTCGGCCTGTGCGGACTGACCCTCGCGGCCCTGACCCTCAGCGGACACGTCCAGGTCTGGCACGTCTACCTGATCGCCTTCCTGCTCGGCATGGTCACCGTGGTCGACAACCCGACCCGGCAGTCCTTCGTCTCCGAGATGGTCGGCCCGGACCGGCTGCGCAACGCCGTCTCGCTGAACTCGGCGAACTTCCAGTCCGCCCGGCTGATCGGCCCCGCCGTCGCCGGCCTGCTCATCGCGGGCGTCGGCAGCGGCTGGGCGTTCCTCATCAACGGCCTGTCCTTCCTCGCCCCGCTCGCCGCCCTGCTCCTGATGCGCCCGGCCGAGCTCCACAAGGTGGAGCGCGCGCCGCGGGGCAAGGGCCAGCTGCGCGAGGGCCTGCGCTACGTCGCCGGCCGCCCCGACCTGATCTGGCCGATCGTCCTGGTCGGCTTCATCGGCACGTTCGGGTTCAACTTCCCGATCTGGCTGACCGCCTTCTCGGAGGAGATCTTCCACGTCGGCGCCGGTACGTACGGGTTCCTGAACACCCTCATGGCGGCCGGCTCGCTCGTGGGCGCGCTGCTCGCGGCCCGGCGCGGCTCGACCCGGCTGCGGAAGCTGGTCGTCGCGGCGGGCGTGTTCGGCGTCCTGGAGATCACGGCGGCGCTGTCGCCCTCCTTCTGGCTGTTCGCGCTGCTCCTGGTCCCCATCGGGATGATCGGCCTGACGGTCAACATCAGCGCGAACTCGGCCGTCCAGATGGCCACGGACCCGGTCATGCGGGGCCGGGTGATGAGCCTCTACATGATGGTGTTCGCGGGCGGCACCCCGATCGGCGCCCCGCTCCTCGGCTGGGTCACCGACACCTACGGCCCCCGCGTCGGCTTCGCCACCGGCGGCCTCGTCTCCCTCGCCGCCGCGGCCGTCATCGGCCTGGTCCTGGCGCGCGTGGGCCGCCTGAAGCTCGCGGTCGGCTGGCACCACGGCCACCCGAGCCTCCGCTTCGTCCCCCAGACCCACCGCCCGAGCCTGGCACCGGCCGCCTAGCGGGAACGCCGCAGCGAAGGGGCCGGGCCCGGTCACGGGAGCCCGGCCCCTTCGCCGTATCGCCGAAGGGGCTGGAGGCGTCGGAAGACGACTGTCTCGATTCAGGCGTTTGCGGGGTGGCGCCGTGAAGATTATGTGTACGTTGAGTGCCGCTCAAGTGCCCACAGCCACAGGAGGTTTCACTTGCGCATGCGCTCCGCCGCCATAGCCGTCGCCCTCGCCGCCGGCACCCTGGCCGCCCTCACCACCGCACCGGCCCAGGCCACCGAGTACTCCTCGGCACTGAAGATCAAGGGCGTCCAGTACGACGCGCCGGGCCCGGACTCCAACCGGTGCTCCGGTGGCAACACCGCCGCCGAGTTCGTCACCATCAAGAACTACTCCCGCACCGCCACGGTGAACCTCAAGGGCTACGTGGTGAAGGACGCGGCCGGGAACTCGTACACCTTCCGGATCAACCACTACCTGCAGCCGGGCGACTACGTGCAGCTGCGCGGCAACTACGGCACCGAGTCCGATGCCAACAACGTCGCCTACCGCAACAACTGCAACTTCATCTGGAACAACGACCGCGACACCATCAAGCTGATCAAGCCGGGCGGCGCCTACGCCGACACGCACTCGTACACCAAGAGCGGCAACGACAGCGACGGGAACGGCTACATCACCTTCCACGGCTGAGGACCGCCCGGCGCGAGGCCCGCCCCCGGACCTCGCGCCACCCGGCCCCTTTGCCGTATCCGCGGCTGTCCTGGCCGGTCAGACCCGCTGTTCCAGGACCTGGCCCGGCCAGTCGTTCACCGTGAACGACTCCGTGCGGGTGAAGCCCTGGCGTTCGTAGTACGCCACCAGCCGGCCCTCGCTGCCCGCGAAGCAGTCCACCCGCAGCAGCGAGACGCCCTCGCGGCGGGTCTCGGAGGCCGCGTGGGCGAGGAGGGCCGCGCCGACGCCGCGGCCGTGGAAGCGGGCGTCGGTGGCGAGGAAGCGGACGTACCGCTCGGGCTCGTCGGCCGGGGCCACGTACTGGCCCGGGTGCGGGGTCAGGGTGAGCGTGCCGGCGGGGACGCCGTCGATCTCCGCGATCCACGGAGTGCCCTCGGACGCGACCCGCTCGACCAGTTCCACCGTCTTCGGGCGCGAGGTGAACGGCTCCGTTCCCCACTGGGCGGTGATGCCCCGCTCGTTGAGCCAGACGACCGCACTGTCGAATATCGCGAGCATCGCGGGAACGTCCTCCGGCCCGCCCTGTCTGATCTTGATCCCGGTATCCATCCGGCCGAGGTTAGTCCCTGCCAGACTCGACCCATGAGGCTTTTCGCTGCCGTCCTGCCGCCGCCCGCGCAGCTCGACGAGCTCGGCCGCGAGGTCGACCGGCTCGCGCACCTGCCGGGGGCCGACCGGCTCCGCTGGACCTCCCGGCCCGGCTGGCACTTCACGCTCGCGTTCATGGGCGAGGTCGACGAGGACCTGCTGCCCGACCTGCACGCCCGGCTCGGCCGCGCCGCCCACCGCACCGCGCCCTTCCCGCTGCGCCTGCACGGCGGCGGCCACTTCGGCCGCGCGGTGCTGTGGACCGGCGCGGCGGGCGGCCTGGACGAGATGCGGCTCCTCGCCGAGCGCGCGGATGCCGCCGCCCGCCGGGCCGGCGTCGCGATGGACGAGCACCGCCGCTACCAGGCCCACCTCACGGTGGCCCGCTCCCGCACCAACGACCTGGACCTGCGCCCCTTCGTCACCGCCCTCGACACCTTCGAAGGCAGCCGCTGGCAGGTCGCCGAGCTCGCCCTGATCCGCAGCCACCTTCCCGGCGGCGGCCCGCCGGGCAAGCAGCCGCGCTACGAGACGATCGCCACGTGGCCCCTGGGCGGAGCGGCCGAACCGGCGCGTTAACCTCGAATGGTGGACCCGAAAACCCGTAACCGGATCATGGCCGGTGTGCTCGTCCTGATGTTCGCGATCATCGCGGTGGCGTCGATGGTGGGCGGACAGTAACCGCGTCGGCCCCCCTGGCCGGCACCTCTTCCGTCCCCGCTCCGTCCGCTCGTCCCGCTCCTCAGGCTCTTCCCGCTCCTCCCGTAACCCCTTGCTTCGAGTGGACTCCAGGCAGTTGGCTTGATCCTCATGGAGTACACGCAGCTCGGACGCACGGGACTCAAGGTCGGCCGACTCGTCCTCGGCACCATGAACTTCGGTCCGCAGACGGACGAATCCACCAGCCACGCGATCATGGACGCCGCGCTCGACGCGGGCCTCAACCTCTTCGACACCGCCAACGTCTACGGCCAGACCGCGGGCAAGGGACGCACCGAGGAGATCATCGGGTCCTGGTTCGCCAAGGACCCCGCGCACCGCGACAAGGTGGTCCTCGCCACCAAGATGTACGGGAACATGGCCGCTGAGGCCGGGCCCGCCTGGCCCAACCACGACAAGCTGTCCGCCGTGAACATCCGGCGCTCCGTCGAGGCCAGCCTCAAGCGGCTCGGCACCGACTACATCGACCTCTACCAGTTCCACCACGTCGACCGGCTGACGCCCTTCGACGAGATCTGGCAGGCCGTCGACGTGCTGATCCAGCAGGGCAAGATCCTCTACGCCGGTTCCTCGAACTTCCCCGGCTACAAGATCGCCCAGGCCAACGAGGCCGCCGCCCGGCGCGGCATGGTGGGCCTGGTCAGCGAGCAGTGCCACTACAACCTCCACGAGCGGCGCGCCGAGATGGAGGTGATCCCGGCCGCCCAGGAGTACGGCGTCGGCGTGATCCCGTGGTCGCCGCTGGGCGGCGGTCTGCTGGGCGGCATCATCGGGAAGGCGCTCAAGCACGGGCGCCGCGCCGGGGGCCGCGCCGCCGACGTGCTCGCGGACCCGGCGGTGCGGGCCCGCATCCAGGCGTACGAGGACCTGCTCGACAAGCACGACCTCGACCCGGGCGAGACGGCCCTGGCCTGGCTGCTCACCCGCCCCGGCGTGACCGGCCCGATCATCGGCCCGCGCACCCCGGCACAGCTGACGAGCGCCCTGCGCGCGCTGGAGCTGAAGCTGAGCGAGGAGGTCCTGGCGGGCCTCGACGCGATCTTCCCGGGGCCGGGTCCGGCGCCGGAGGCGTTCGCCTGGTGAGTACGCGCTGAGGGGGCGGGACCGAGGGGTCCCGCCCTGTCAGTCGCGGGGGAATCCCTCGGTCTTGAGGACGAAGTCGAGCGGGGTCTTGGTCAGGTCGAGGTCGGTGCCGAAGGGGACCCGCATCTCCTCGGTGTACTCGCCGTCCTCGGGCTTCGTGTGGGCGATGCACCGGCCGGTGTAGGGGTCGACGATGACGTGGACGGGGACGCCGGCTGCGGCGTAGGCGATCTTCTTGGGGCCGTAGTCGTTCATGCCGGTGCCCTTGGAGATCACCTCGGCGACGAACTCCACGTCCTCGTGGTTCCAGCGGCCCTTGTCGTTCTTCTCGGCGTCGTCCCTGATCTTGACGACGTCGGGGCAGAACGCGTTGCGGTCGCCCGGGAAGTCGATCCGCACGTCGGACTTCACCTTCACGCGCTTCCCGAACCGGTCTACCAGCGCTTGGGCGATCTCGAAGGTGATGTCCCAGTGCGTATCCCTCTGCGGAACCATGAAGACGACCCCTCCGACGACTTCGCTCTTGTGTCCTTCGGGGGCGATCTCCAGCCACTCGAACAGCTTGTCCAAGGGCACTTCGTTCTCGCTCATGGCCAGCTCGATCCTGTCGTCCTCTACGACGGTCATCGTGGCGCTCCTCCCCGCTGCCGCGCGTTCGCATGCAGTCGCCGTCGCCAACGATACGTACGGCCGCCCCGACACGCCGGTGGCGACAACTCGCCGTCCCCTTCCCGGGGTCAGGCGCCGCCCAGCCAGCTCGTCGCGTCCAGTCGGTAGGTGGTCTCGGCCGGGACGACGGCGCGCAGGGCCGTCTCCAGGTCGCGGACCCGGTCCGCGCCGAGGCGGGCCGCCCACTCGGCGCGCAGGGCGTCGAAGACGGCGGCGGAGCGGGTGAGGGCGTCGACGCCGTGCGGGGTGAGGCGGACGAGTTTGCGGCGGGCGTCGGCGGGGTCGTCGGCGCGTTCGGCGTAGCCGACGGCGAGGAGCCGGTCGACCGTCTTGCCCGCCGCCTGCTTGGAGACGCCGAGGCGGCGGCCGATGTCGCTGGCGGTGGAGCCGTACGGGCTCGCGGCGATGGCCTGGAGCGCGAAGCCGTGGGCGGGGCGCAGGTCGGGGTGGCCCTGGCGGGCGAGTTCGGCGTGGAGCCGGTCGATGAGGGTGCGGAATCCGGCGAAGAGCAGCAGGGGCAGCTCGAAGCCGGGCGGCTCGCTCGGTCCCGGGGGAAACCCCTTGCCCGGATCGACAACCTGGTTTACGTTTTCCTCGTCGACATGGTCAACCATGTTGTCCATTCTATCGCTTCTCCAGGGGGAGTCACCTTGCCGCAGGCCGTCACGACCGCCGACATGTCCGCCCGCACCGCCAACGCCGTCGCGCTCCTCAAGGAGTCGCCCCACACCCTCGACGGCTTCCTCAAGCTCAGCGAGATCTTCGAGTCCACCACCCTGGACCCGCACTCCCGCGAGACCGTCATCCTCACCGTCGCCGAGCGCAACCAGTGCCACCTGTGCGTCGACATGCACGAGTCGAAATTCGCCGCCCTCGGCCCGGCGCCCGCGCCCGAACGCCTCGCCGCCGTACGCCGGTTCACCCTCCAGGTCCTCGCCGCCTCCGGCGCGGTCTCCGACGGTGACCTCGACGCCTTCCTGGGCCACGGCTACACCCGCCAGAACGCCCTCGAAGTCGTCCTCGGCATCGGCACCTACACCGTCTCGACCTTCGCCAACCGGCTCACCCGCGCCGCCTGACCAGGGCGTCAGTGGCGGTACGGGCCGCCCAGGCCCCACGCCTGGTGCATCGCGTCGGCGAAGGCCGCCGCCAGCTTGTGCTCGCCCGTGGGGCCCGGGTGGGTGCCGTCGTAGGTGTCCTGGTGGATGTCGTACGACTCCGGGACCGTCGCCAGGAGGAGCGGCGAGGAGGCGGTGTCCAGGTCCGCGACCGTCTTCGCGAGGAGTTCGTTGAAGCGGGCGCACTCGGCGGCGAACGGCGCGTCGTACTCGGCGCGGACGTTCGGGATGACCGGCAGCATGACCGCCCGGACCCGCGGGTTCGCGGCGCGGGCGGCGGTCAGGAAGGCGCGGACGTTCTCGGTGGTCTGGTCGCTGTTGGTGTAGAAGCCGAGGTCGATCAGGCCCAGCGAGACCAGCAGCACGTCCGCGCGGGCCGCCGTGACCTCCTCGCTGACGAGCGGCGCCATGTGCAGCCAGCCCTCGCCCCAGCCGGCCAGGTGCCGGCGGGCGGCGGCCGGGAAGTCCGGGGCGGCGTACGCGTGTGAGGTCGCGGCGTCGTCGGCGGGCTCGTACAGAGCGGTGCGCGGGCCGGTGATCTCGTACCCGCCGGGGCCGGGCAGCACGGCCTCCAGGTGCTGCCACATCCGGTACCGCCAGGTGAAGTCGCCGGCGCGTCCGATGGTCATGCTGTCGCCGACGAACAGAAAACGCATGGGGCACATCATCACCGACGCCCGGCCGCGGCGGCGACGTGACCCCCGACACCACGGGCCCCGTGGCAGGCTGGTCGGCATGCGAACTGCTCTGCGCGTCCTGGGAACGGCGGCCCTCGTCCTGCTCGCGGCCGCCCCCGCCGGCGCGGCGGACACCACGAACGCCGCGGACGCCGACCGGGACTTCACCATCGAGGACCCCCGGATCACCGAGTCCAGCGGCCTCGCCGCGAGCCGCGCCCACCCCGGGATCTACTGGACGCACAACGACCAGGACGCGCCCCTGATCTACGGCGTCGACTCCCGTACGGGAAAGACCGTCGCGACCCTCACCATGAAGGGCGTCGGCACGCCCCGCGACATGGAGGCGATCTCCGTCGGCCCGGACGGCGACATCTACGTCGGCGACATCGGCGACAACCTCGACGGCTCCTGGGACCACGTGTGGATCTACCGCTTCCCGGAGCCGGAGCAGCTGCGCGACCAGACCGTGCGGGCCACGCAGTACGACGTGCGGTACGCCGACGGGCCGCGCAACGCGGAAGCCCTGATGGTCCATCCGAAGACCGGCCGGGTCTACATCGCCAGCAAGAACGAGGACGGCGGCGGACTGTACGCCGGCCCCGCGCGGCTCGACGCCTCCCGCACCAACGTCTTCCGGCGGATCGGGGAGGTCCCCTGGGTGACGGACGGCGCCTTCTCGCCGGACGGCGGCCGGCTGGTCCTGCGCGGCTACCTCCTCGCCAAGGAGTACGCGTGGAAGGACGGCCGCCTCGGCGACGACGGCACGTCCGTCGGCGCGCCCTTCCAGGGCCAGGCGGAGTCGGTCACGTACACGGCGGACGGCTCGGCGCTGATGTTCGGCGCGGAGGGCCGGGGCAGCCGGGTCGTCCGCGTCGACCGCGAGGGCACCGCGCCGTCGCCGGGCGCCGACCCGGCCGGCCCGGGCACCTCCGGCACCCCGAAGCCGCCCGGCGCCGGACCCGCGGGGCCCTCCGCGACCGGCGGCGGCGAGCAGGGGAACTTCGCCCTCGGCGTCGTCGTCCTCGGCCTGGCGACCGTCGTCGTGGTCGGCCTCAAGCGCATGTTCCGCCGCGACTGACCCGGCCGTCCGGGCGTCCGGCCCGGCCGTTAGGCCGGGCGGGCAGGACCGGGGCAGGAATCCGAAAGGGCCCGGCGCCGGACCGTCAGCCGGTCCGGGCGCCGAGCCCTTCGTACGGGCCGCCGGGCCCCTCGTACGGGAGGGAGGAGCGCTTACAGCTTCTCGATCACGTAGTCGATGCACGCGGTGAGCGCGCGGACGTCCGCCGGGTCGATCGCCGGGAACATCGCGATGCGCAGCTGGTTGCGGCCCAGCTTGCGGTACGGCTCGGTGTCCACGATGCCGTTGGCGCGCAGCGCCTTGGCGACCGCCGCCGCGTCGATCTCGTCCGCGAAGTCGATCGTGCCGATGACCTGCGAGCGCTTCGCCGGGTCGGTGACGAACGGCGTCGCGTACTTGGACTCCTCGGCCCAGCCGTAGAGGGCGTCGGAGGACTCCTTCGTACGGGCCACGGCCCAGTCCAGACCGCCCTGGCCGTTGATCCACTTCAGCTGCTCGGCGAGCAGGAAGAGGGTCGCGAGCGCCGGGGTGTTGTACGTCTGGTTCTTCAGGGAGTTGTCGATCGCGGTCGGCAGGCTGAAGAACTCCGGGATGTGCCGGCCGGACGCGTGGACGCGGGCCGCGCGCTCCAGGGCCGCAGGCGAGAACGCCGCGAGCCACAGGCCGCCGTCGGCGGCGAAGGACTTCTGCGGGGCGAAGTAGTAGACGTCGGTCTCGGTGATGTCGACCGGCAGACCGCCGGCGCCCGAGGTCGCGTCCACCAGCACGAGCGCGCCCTCGTCGGCGCCCGCGACCCGCTTCAGCGGGGCGGCGACACCGGTGGAGGTCTCGTTGTGGGTGTAGGCGTAGACGTCGACGCCCGCCTCGGCCACCGGCTCCGGGTGGGTGCCCGGGTCGGAGGAGATCACGGTCGGCTCGGCCAGCCAGGGGGCCAGCTTCGCGGCCTTCGCGAACTTGGAGGAGAACTCGCCGAAGGTGAGGTGCTGCGACTTGTTCTCGATCAGACCGTGGGTCGCGATGTCCCAGAAGGCGGTCGAACCGCCGTTGCCCAGGATCACCTCGTAGCCCTCGGGCAGCGAGAAGAGGTCACGGATGCCGGCACGCACCTCGCCGACCAGGTTCTTGACCGGAGCCTGGCGGTGAGAGGTACCGAGGAGCGAGGTGCCGGTGGCGGCCAGGGCGTCCAGCGCCTCCGTACGCACCTTGGAGGGGCCCGCGCCGAAACGGCCATCGGCGGGCTTGATGTCAGCGGGAATCTGGATATCGGCCACGAGGCGGAGCGTATCGGGTCGGGGAAGCCGGGGCCGGGTGATGTCCGCCGGATGAGACGCCGACTGAGACACTGTGTAGTCGTGGGATCACACGAGAACGGGACGGGGCGGGGCACGGCGTCCGGCACCGGAGGCCGGAGCGCCGCGGCGGACGCCGCGCTCGCCCGCGAGCTGCGCGCCGCCGTCGCCGGAGACGTCGACCTGTCCGTCACCGCGCGCGCCCTGACCTCCATGGACGCCTCCAACTACCGGCGCGTGCCGCTCGGCGTCGTCGCCCCGCGCGACGCCGACGACGTCGCCGCCACGCTGGCGGTCTGCCGTGCGCACGGCGTGCCGGTCGTCGCCCGCGGCGGCGGCACCTCCATCGGCGGGCAGGCCACCGGAACGGGTGTCGTGCTCGACCTCACCCGCCACCTGAACGACCTGGTGTCGCTCGACCCGGAGGCGCGCACGGCCGTCGTCCGGCCGGGGCTCGTGCTCGACCGGCTCAGGGCGGCGGCCCGCCCGTACGGGCTGACCTTCGGCCCCGATCCGTCCACGCACAGCCGCTGCACCCTCGGCGGAATGATCGGCAACAACGCGTGCGGCGCGCACTCCGTGGCCTGGGGCACCACCGCCGACAACGTGCGGGAGCTGGACGTCGTCACCTACGACGGGCGGCGGCTGCGCCTCGGGCAGGACTGGCGGGGCGCGCCGGCCGGCCTGCGGGAGCTGGTGGCCGGGCGACTCGCGCTGCTGCGGACCGGCTATCCGGCCGGGCTGCCGCGCCGCATCTCCGGTTACGCGCTCGACGCGCTGCTGCCCGAGCGGGGTGCGGACGTGGCCCGTTCCTTCTGCGGCAGCGAGGGGACGCTCGGCGTGGTGACGGAGGCGGTGGTGGGTCTGGTGCCGCTGCCCGCGGAGCCGGTGCTCGTCGTCCTCGGTTACCCCGACGAGAGCGCGGCGGCCGACGCGGCGGCGGGACTGCTGGCGCACCTGCCGCTGACCGTGGAGGGGATGGCCGCCGATCTGGTGCCGGGCCGGGCCGCGGAAGGGCTGCCGCGGGGCGGGGCGTGGCTGTTCGTGGAGGTGGACGGGCGCGGGGCGGCGGCCGGGCTCGTACGGGCGGCGGACGCGCTGGACTCCGTGCTGGTCACCGAACCGGCCGGGCAGCGGGCGCTGTGGCGGATCCGGGAGGACGCGGCCGGGACGGCGACGAGGATGCCTGCGGGCACCTCCCAGGCCGAAGGCTCTGGGAGAGGGACGGAGGCCTGGCCCGGGTGGGAGGACTGCGCGGTGCCGCCGGCCCGGCTGGGGGCCTATCTGCGGGATTTCCGGGGGCTGTTGGCGGAGTACGGGCTGCGGGGCACGCCGTACGGGCACTTCGGCGACGGCTGTGTGCACGTGCGCATCGACTTCGACCTGTGGACGGGTGAAGGGGTGGGCCGTTTCCGGGAGTTTTCGGAGGCGGTGGCCGGGCTCGTGGTGGCGCACGGCGGTTCGCTGTCGGGCGAGCACGGCGACGGCAAGGCGCGGGCGGAGCTGCTGCCGAGGATGTACGGGGACGAGCTCGTCGCCCTGTTCGGCGAGGTCAAGGACCTGTGGGATCCGGACGGCGGTCTGAATCCGGGCATGCTGGTGCGGCCGGAGCCGCTGGATTCCGGGCTGCGGTTCGCGGGGCTGCCGGTGGTGGGCCTGGGTCGGGCGGCCGCCCGGTGCGTGGGGGTGGCCAAGTGCCGGGTGGAGGGCCCGGGTTCGGGTCCGGGCGTGATGTGTCCCTCGTACCGGGCGACGGGGGAGGAGAAGCACTCCACGCGTGGCAGGGCCCGGCTCCTGCACGAGATGGCGCTCGGCGAGATCATCACGGACGGGCTGCGCTCGGAGGAGGTACGGGACGCGCTCGACCTGTGCCTGTCGTGCAAGGGCTGCCGCAGCGACTGCCCGGTGGGCGTCGACATGGCCGCGTACAAGGCGGAGTTCCTGGCCGGGTACTACGCGGGGCGGCCGTGGAAGCGGCCGCGCTCGCACTGGACGACGGGTGGCCTGCCGCGGCTCCTCGACCGCTTCGGAACGGGGCTGCACCTGGCCATGGAGCTGCCGTTCGCGGCGCGGCTCGCGGGCGTCACGCCGGAGCGGCAGCTGCCCAGGGTGGCGGAGGTGTCCTTCGTGTCCTGGTTCGGGGAGCGGGCCTCGGGCCGCCCGCCGGCGCTCACGCTGTGGCCGGACACCTTCACCGACCACCTGGCGCCGCACGTGGGCGCGGCGGCGGTGCGGGTCCTGGAGGCCGCCGGACTGGGGGTCGCCCTGCCGCCCGGCCGGGTGTGCTGCGGGCTCACGTACGTGTCGACGGGCCGGCTGTCCGCGGCGCGGCGGGTGATGCGCCGCACCCTCGACGTCATGGCGGACGTCGAGGGCCCGGTGGTCGTCCTGGAACCCTCCTGCGCGGCGACCCTGCGCTCCGACCTGCCCGAGCTGCTGCCGGACGACCCGCGCGCGGCCCGGCTCGCCGCGTCCGTCCGCACCTTCGCCGAGGCCCTGGAGGAGCTCGCCCCGGACTGGGAGCCGCCGCGCCTCGACCGCCCGGTCGCCGGCCAGACCCACTGCCACCAGCACGCGGTCCTGGGCGACGCGGCGGACCGCCGGCTGCGGCGCCGGGCGGGCCTGCACGGCGAACCGGCCGGCGGCTGCTGCGGGCTCGCGGGCAACTTCGGCTTCGAGCCCGGCCACTACGAGGTCTCCGTCGCCTGCGCCGAGGACCAGCTCCTCCCGTCCCTCCGCGCCGCACCCCCGGACGCCCTGGTCCTCGCGGACGGCTTCTCCTGCCGCACCCAGATCGCCCACCTGTCACCGCAACGCCACCCGCACCACGTGGCGGAGGTCCTGGCGGAGGCGCTGGACCAGGGTTACTGAGGAACTTGTCCGGGTGATGTCACTCGCCCCGTGCGATCTCCCGTGCCAGCTCCGCCAGTGCCTCCGTCGCCGGGTGGCGGGACGTCGCGCGCCAGGCCAGGAGGACCGGGAGGGGCGGGGCGTCGGGGAGGGGGCGGTAGGTGACGCCCGGGTGGGGGTGGAGGGCGGCGGTCGAGACCGAGGAGACGCCGATGCCGCGGCCCGCGGCGATCGCCGAGAGCCAGTCGTCGGTGTTGGCGACGGTGAGGGTCGTGCGGGGGCGGGCGTCGGGAGGCCAGAGGTCGAGGGTGGTGGTGCCGGAGACCGCGTTGAGGACCGCGGTCTCGGTCGCCAGCTCCGTCAGCGTCAGTTCCGGGCGCGCGGCCAGCGGGCTGTCGGCCGGCAGGGCCGCCACGCGGTCTTCGGTGAGCAGCTGTTCGGTCACCAGGCCCGGGATCTCCACCGGGCCGCGCAGCAGCGCCGCGTCCACCTCGCCGCGCAGCAGGCCCGCCGTGCGGTCGTCGATCCGGAGGAGTTCGAGCGGGGTCTCGGGGTGGTCCCGCTGCCAGCGGCGCAGGAGAGGAGTGGTGTACGGGCCGAAGGCCGACCACGCGTGGCCGAGCCGGAGGGGGCGGTGGCGGAGCCGGCCGGGATCGACGGCCGCGTCGAACGCGGCGACCGCGGCCGCGGCCCGGTCGCGGAAGGCGCGGCCCTCGGGAGTGAGGGCGAGGTGGTGCGTGGAGCGGTCGACGAGCCGGGCGCCGAGCTGCTTCTCCAGGGACGCGAGCGTGCGGGAGACGGCGGGCTGGGTGAGGTGGAGCCGCGCGGCGGCCCGGGTGAGGTTGCCCTCCTCCGCGACGGCGAGGAAGCAGCGCAGGTGGCGGAGCTCGATGCTGGTGCGGCTCATGCGTGCGGAGCATAACCGCAGCGCGATCGGCATTTCCGGTGCCGCGCCCGGCGTCGTAGCGTGAAGCGGAGGGTTCGGTTCGGGCTGTCGGCGGGCCCCCGGGTGGTGCGGGCCCGGAGTTCCGTCGGGGAGGCGGTGGCGGTGGCGGTGGCGGTCCAAGGGGCGGCCTGGCCGGGGGCCGTGGCCGGGAACTGTGGCTGTGGCCGTGGCCGTAGCTGGGGCTTGGGGCCTCTGTCGGGTCGGAGAAGTCGGGGGTGTTGTCCCGCAGTCCATTAGGATGGACATTGTGGTCCATTGTGTTGGACCCTTCGTCGAACGTCAGCAAGGCTAGGAGCGCCCCGGTGGAAAGCCCGGTCCAGGACATATCCGCCTCTCCGGCGGCCCGGCCCGCCGCGGCCCCGGCGGCCGCGGCCGGTCCCGCCGCCGGCTCGCGTGCCGGCGGGCGGCTCGGTCCCGTCGCGCTCGTCGTCGCCGGCGGCCTCTCCGTGCAGTTCGGCTCCGCCGTCGCCGTCCTCCTCATGCCCCGCGCCGGCGCCCTCGGCGTCGTCACCCTGCGGCTCGTGCTCGCCGCCGCCGTCCTCCTGGTCGCCTGCCGGCCCCGGGTCCGCGGCTACAGCCGCGCCGACTGGGGCACCGTGCTCGCCTTCGGCGCCGCCATGTCCGGCATGAACATCCTCTTCTACCTCTCCGTCGCCCGGATCCCGCTCGGCGCCGCCGTGACGCTCGAGGTGCTCGGCCCGCTCGCCCTCTCCGTCGTCGCCTCCCGGCGCCTGGTGAACCTCCTCTGGGCCGGGCTCGCCCT
Source organism: Streptomyces sp. NPDC127092 (assembly GCF_042722475.1). Classification (NCBI taxonomy): domain Bacteria; kingdom Bacillati; phylum Actinomycetota; class Actinomycetes; order Kitasatosporales; family Streptomycetaceae; genus Streptomyces; species Streptomyces sp. NPDC127092. The sequence goes on from NZ_JBHXFE010000043.1 coordinate 53,514, forward strand.
CGCCGGCGTCGTCCTGCTCAGCGGTGCCCACGGCGGCGGCTTCGACCGGCTCGACCCGGCCGGTGCCGGGTTCGCCCTCGCCGCGGGCGCCATGTGGGCCGCGTACATCGTCTTCAGCGCCCGTACCGGCCGACGCTTCCCGCAGGCCGACGGCCTCGCCCTGGCGATGGCCGTCGGCGCCGTCGTCAGCCTGCCCTTCGGCATCGCGTCCGCGGGCGACAAGCTCCTCGACCCGGCGACGATCGGTCTCGGACTCGGTGTCGCCCTGATGTCCTCCGTCCTGCCCTACACCCTCGAACTCCTCGCCCTGCGCCGCCTGCCCGCCCCCACCTTCGCCATCCTCATGAGCCTGGAACCGGCCATCGCCGCCACCGCCGGCTTCCTCGTCCTCCACCAGACCCTCGGTCCGGCCGACGCGCTCGCCATCGCCCTGGTCATCGCGGCCAGCATGGGCGCCGTGCGGACCCAGGTGGCCCGATCCCGTTGATCTCTGACCCGTGGCCGGTTTCCGCCGCCACGGGTCCGGCCGCAGGATGTTCGCCATGGCCCTTGAGATGCGCGAGCGTTGCGAACGCTGCGAGACGACCGCCCTGCCCGTCGACGCACCCGCCCGGATCTGTACGTACGAGTGCACCTTCTGCGTCCCGTGCTCGGACGCGATGGACGACGTCTGCCCCAACTGCGGCGGCGAACTGGTCGCCAGGCCCCGCCGCGCCTCCTGAACCCCGCTCCACCCCTCCGCACAGGGCCGCCGCCGGCGGCCCTGTTCCCGTTTCGGGCCTCCCGCAGAATCCCAAGCAAGCACGCTTGATTGTTTCTCCCCCGGCTGCCATGCTCCTCACGCACGTCCGTGACCCGCCCGTCCCCGAGGGGAGCGCACCGTGTCCGACCCCGCCGAAGTCCTCGGCGACCTGCGTGCCGAGAGCGAGGAAGTCGACGCTCTCGTGAGGGAGTTGACCGACGCGCAGTGGGCGCTGCCCACGCCCGCGCCGCGCTGGACGGTCGCCCACCAGATCGCGCACCTCGCCTGGACCGACGCCGCCGCGCTGCTCGCGGCCACCGACCCCGAGGCCTTCGCCGTGGAGACGGAGAAGGCGCTCGCCGCGCCCGACCGCTTCGTCGACGACGGGGCCGAGGAGGGCGCGGCCCTGCCGCCCGCCGAGCTGCTCGCCCGGTGGCGCGCGGGCCGGGAGCGACTGCACCAGGTGCTGCGCGAGGCCCCGCCGGGGACGCGGTTTCCCTGGTACGGGCCCGCCATGAGCGCCGTGTCGCTGGCCACCGCGCGTCTGATGGAGACCTGGGCCCACGGCCAGGACGTGGCCGACGCGCTCGGCGTCGTACGGAGACCGACGGCGCGGCTGCGGCACGTGGCCTGGATCGGGCTGCGGGCCCGGGACTACGCGTACCTCGTGCGCGGTCTCACCCCGCCCGCCGAGCCGTTCCGCGTCGAGCTGACCGGGCCCGGCGGCGAGGAGTGGGCGTACGGCCCCGACGACGCGCCCCAGGTGATCACCGGACCGGCGCTCGACTTCTGTCTGCTCGTCACCCAGCGGGTGCACCGCGCCGACACGGCGCTCGTCGCCCGCGGCGCCGACGCCGAGCACTGGCTCACCGTCGCCCAGGCCTTCGCGGGCCCGGCGGGCGAGGGCCGGGCACCCAGGGAGGACGGCGCGTGATCCTGCGGATCGGCAACGCCTCCGGCTTCTACGGCGACCGCTTCGACGCGGTCCGCGAGATGCTGACCGGCGGCGGACTCGACGTCCTCACCGGGGACTACCTCGCCGAGCTGACCATGCTCATCCTCGGCCGAGACCTGCTCAAGGACCCCGCCGCCGGATACGCCAGGACCTTCCTGCGGCAGATGGAGGAAGGACTCGGCCTCGCCCACGACCGCGGCGTGCGGATCGTCACCAACGCCGGCGGCCTGAACCCCGCCGGTCTCGCCGACGCCCTGCGCGACCTCGCCGGGAGGCTCGGCGTGCCCGCCCGCATCGCCCACGTCGAGGGCGACCGGCTGCCCGCCGGGCCCGGCATCCTCGCGGCCAACGCCTACCTCGGCGGCGCCGGGATCGCCGCCTGCCTCGCGGCCGGAGCCGACGTCGTCGTCACGGGCCGGGTGACGGACGCCGCGCTCGTCACCGGGCCCGCGCAGTGGTTCTTCGGCTGGGGCCCGGAGGCGTACGACGAGCTGGCGGGCGCGGTCGTCGCCGGGCACGTCCTGGAGTGCGGCACCCAGGCCACCGGCGGCAACTACGCCTTCTTCACCGGCTACCCACCGGGCACGTTCCGCCGCCCCGGCTTCCCGCTCGCGGAGCTGCACGCGGACGGCAGCGCGGTCGTCACCAAACACCCGGGCACGGGCGGCGTCGTCGACGTCGGCACCGTCACCGCCCAGCTCCTGTACGAGACGGCCGGCGCCCGCTACGCCGGGCCCGACGTCACCGCCCGCCTCGACTCCGTACGCCTCACCCAGGAGGGCCCGGACCGGGTGCGGATCGACGGCGTGCGGGGCGAGGCGCCGCCGCCCACGCTCAAGGCGGGCCGCTGCCGGCTCGGCGGCTTCCGCAACGAGGTCGTCTTCGTGCTCACCGGCCTCGACATCGAGGCCAAGGCGCGGCTCGTGCGGGACCAGGTCACCGACGCCCTCGCCACGTCGCCGCCGGACGAGGTGCGGTGGGAGCTGGCCCGCACCGACCACGAGGACGCCGGCACCGAGGAGACCGCCAGCGCGCTGCTCCGGCTCGTCGTCCGCGACCAGGACCCGGAGAAGGTCGGCCGCGCGCTGACCGGCGCCGCGATCGAGCTCGCCCTCGCCAGCTACCCCGGCTTCCACGTCACCGCCCCGCCCGGCAAGGGCGCCCCCTACGGGGTGTTCGACACGGCGTACGTGCCGGCCGGCGAGGTCCCGCACACGGCCGTGCTGCCCGACGGGACCCGCGTCCCCGTGCCCGTACCTCCCGTGACCAGGGAACTCGCGCCCGTACCCGAACCGGAGCTGCCGGCGCCGCCGCCCGCCGGGCCGGTCCGCAGGGTGCCGCTCGGCCGGATCGCCGGGGCCCGCAGCGGCGACAAGGGCGGGGACGCCAACGTCGGCGTCTGGGTCCGCACCGACCGCGCGTGGCGCTGGCTCGTGCACGCGCTCACCGTCGAGCACTTCCGCGAACTCCTCCCGGAGACCCGCGACCTGGCGGTCACCCGGCACGTCCTGCCCGGCCTCAGGGCCCTCAACTTCACCGTGGCCGGCCTGCTCGGCGACGGCGTGGCCTCCCAGGCCCGCTTCGACCCGCAGGCCAAGGCCCTCGGCGAATGGCTCCGCTCCCGCCACACCGACGTACCGGTGGACCTCCTGGAGGAAGCCCGATGACCGTCCTCGCCTCCGCCCTCGACACCGGCGGACCCGACTACGCGGCCCACCGCGCCGCCATGCTGGACAAGCTCGCCGCGCTCGACGCCGAGCACGCCAAGGCGCTGGCCGGCGGCGGCGAGAAGTACACCGCCCGGCACCGCGGGCGCGGCAAGCTCCTCGCCCGCGAGCGGATCGAACTGCTCGTGGACCCGGACACCCCGTTCCTGGAGCTGTCGCCGCTCGCGGCCTGGGGCAGCGACCATCCCGTAGGGGCGTCCCTGGTGACCGGCATCGGGGTGGTCGAGGGCGTCGAGTGCCTGATCACCGCCAACGACCCCACCGTGCGCGGCGGCGCCTCCAACCCGTGGACGCTGAAGAAGGCGCTGCGGGCGAACGAGATCGCGTTCGCCAACCGGCTCCCGGTGATCTCGCTCGTCGAGTCCGGCGGCGCCGACCTGCCGTCCCAGAAGGAGATCTTCATTCCTGGCGGGGCGCTCTTCCGCGACCTCACCCGGCTCTCCGCCGCCGGGATCCCCACGGTCGCGGTCGTCTTCGGCAACTCGACGGCCGGCGGTGCGTACGTCCCCGGCATGTCCGACCACACCGTGATGATCAAGGAGCGGTCGAAGGTCTTCCTGGGCGGCCCGCCGCTGGTGAAGATGGCGACGGGCGAGGAGAGCGACGACGAGTCGCTCGGCGGCGCCGCGATGCACGCGCGGACCAGCGGCCTGGCCGACCACTACGCCGTCGACGAGGCCGACGCGCTGCGCCAGGCCCGCCGGATCGTCGCCCGCCTCAACCACCGCAAGGCGCACCCGGACCCGCCGTTCGCCGAGCCGCCGAAGTACGACGAGGAGGAGCTGCTCGGGATCGTGCCGGGCGACCTCAAGACGCCGTTCGACCCGCGCGAGGTGATCGCCCGGATCGTGGACGGCTCCGACTTCGACGAGTTCAAGCCGCTGTACGGGACCAGCCTGGTGACCGGCTGGGCGGAGCTGCACGGCTACCCGGTCGGCATCCTCGCCAACGCGCAGGGCGTGCTGTTCTCCGCCGAGTCGCAGAAGGCGGCGCAGTTCATCCAGCTCGCCAACCAGCGCGACATCCCGCTGCTGTTCCTCCACAACACCACCGGCTACATGGTGGGGAAGGAGTACGAGCAGGGCGGCATCATCAAGCACGGCGCGATGATGATCAACGCGGTGGCGAACTCCCGCGTGCCGCATCTCTCCGTCCTCATGGGCGCGTCGTACGGCGCCGGGCACTACGGCATGTGCGGCCGGGCCTACGACCCGCGCTTCCTCTTCGCCTGGCCCAGCGCCAAGTCCGCCGTCATGGGCCCGCAGCAGCTCGCGGGCGTGCTGTCGATCGTCGCCCGGGCGAGCGCGGCGGCGAAGGGGCAGCCGTACGACGAGGAGGCCGACGCCGGGCTGCGGGCGATGGTCGAGGCGCAGATCGAGAGCGAGTCGCTGCCCATGTTCCTGTCCGGGCGGCTGTACGACGACGGGGTCATCGACCCGCGCGACACGCGCACGGTCCTCGGGCTCTGCCTGTCCGCGATCCACACGGCACCGGTCGAGGGCGCGCGCGGCGGCTTCGGCGTCTTCCGAATGTGAGGCCTCTGGTGATCTCTTCAGTTCTCGTGGCGAACCGGGGCGAGATCGCCTGCCGGGTGTTCCGCACCTGCCGTGAGCTCGGCATCGCGACGGTGGCGGTGTACTCGGACGCGGACGCGGACGCCCTGCACGTGCGGGAGGCCGACGCGGCGGTACGGCTGCCGGGGGCGGCGCCCGCCGACACGTACCTGCGCGGCGACCTGGTGGTGAGGGCCGCCCTCGCGGCCGGCGCCGACGCCGTCCACCCCGGCTACGGGTTCCTCTCCGAGAACAGGGAGTTCGCGGAGGCCGTCCTGGCGGCGGGACTGGTGTGGATCGGGCCGCCGCCGGAGGCGATCGAGGCGATGGCGTCGAAGACCCGCGCCAAGGAGCTGATGGGCATCCCGCCGCTGACGGACGTCACCGAGGCGGACCTGCCGGTCCTGGTGAAGGCGGCGGCGGGCGGCGGCGGCCGCGGCATGCGCGTCGTACGCGAACTCGCAGCGCTCGAAGCCGAGTTGGCGGCCGCGTCGGCCGAGGCGCTGAGTGCCTTCGGGGACGGCGAGGTGTTCGTCGAGCCGTACGTGGAGAACGGCCGGCACGTCGAGGTGCAGGTCCTCGCCGACGCCCACGGCACGGTGTGGACGCTCGGCACCCGCGACTGCTCGCTCCAGCGCCGCCACCAGAAGGTGATCGAGGAGGCGCCGGCGCCCGGCCTGCCGGCCGCGCTCGTCGACGAGCTGTACGCGCGCTCGGCCGCCGCCGCGAAGGCCGTCGGCTACGTCGGCGCGGGCACGGTCGAGTTCCTCGTCGCGGATACCACGGCGCACTTCCTGGAGATGAACACCCGCCTCCAGGTGGAGCATCCGGTGACGGAGGAGATCCACGGCGTGGACCTGGTCGCCCTCCAGATCGCGGTCGCCGAGGGCGCGGCGCTGGACCCGGAGCCCCCGGCCGCCCGCGGCCATGCGATCGAGGCCCGCCTCTACGCGGAGGACCCGGCGGCCGGCTGGGCCCCGCAGACCGGGGTGCTGCACGCCCTGGAGTTCCCGGCGGGGCCGGGCGTGCGGGTCGACACCGGATACGCCTCCGGTGACTCCGTGCCCGTCCACTACGACGCCATGCTGGCCAAGGTCGTCGTGCGGGCGCCGACCCGGGAGGCCGCCGTGCGCAGACTGGCGCACGTCCTGGACCGGGCCCGGATCCACGGACCGGTCACCAACCGGGACCTGCTCGTCGGCTCCCTCCGCCACCCCGGCTTCCAGGACCCCGGACGGCTCGACACCGGCTTCTACGACCGGCACCTCGACGCGCTGACCCGGCCCCGGGACGGCGCGGCGCACGCGGCCGTGGCCGCCGCCCTCGCCGACGCGGCCCTGGGCGCGGGGCGGTTCGGCGGCTGGCGGAACCTGCCGTCGCAGGACCAGGCGAAGACGTACGGCGAGCACGAGGTCCGCTACCGGTACGGCCGCGGCGGGTACACCGTCACCGCACCCGACGGCGTCCGCGCCCTCTCCGTCACCCCGGACGCCGTCCGCCTCGACATCGGCGGCGTGGTCCGGGACTTCGACGTGGCCGCGTACGGAGACGGCACCGTCCACGTCGGCCCGCACCGGCTCACCGCCCGGCCCCGCTTCACCGATCCCACGGAGCAGCGGGAGCCCGGCTCGCTGCTCGCGCCCATGCCCGGCACCGTCGTCCGGGTCGCCGACGGTCTGGCCGTCGGCGACCGGGTGGCGGCCGGACAGCCGCTGCTCTGGCTGGAGGCCATGAAGATGGAGCACCGGGTCACCGCTCCCGCCGCCGGCACGCTCACCGCGCTCCACGCCGCTCCCGGCCGCCAGGTCGAGGTCGGTGCCCTGCTCGCCGTCGTCCAGCCCGAAGACCGGGCCGGCGTACCGACCGAAGCCCAGGAGGCCTCCGCATGAGCACCCTCATCGAGTCCCCGGAACACACCGCCCTGCGCGCCGCCGTCTCCGCCCTCGGCCACCGCCACGGCCCCGGCTTCGACCGGGCGTCCCTGTGGGCGGAGGCCGGCAAGCTCGGCTACCTCGGCGTGAACCTGCCCGAGGAGTACGGCGGCGGGGGCGGCGGCATGGCCGAGCTGTCCATCGTCCTGGAGGAGGCGGGCGCGGCCGGAGCGCCGCTCCTCATGATGGTGGTGTCGCCCGCGATCTGCGGCACGGTCATCGCCCGCTTCGGCACGGACGCGCAGAAGGCGGCCTGGCTGCCGGGGCTGGCCGACGGCTCCCGCACCATGGCCTTCGGCATCACCGAGCCCGACGCGGGCTCCAACTCCCACCGCATCACGACCACGGCCACCCGCACCGAGGACGGCTGGGTCCTCAACGGCCGCAAGGTCTTCGTCTCCGGCGTCGACATCGCCGACGCGACCCTGATCGTCGGCCGCACCTCCGACGCCCGCACCGGCAACCTCAAGGCGTGCCTGTTCGTCGTCCCGCGCGACACTCCGGGCTTCGGGCGGCGGCAGATCGACATGGAGCTCGCGGCGGACGAGAAGCAGTTCGAGCTCGTCCTCGACGACGTGCACCTTCCCGCCGACGCGCTGGTCGGGGACGAGGACGCGGGCCTGCTCCAGCTCTTCGCCGGCCTCAACCCCGAGCGGATCATGACGGCCGCGTTCGCGATCGGCATGGGCCGCTACGCCCTCGCCCAGGCCGTGAAGTACGCCAAGGAGCGCCAGGTCTGGAAGGCGCCGATCGGCGCCCACCAGGCCGTCGCGCACCCGCTGGCGCAGTCCCACATCGAGCTCGAACTGGCCCGCCTGATGATGCGCAAAGCCGCCGCCCTGTACGACGCGGGCGACGACCTGGCGGCGGGCGAGGCCGCGAACATGGCCAAGTACGCCGCCGCCGAGGCGTGTGTGAAGGCCGTCGACCAGTCGGTCCACACCCTCGGCGGCAACGGCCTCACCCGCGAGTTCGGCCTCGCCCGCCTGGTCACGGCGGCCCGCGTGGCCAGGATCGCCCCGGTCAGCCGCGAGATGATCCTGAACTTCGTGTCGCATCAGACGCTGGGGCTGCCCAAGTCGTACTGAGCCGGCTTCAGCCCTGCGGCGCGCCGACCAGGGTGACGATGTTGGTGAAGATCTCCGCGTCGTGCTGGTGGGCGGTGACCAGCACGCGGCGCCGTCCGGCCTCGTCGGTGGTGTAGTGGTGGGCGCGGATCTGGCAGGGCGCGTCGAGCTCGGCGTACCGGATGAAGGCGGTGTCCATGCCGACGACCACGCTGGAGCCGGGTGAGGTCACGGCCTGGGCCGCCTGCCTGCTGGCTTCGAGCAGCAGCATGCCGGGGGCGTGGTCGACGCGGTGGTCGAACAGGATGGGGTGGCCGGTGTCCACCCGCAGCAGCCACCGGTGCGGGCGGCCGGTGGGGGACAGGGTGACGTCCGCGGCGCGGGTGCGTCCCACCACGGGCGCGGGCACCGGCGGCGCGGGCGGCAGTGCGCGGGCGTTGGCCAGGTCGAGGTCGGCGTACTGTCCGCGCAGCCGCTCGTAGACGGCGCGGTCCTGGATGGCGAACCGGGTGCGGGTGTCGGCCAGCGGCCGGCCCGCCCGGTGCGCCACGGCGGTTAACAGCATGGAGGCGGGCCTGCCCCGGCGGTACTTGATGTCGCTGCACGTCACGTGCAGTTCGACCCGGGTGTCCCGCTCGGTCACGTGCAGCGCCTCCGGGTCGAGCTCCCAGCGGAAGTCGTGCCACAACAGCTGGTGGCCGAGGGGTATCTCGTATCCGACGTGCGAGAGCAGCGGCAGTGCCTGCCGCACCGTCTCGCTGAGCAGCAGCGGGTCGTGCAGCCCGTGCCGGGTGGTGTAGAAGTCGTGTGCTCTGGGCCAGCGGGCCCGGACGACGAAGGCGTGGTCGTCCGTTCGCCGCCAGTCGGTGAGCAGGACCTCGTCCGGGTTCGTCTTGTGGGTGTGGCCCTGGATGACGGGCGTCGGGACCCCGTTGCCCCCGTGGGTCCGGTCGTGCTCAAGGTGCAGCTGTGACATGCCAGTTCTCCCCTTACTGACTCAACTGGTGCGCCCTGACTAGTGCTTGACGGTCGCTGAATTTAACATAGTGGTGATTCTTTTTTTGTAGCTGAGAGGTGAACAGATGGCCCGGGTCATGCAGGAGCGCGCGGTGCGGACGAGGGAGGTGCTGCTGCGGGCGGCGGCGGAGGTCTTCGACGAGGTCGGATACCCGGGCGCGAGCATCACCAAGATCATCGACCGGGCCGGGGTGACGACCGGCGCGGTCTACTTCCACTTCCGCTCCAAGGAGGGCCTGGCCCGCGCCGTGATCCAGGAGCAGGCCGCCGACCTGGACTTCCCGCAGGGCGAGGCGGGACTGCAGCGGCTCCTCGACCTGACCCTGTACCTGGCCGAGCGGCTGCAGCACGACACCCTGCTGCGCGCCGGTGTCCGCCTGGCGGTGGAGCAGAGCGAGCCGGGGCTGCAGGAGTACTCGATCTACGAGTGGTGGGCCGACCGGTTCGCCCAGGACCTCGCGGCGGCCCAGGACCGCGGTGAACTCCTTCCGGGGGCCGACGCCACGTGTTTCGCCACCACCCTGGTGGCCGCCTTCACCGGCTCGCAGATCATGTCGCGGCTCGCCAGCGGCCGGGCCGACCTGCCCCAGCGCATCACGAACGTGTGGCGCTGCCTGCTGCCCGGGCTCGCCCCGGCCGACGTCATCGCCCGGCTCCGGTTCGCCGGCGGCGACCAGGAGGGCACACGATGACCACCGTCCTGCTGACCGGTGCCACCGGCTTCATCGGCTCGAAGGTGCTGCGCCGGCTCCTCGAGGCGAGCCGCGCGGGCCACGGCCTCGAGGTGCTGACCGCGGCACGCTCGAAGAACGTCCCGGGGGTCGCCTGCCGCCGGGCCGACCTGGCCGACCCGGCGTCCCTGCGCGGTCTCGCCCATGGCGTGGACGTCCTCGTGCACATGGCGGCCATGGTCACGGGCGACGAGGCCGCCTGCGAGGCGGTCAACCACCACGGCACCGCGGCCCTCGTGGCCGAGGCCGAGCGGGCCGGGGTGCGCCGCATCGTCCACCTGTCCACCGCGGCCGTCTACGGCGCGGGCCCGCACCGCGGCATCACCGTGAACGAGGTCGTGCCCGCTCCGGTGTCCCCCGCCAGCCGTTCCCGCCTCGCGGGGGAGACGGCGGTCCTGGCCGCGGGCGGCACGGTCCTGCGGCCCGGCCTCGTCACCGGGGCCGGCGACCGGTGGGTGGTGCCGGCGCTCGCCGACCTGCTCGACCGCGTGCCTGCCCGCTGGGACGGCGGCCGCGGGCTGCTGTCCATGGTCGACGCGAACGACCTCGCACGGCTGATCGCGGCGCTCGTCCTGGCCCCGGACCCGGTGCCCACGGGCATCCACCACGCCAGCCACCCCGCGCCCGTGCGCAACGCCGACCTGATGGCCAGGCTCTCCGAACTCGACGTCCTGCCCGCGGCGCTGGAGGACTGGTCGTGGGAGGAGTGCCTGGAGCGGTTGCGCAGCCGTCCGGGCGGGGTGAGCGAGCGCCAGTTCGCCCTGCTGGCGGGCGACCACTGGTACCGCAGCGAAGGGATCTGGATCGCGACCGGCGCCACCCCGGGCCCCGGCCCGCTGGCCCGTCTCGCGGCGGCGGCGCCCTGGTACCGCGCGCACCTCGACCGGCGTTCCGGCGCGGTCCGCGCGGCGGCGTGAGGCGGCCCGGGGCGGTGCGGGGCACCCGGCCCCGGGCAACGTGCCAAAGACGTTCCGGTAACCGCGAAGCGAAGCCCTGACCAAGAGGAACGCCGGGTACCGTGAGGGCGTTCTGACGGGAGCCGGCCATGAGGTGCGGGAGGAGCTGTGAAGCTCGTACACAGTGCCCGGGGCACCCGGCCGACCGCGCCTGCCGCCCCGGACCGGGCCGTGCCGCCGTGGTGAGGCAGGTACGGGCGCGGCTGACCAGGTCGGCCCTGATCACCGCCGCCGCGGGCGAATTCGCCCGGCTCGGCTACGCCGGCGCCACCCTGGCGCGCATCAGCACCGCCGCCGGGGTGACCTCGGGCGCGCTGACCTTCCACTTCCTGTCCAAGGAGGAGCTGGCCCGCGCCGTCGCCGGCGCGGGCGCCGAGGCGGCGCGCGCGGCGCTGGGCGAGGTGGAGCGGATCGCCGCCCCGGGCCTGGCCGCGGCCGAACGCCTCACCCAGGTCCTCCCCGTCCTCCTGGAGCAGGACGTGCACGCCCGGGCGACCGTACGCCTCATGGACGAGTGTCCCGACGAGTGCGCGCCCTGGGAGGAGGCCTGGCGCCCCGCCCTCGGCCATGCCCTGGACCGGGCCCGGGCGGGCGGCGCGGACGACGCCGTCGTGGCCGACGTCCAGCTCCTGATCTGCTACCTGCTGGCCGGCGCCCGGGCACGGATGCGGTCCGGTCTCCCGGTGGCCGCGGTCCGGGACGAACTGGGCAGCCTGTGGCGGCGACTCGCCCCGGGCCTACGGGCCTGATGCCGCGCTGAGCTCGCGCTTGAGCCTGCGCTTGAGCTCGCGCTTGAGCCCGCGCTGAGCTCGCGCTGACAGGGCCGGTCCGGGACGGATCCGGCCCTTCTCCTGTGACACCGCACCGCGGCCCGACGGCGCGCGGTCGCTTCCTCCTGTGCGGAACCGGGGCCGCCGGACGCGGAACCTGCGATTCCGTGAACGGTCAACGCGTAAGAATTCCACCGAAGTTGGCGAAGTGTCGGCCGAAAACGACTCGCCCAGAAGAAAAATAGTGCTCATTCTCTTTAATCTGAGGCACAGCCCACACGGAGCTGCCGCACCGAGGGAGGGAGAGGCTATGAGGGGTATCGCCGGATCCGGGGGAGCGGATTCCGTCGTCGAGTTCACGGACCAGCTCTTCGGACATCTGCGCAGGGTCGACCAGCGCAGATGGGCCCACGCGTATGTGCTCGGCCTGCTCAGGACGCCCGGAAAGAAGACGATGCGCCGCATCGCCGCGGCGGCGAGCGACTCGCCGACGGCGTCGCAGGCGCTGCACCAGTTCATCAACGAGAGCCCGTGGGAGTGGGCGCCGGTCTGCGACCGGTTACGGCAGTGGACCGAGGCCCGGGTGCGGCCGCGGGCCTGGACGGTCGCCCCCGTCGTCCTGCCCAAGCGGGGCGAGAAGTCCTGCGGGGTGCACCGCCGGTTCATCCCGCACACCGGACGGACCGTCAACTGCCAGATCGGCACGGCCGTGTTCCTCTCGACGGACGCGGGCGACTTCCCGGTGGGCTGGAGCCTGCTCCTGCCCGAGGCCTGGGCCCAGGGTGCCCTGCGGGAGCGGGCCCGCGTCCCCGAGGAGGCCGTGGCCCGGCCCGAGACCCATGTGCTGAGCCTGGTCGAACCGCTGGTTCGGACCTCGCGGCACGAACCGGTCCCGGTGGTCGTCGACGTCGACGGCTACCTGGACGTGCGTCCGCTGCTGCACGGCCTGATCCGCGGCCGGCGCGACTTCGTCGTCGCCGTCCCCGACGGCCTGCCGCTGGCCCCCTTCACCGCCGCCCGGCCCGTACGCGCGCAGGTGCGCGCGGCGGCCCGCATCGTCGGCGCGTCGGGGGGCGGGGCGGAGCGGGTCCGGGGCACGGTCCGCAACCAGCTGGTGCAGCTGCCGTTCGGCTCGGCCGAGCAGCGGCCCCAGCCCTTCCGGCTGTTCGCGCGGCCCGGCACCGGGCCGAGCGGTCCGGGGCGGCTGTGGCTCACCAACATGGTGGACCGGCCGCTCGGCGAACTCGTGCGCCACACGGAACGGACCGCGGCCGCCGGTGACGCCGTCCACCTGCTCGAACGCGACTTCGGGCTGAAGGACTTCGAAGGACGCTCCTTCCCCGGCTGGCACCACCACATGACGCTGGTCTCCGCGGCCTTCGCCCACAGCCGGCTCGCGGACGTCCCCGCCGACGGGAACAGCCCCCTGGGCATGCCCGCCGACTGGGCGGACGAGGGGCCTTTCCGCCGCGACCTGACCCTGCTGACGGCTTCCTGACGTGACGCCGGGCTGACGACGGCGAGACACGGCGTGACCGCGGTCCGGCGACGGCCGCAGGACGGCCTGTGGACGTGAGGGGCCCGTGACACCACCTCGGTGGGTCACGGGCCCCTCGTCCTGTCCGGGCACCACGCCGCCGTCAGCGCAGTGCCGGTGCCAGGACGGCGGCGTGCGACGCGGTGGGGGCGGCGTCGGCGGTGCCGGCGGCGTCGTCAGGCGTGGCCTCGGCACGGTTGCCGTACCGCAGGAAGTGCCGTACCCGGTCCGCGCACCGCAGCTGGCCCTTGACCAGGACCATGCCGTACACCCGGCCCTCGTCCTCGCGCCAGCACACCAGCGGGACGCGGTAGGTGTCCCCCTCGGGCGTCGCGAAGACGGCTTCGTAACCGGAGGCGTCCAGCAGGCTCACGCGTCCTCGCCCTTCGGCTCGGTGGCGAACAGGTGCCCGTAGTCGGTGATGCCGAAGGCGGTGTCGGCGGCGCCGGCCAGGTGCAGGGCGTGCCAGAGGATCACCTGGTTCGCGGTGACCACGTGGAAGCCGAGCTCCGCCTCCAGGGGCTTGATGGTGCCCACCGCCCGGATGCCGTTGCCGGCGACGAGGACGGCGTCCGGACGGTGCGCGGCGACCGTGGTGCGGATCCACGCCGACAGGTTGTCCGGCGTGATGGCCTTCTGGTCGGAGGGCAGTCCGCACGGGCCGTGGTGCACGACGTCGTAGCCGAACTCCCGGAAGTAGTCCGCTCCCTGGCCCGAGAGCTTGTCGTCGAACCACGGCGGGTTGACCACCGCGATCCGGCGGGCGCCCAGCGCGTCGAACGCGGCCCGGGCGGCCTTGGTGGTGCCCGTGATCGGCAGGTCGCGGGTGACGGGCCGCAGCCGCTCGTACAGCTCCTCCTCGCCCTTCGCCTTCAGGACGTAGCTGGAGGAGGTGAAGCCGAGGGTGAGCGCGTGCAGCGGGGACGCGGCGAGCAGCTCCACGGCCTGGTCGAGGTAGGGCGGCTCGACGAAGGAGCGCACCGGGTCGTGCGGGATCTTCTCGTCCATCTCGCCGCCCGCGCGCATCGCGGCGAAGTGGATGCGCGAGCCGTGGACGGACACGGACGCGGGGGCGACGGCCTGCAGTTCGGCCTCCGGGCCGACGTCGGCGTGCGGTACGACGACGCCGATGCGGGTCGAGGCGTCCCAGCCGTCGGTGGGCGAGGCGGTGCGGGTGCTGTCGGTCATGGTGGTTGCTCCTACCGGGTGAGGGCGGACTCGTCGGCCAGGCTGCCGCCGCTGACGGTGCCGGTGCCGTCGGCGTCGAGGAACCCGGGGTGCTTGCTGCGCATGGCGGAGATGACGAAGTCGTAGGGGACGTCGTCGAAGGAGCCGTGGTCGGTGAGGAACTCCATGGAGCCGCCGCCCTCGTCGAAGGGGTGGTAGAGGCTGTCGCTCAGGCCGTCGAACTCCAGGGCCTGCATGCCGTAGAGCTTGCAGAGCATCTTGTTGAACACCGGGGTGGCCTTGACCCACTTGCCGTTCAGGTAGACCTGGGTCAGGCCGTGGAAGAACACGTCGCCGCCGATGTGCTTGAGCAGGCGCGGCGAGGCGAGGTGGTTGCGCACGTCGCCGTAGACGAGCTTGGACGGGATGCCGAGGGCGCGCACGGAGGCCGCGTACAGGGCGGACTTGTGCAGGCAGAACCCTTCCTTGGTGGTGGCGGTGTGCGAGGCCTTGAGGCCCTCCCGGGAGAGGGGGGCGCCGTAGACCTCGTAGAAGACGTCGTCGCGCACCGCGTAGTACAGCTCGATGGCGTTGGTCGTCGGGGCCGCGGAGCGGTCCTTGACGGCGTGGTCGATGAAGGCCTGCACCGCGTCGGTCTCGTAGTCGAGGAACTCGGTGGGCCGGGTGAGTCGGTCCAGCTGGTCGGTCATTGCGGGATTCCTTGCGGTCGGAAGCTCGGTCGGAGGCCGGCGGGTCATGAACCGATGGGTCGGCGGCCGGCGGGGCGGTGACCGGCGGGTCGGAGGCCGGCGGTCAGAAGCCAGCGATCAGAGGCCGGCGGGTCGGAGGCCGGCGGTCAGAGGCCGAGGAGGGTGGCGATGCGGTTGCGCTGGATCTCGGAGGTGCCCGAGTAGATCGTTCCGGCGATCGAGTTGCGCAGGTCGCGCTCGATGCCGTGCTCGGTGAGCACGCCGCGGCCGCCGTGGATCTGCACCGCGTCCAGCGCGGTCTGCACGTTGGCCTCGGACACGATCGTCTTGGTGGCCGCCAGGTCGAGCGCGGCGTCCTGGCCGGCCTCGACCTTCGCGCCGGTGTCGGCGAGCCACTTGCGGGCCGTCTCGACCCGCATCTTCATGTCGGCGATCTTGTGGGAGACGGCCTGGTAGGAGCCGATGGGCTGCCCGAACTGGTGGCGCTTCCGGGCGAAGGCGATGGTCTCCTCAAGGCGCCGGGCCATCTCCCCGAGCGTGATCGAGAAGCCGAAGAGGACCTCGCGCTTCATGACGTGGTCCAGGACGAGGAAACCGGTGCCCTCCGGCCCGACCCGCCGGCTGACGGGGACGCGCAGCTCGTCGAAGGAGAGCGTGCCGACCGGGCTGGTGCGCAGGCCGATCTTGTCCATCGCGGGGCCCGCGGTCAGTCCGGGCGTGCCGGCCTCGACGAGCAGCGTGGTCAGACCGAACGGGCCCGGCTTGCCGGTGCGCACGTACAGCAGGAACAGGTCGGCGACGGGGGCGTTGGTGATGAACATCTTGCCGCCGTTGACCACGTAGTGGTCGCCGTCGCGGCGGGCCGTGGCGGACAGGTTCATCGCGTCCGATCCGCCGGACTCCTCCGTGATCGCGTGTGCGGTGATCGCCTCACCGGACATGATCCTCGGCAGGTACCGCTCCTTCAGCTCCTGGCTGCCGAACCGCTGCAGCGGCACGCCCACGGAGACGATCTGGGTCGAGGCGGAGAAGGACAGGCCCGCGTCGTGGGAGACGTAGCCGAGGCCCTCCAGAGCGCGCATGGTCGCCGTCAGGCCGTGGCCGGCGCCGCCGAACTCCTCGGCGAAGTGCGTGCGCAGGAGACCGGTCTGCTGCAGGACCTTCCACTTGTCGTACGGGAAGGCGCCCGCCGCGTCCAGCTCGCGGGTGTCCGCGTTGAGCTGCTCGGCCCACGGGGCGGTGAGGGAGAAGAGGTCGTCGGTCAGGGCATCGGTCGTCAAGGCGGGTCCTAGGTCGGCGGTGGTCGGGAGACGGGCCCGGACCCGGGCCGGCCCGCAACGGGGGAGGGAAGCGGACCGGCCCGGGCTGGGCGGCTCAGTACTGCGAGAACCCGTCCTCGGACAGGGTGTGCTTCTCGTCGCCGACGATCGGCGGGTTGAAGATCGACACCAGGTGCAGGTCCTCGTAGTCGGAGGCCACCAGGTAGTGCGGGTCGTGCTCGTTGAGGACGTATATGGTGCCCGGCACGATCTTGTGGCGGGTGCCGTCCTTCTCCACGACCTCGCCCGAACCACCGATGCAGTAGCAGGCCTCCAGGTGGTTGCGGTACTGCAGGGCGCTGGTGGTGCCCTGGCGCACGAGCGTGTCGCAGACGGCGAAGCCCATGCCGTCGGACTTGGTCAGCAGCCGGGTGCTGAGGCCGTTGCCCCACTCGACGGGAGCGACGTCATCGAGGCTGCGAGTGAACATTGCGGTTTCTCCTTCGGATGGTGTGGTGCTGCTGTTGGGTGTGGGTGCTGCTGTGGTGCGGGGTGCTGCTGCGTGGGGGGTGCCGCTGTGTGCGGGGCGGCTGTGGTGCGCGTGTGGCGTGGGGGGTGATGGCTGCTGCGGGGAGGGGCGGGGTCAGACCGCTCGTGCCGGGGCGTGCGACTCGACCACGGCGGTGATGGAGTCGAGCGTGCGGAAGTCGTCCGGCGTGAACTCGATGTCGTCCACGGGGATGTCGAAGGCCTGCGTGAGGTGCGAGAGCAGGCGCACCAGACCGAGGCTGTCGATGACGCCGGAGTCGATGAGGTCGTAGTCCCCGGTCAGGTCCGAGGCGTCCTCGCCGGCGAGGAACTGCCCCACCACGTAGGCGCGGATCTCGCCTGCGATGTCCGTGCTGCTCATGCGTCGATCTCCTTCATACGGTTCTGCTTGATGAGGTTCCGGTCGGGCTTGCCCGTCGAAGTACGGGGCAGCGGGGCGTCGGTGAGGTGCACCGAGGCCGGTATGGCGTGGCGGGGCAGATGCCGGCCCGAGTGGGTGCGCAGCCGCAGGCTGGTCAGCCCGGTGCCGGGTCGGCGGGTGACGTGGGCGTGCAGGCGGACGCCGGCCTGCGGGTCGGGCAGGGGCACGACGACGGCCTCGGCGACGTCGGGGTGGGACGCGAGCACGCTCTCCACCTCCTGGAGGTTCGTGCGCACTCCGCGGACCTTCACGTGCCAGTCCGCGCGGCCTTCGAGGAAGTACAGGCCGTCGGCGCCGCGGGAGACGATGTCGCCGGTGCGGTAGAAGTCGCGGCCGTCGATGCGGGTGAAGGCGGACTCGTTCAGCTCCTCGCGCAGGTAGCCGCCGGTCTGGAACGGGGTGTTCACCAGCAGTTCGCCGGTGCCCGCTCCCTGCAGCCGCTGCCCGTCGGCGTCCAGGACGAGGGCGTCGGTGCCGCGGACGGGCCGGCCGATGGGCATCGGCCCGGCCGCGGCGAGGTCGACGCGGTGGATGAAGGAGTCGTTGGTCTCCGTGCAGCCGAACACGTTGTGGAAGGCGGCGGCGGGGAACTTCGAGGCGATCGGGGCCAGCAGGTCGGCGGGCATCCGGTCGCCGGTGAAGACGGCGTGGCGTACGGCGTCGAAGGTGCCGCCGCCCGCACGGCCCGCGCCGGCCTCGTTCTCGCCGCTCGTGCCGCTGCCCGCGCTGCCCTCCAGGAGCAGCCGGTACATCATCGGCACGCCCTGGACGAAGGTCAGCCGGTGGCCGGCGGCGAGTGCCGCCAGGTGCGCGGCGTCGGTGGCCCGCTCCTTGTCGACCAGGACGACGGTCGCGCCGAGGCGCAGGAACGTCCACACGTCCAGGAGCGCGAGGTCGAAGTTGAGGGGCGCGTACGACAGCGCCGTCTCGCCCGGCGTCAGGCCGAACTCGTCGACGGCCCAGTCCGCGAAGGCGTCGAACCCGGCGGCCTCGATCGGCACGATCTTGGGGGTGCCGGTCGAGCCCGAGGTGGTCAGGAGCAGCCGCGTCCGCCGCGGATCGGGCGTCGCGAACCCGGTCGCCTCGTCCTCGTCGGCCGCCACGGGCGTCGCGTCGAGCACTCCGTCGGCGTCGACGGTCAGCAGGTGGCTGACCCGTGCCTGGCGGGCGATCCGCTCGCGGGCGGCGCTGCCCAGGTCGGGGGAGGGGGCCAGTGCGATGTGGCCCTCGTGGAACACGGCGAGCAGCAGGGCGATGGTCTGCGGCGTCTTGTGCGCCGGCACACACACGGTGCTGCCTGCCGGGAGACCGAGGCGGAGCAGTTGGCTGCGCAGGTTCTGGGTCAGGTCGTGCAGTCGGCCGTAGGTGACGGCCTGGTCGTTGAAGTGGAGCGCGATGCTGCGGGGCCGGTGGTGACCGTGGACGGCGACGGTCTCGGCCAGGCGGGGCGATGGCACGGCGGATTCCTTGCGGTCGGCTCAGCCGCGACAACTGGAGTCGCTCGGCTGTTCGAATCTTGCGGTGTCGAGCACGAAGGTATCCGGCCAGGTACATGCTTGGTCAAGCACCTACTTGGCGAAGTGGATGTGATCCACGGCATTCATTTTTGCTTGAACAAGCAAGTGTCTGGCATGTGGAATGCGCCGGGCGCACCGCACGGGAGCGCGTCCTGAGTGCGCGAAAAGGCCGCGACGCGGTGCAGCCGTCCGGAACCGGAATCTCGCCGGGTCCGGACGGCTGCAC
>NZ_JBHXFE010000044.1:0-24450 GCF_042722475.1 Streptomyces sp. NPDC127092
GCACCAGTTCCTTCTTTTCCGGGGTGTGGGGGCCCTTGGGGGGCGGTACGAGAAAGAGGGAGGGGGCGGTACGGACACGACCCCGCCCCCCCCCTTCCCCGTGCGTCAGCGCACCGCGAGGAGCAGCGTGTCGGACGGCGAGGCCCAGACCGCGCGGGCCTCGCCGAAGCCGGCGGCGCGCAGGGTGTCGGCGTGCCAGCGGGGCGCGGGCATGTCGCCGTCGGCGTGCTCGCCGTAGATCTCGAAGCGCCGGGCGGTGGGCCCGGCGAGGTCCGGGTCCTCGGCGGCGAGCGCCCACCAGTCGGCCCAGTCGAGGACGCCGGCGGCCTTCTCGCGGTCCATGCGGGCGTGCCGCTGGGCGCGCTCGGCGGCGTTGATGCGCGGGGTGGTCTCGTCGATCATGTGGTCGGCGTTCATGAAGACGCCGCCTTCCCGGACGAGCCCGGCGAGCTGCCCGTACAGGGCGGCCAGGGGCTCGCTGTGCAGCCAGTGCAGCGCGGTGGCGGTGAGGACGGCGTCGTACGAGTCGTACGGCAGCGCCTCGGTCCACGCCGGGTCCTTGAGGTCGGCGGTCACGAAGGTGACGCGGTCGTCCCCGGCGAAGCTGCCCTCGGCGATGGTGAGCAGCGCGGGGTCGAGGTCGACGCCGGTGCTGGTGGCCTTCGGGAACCGACGGAGCAGCCGGTCCGTAATACTTCCCGTACCACAGGCGAGGTCGAGCACGCGGGGCTCCGGGCCCACGAGTGCCTCGACCATGTCGAGCATGATCCGGAACCGCTCCTCGCGGTCGGGCATGTACCACTCCTGCTGGCGGTCCCAGCTGCGCTGCCAGGCCGCCCAGTCGGTCCCGGTGGTCGCCGTGCCCGTCCGGCCC
This sequence comes from Streptomyces sp. NPDC127092, assembly GCF_042722475.1. Lineage (NCBI taxonomy): Bacteria > Bacillati > Actinomycetota > Actinomycetes > Kitasatosporales > Streptomycetaceae > Streptomyces > Streptomyces sp. NPDC127092. The sequence continues at coordinate 875 of NZ_JBHXFE010000044.1, forward strand.
GTGGTGTCGTCCGACATGGTTCTTCCTCCACCCGCTTCGTAATACCCTCGAAGGGCAAGCGTCGCTTACCCTTCCCCGCCCCTGACCCTAGCCCGCCGGAGTAAGGACTACAAGTGGAACTCGCCTATTACTCGGATTACGCCGTGCGACTGGTCAACACCGAGGAACCGGCGCGCGGCAAGGACTCCCTCACCTCCGTCGAGGTGGTCCGGGAACTGTTCGGCGCGGCCTCCCAGATGGCCCGGCGGGTGACGGACGCCGACGTGACCCGCTTCCGCTCGGTACGGTCCCGGCTGCGGGCCGTCTTCACCGCGGCCGACGAGGGCGACCACACCGGAGCCGTGGACCTGCTGAACTCCCTCCTGCTGGAGTTCCCGGTCAGCCCCCAGATCTCCGGCCACGACTACCTCGACGAGGAGGGCCGGCCGCGGTGGCACATGCATCTCGCCGATCACCCGTCGAACGCGACCGCGGGCTACGCCGCCATCGCGGCCATGGGCCTCGCCTTCCACCTGACCGAGTTCGGCGCCGACCGCCTCGGCCTGTGCCAGGCCGCCCCGTGCCGCAACGCCTACCTGGACACGTCCACGAACCGCTCCCGGCGCTACTGCTCCGACCGCTGCGCCACCCGCGCCAACGTGGCCGCCTACCGCGCCCGCAAGCGCCAGGAGGCCCTCGACGCCGAGCGCACCGGCCGCACGGCCGACAACAGCCAGGAGAGCACCACCCCCGCCGACCGCTGACGCCCGGGGGTGACCGGCCGGTACCGCGCGAGCACCCGGCCGAGCACGAGCGGCTCCGGGACGACCCCGAACACCCGGCTGTCCCCCTCGGCTCCGGGGTTGTCCCCCAGCACCCACCACCCGCCCTCGCGCCGCTCGATCAGCCGCTTCACGATGAGCAGATCCTGCTGGAGCGGGTGGCGCAGCACGGCCACGTTCCCGGCCCGCAGCCGGGCCCCGTACCGCACGAACAACTGGTCGCCGTGGAGCAGCGTGGGCACCATCGACACCCCCGTCACCTCGGCGATCCCGAACGGGGCCCCGGTCTCCCGCCCCGGCTCACGCCCCGATTCCACCATCCGGTACCTCCCGGTCCGATCGTCCACGAGTCCCATGGTGACCCTGGACTTTTGTCCTAAGCACCAGGGGGCACTCGCGAAATCGCGCTTCCCACCGAGTAATGTCCCACCTTGAGAAGACGATCACGAGGAAGGACAGCAGCATGCTCTCCCGCCTGTTTGCCCCCAAGGTGAAGGTCAGCGCCCACTGCGACCTCCCCTGCGGCGTTTACGACCCGGCCCAGGCCCGCATCGAGGCCGAGTCGGTCAAGGCCGTCCAGGAGAAGTACCAGGCGAACGAGGACCCGCACTTCCGCGCCCGCGCCACGGTCATCAAGGAGCAGCGCGCCGAGCTGGCCAAGCACCACGTCTCGGTCCTGTGGAGCGACTACTTCAAGCCCCCGCACTTCGAGAAGTACCCCGAGCTGCACGTGCTCATCAACGACACCCTGAAGGCCCTGTCGGCGGCCAAGGCCTCGACGGACCCGAAGACGGGCGAGAAGGCGCTGGAGCTCATCGCCGAGATCGACCGCATCTTCTGGGAGACGAAGAAGGCCTGACCTTCCTCCTCACCTGCTCTGAAGGGGTCCACCCGCGCCATCGGGTGGGCCCCTTCGGGTTTTCTCAGTCCGTCGGGAGCGAGTAGCGGAGTTTTGGCTTCGGGGTGGCGCCCAGGCGGTCGTAGAAGCGGATCGCGCCCTCGTTCCACGTGGGGGTCTGCCACTGGATCTCCGTGAGGCCCAGGGCGCGGGCCTCGGTGCGGATCGCGGTGACGAGGAGGGGGCCCAGGCCGTGGCCGCGGGAGTGTTCCGTGAGGTAGAGGCAGTCCATGTGGAGGTACTCGGTCGCGGACCAGGTGGAGAGTTCCGGGGCGCAGGTGGCGTAGCCGGCGAGGGTCGTGTCGGGGAGTTCGGCGACCAGGCAGCGCAGGCGCGGGGCGGTGGTCTCGAAGAGGAGGCGGTGGAGGCGGGCGGCGAGGTCCGGGGGCGGCGGCGCGGCCTTCTCGTAGGCGGCGTGTTCGGCGGCCAGTGCGGCCACCCGGTCCAGGTCCTCGGGGCGGGCGTGGCGGACGAGGGCGTCGGTCATCGGACCTCGCCCTCCAGCGTGTCGGCCGACCACGCGGCCAGGCGGGTCCCGGCCGGGCCGGTGCCGTCCAGGACGTGGCGGACGAAGGCCTCGCGCTCGTGGGCGAGGACGGCGGCCTCCCAGACGCACGGCGCGAGGCCGGCGCGGCCCGGGCGCAGTTCCTCCGGGCGGCCCGCCGGCCCGGTCCAGATCGCCAGGTCCGACATGTGGCCCTCGATCCAGCTGTGGACGAGGACGTAGTCGCCGTCACCGCCCGCGTGGACGATCAGCACCGCGAGCCCGAGGGAGCCGCGGTGGCGCCCCAGCGCCAGATGGCCGGCTGCCAGCCGCAGTGCGGGGGCGGCCTCCGCCTCGCCGACCGTACGGCCCGGGGCCTCGATCCCGTACACCTTCAGGAGGTGACCGGCCGCCTCGCGGGCGCCCAACGGCCGCACCCTGCGCGGGTGGTGTTCCTCCGACAGCGCCATGACGGCGTCCCAGCCCGCGTGTTCGTCCCCGTGTTCGCTCATACCGCCATCATGCACGGCCCCGCCGTCCCGCCCGCACGCAGCCAGCCGCGGTACGGGGCCGCGCGGAGGGCGGCCTCGCGGTAGGCCGCGGCGAGTTCGGCGTACGGGCGGTCCAGCGGGACGCCCGGGGCGGCGAAGAGGAGGAGGCGGACGGCCAGCGGGTCGCCGCGGAGCGGGCGGATCGCCATGTCCTCGCGCGGGCCCGAGGTGGGCTGGCAGGGGGCGACGGCCTCGCCGAGGGCGATGAGGGAGGCGGCCGTGTGGTAGTCGGCGTGCAGCAACGGCGGGTCGAGGCCGGCTGCGGCGAGGACCCGGCGCAGACCGTCCCACTCGCCGTCGACGGCCGGGTCGACCGTCCAGCGGTCGTGCGCGAGGTCCGCGAGGTCGACGACCTCGTGGCCCGCCGCCGGGTGGTCGCGGGCCATGGAGACGAACTGCGGTTCGCGTTCGACCAGGACCCGGCCCCGCAGGCCGTCCGGGACCCGTAACGGGCAGCCCTCGACCTCGTGGACGAAGGCCAGGTCGAGCCGGCCGGCGGCGGCCGCGCGCAGCAGCGTGTTCGCGGAGACGTCCACCCGTAGCGCGATGTCGATCCCGGGCAGCCCCTGGCGGAGCCGGCGCAGCCAGCCGGGCAGGGCGCGGCTCGCGGTCGAGCCGACGCGCAGCGCGGGGCCTTCGGCGCGGGCGGCGGCCGCCCGGGTCTCGGCGACCAGGGCGGTCATGCCGTCGACGAGCGGGCGCGCCCGGCTGAGGACGGAGCGGCCCAGCGGGGTGGGGTGGCAGCCGGTGCGGCCGCGGGTGAAGAGTTCGGCGCCGAGGGCGTTCTCGATGCGGCGCAGCTGGGTGGTCAGGGAGGGCTGGCTGACGCCGAGCCGGCGGGCGGCCTTGTGCAGACTGCCGGTGTCCGCGATGGCGCAGAGCGCCCGCAGGTGCCTCACCTCCAGCTCCATGGTCCGAGGTTAGGGCGCCTCCCGACCGGCGCGCCAGACCGTCGCCATTTTGTCAACTCTCGTCCCGTGGAGTGCAGTTGGGGGTGGCGTGATGTCGTCGCGTTATCGGCGGATGACATCATTCCCACGCGACCCGGCTCCCCCGACACTCTCCTCAACCCCACAGGAGGAGCCCCCCATGCGACACCCGAAGATCCTCACGTCCTTACTGGCCACCGCCGTCGGCGCCGGCCTCAGCCTCTCCCTCGGAGCCGTCCCGGCCGCCGCGGCGCCCGTCCCCAGCGCCGCCCACGCCGGCTCCGCCGCCCACGCCGGCTCCGTCGCCCACGCCGGCTCCGTCGCCCACGCCGGCTCCGTCGGCTATGCCGGCTCCGCCGAGGAGGCCAGGGCCAACCAGGCGTTCTTCGACGCCGTCCTCAGGTCGGTCGCGAAGAAGCGGGCCGCCACGCCTGGTGCCACCGCCGTCACCGTGGTCTACAGCGCCGCCAACGCACCCAGTTTCCGCACCCAGATATCCCGCTCGGCGCAGATCTGGAACAGCTCCGTCGTCAACGTCCGCCTCGTGGAGGGCGCCAACGCCGACTTCGCGTACTACGAGGGGAACGACTCCCGCGGCTCGTACGCGAGCACCGACGGGCACGGCAACGGCTACATCTTCCTCGACTACCGGCAGAACCAGCAGTACAACTCCACCCGCGTCACGGCCCACGAGACCGGCCACGTGCTCGGCCTCCCCGACCACTACAGCGGCCCGTGCAGCGAGCTGATGTCCGGCGGCGGGCCCGGTACGTCCTGCACCAACGCCTACCCGAACTCCCAGGAGCGGGCCCGCGTCGACCAGTTGTGGCGCTACGGGCTCGCGTCGGCGTTCAAGTCGTCCTGACCGGCCCCTGACGGGGGCGCCGGTTGGTAGCGTGGCGGACATGCCCGAAGAGCGGAGCACCGACAGCGACCGGAGCACCACCCTGTACGAGGCCGTGGGAGGCGCCGAGGCGCTGCGCCGGCTCTCGGACACGTTCTACGAGGCGGTCCTCGCGGATCCTCTCCTCGCCCCCGTCTTCGCCGACTTCACCCCGGCCCACGTCGAGCACGTCGCCGTGTGGCTGGCGGAGGTCTTCTCCGGACCCGCCGGCTTCACGGCACACCACGGCGGTCATCAGGCCCTCCTCACCGCGCACCTCGGTCTGGCCATCACCGAGGAGCAGCGGCTGCGCTGGATGGAGCTGATGACCGCGGCCGTGGAGAAGGAACTCCCGGACGACGCGCTGCTGCGCCGCCGGGTGATCGAGTACTTCGACTGGGGAACCCGGATCGCCAAGGACGTCTCGGCCTCCGCGCCGGGTACGGACCTGGGCGAGCCCGGGCCCACCCCGCGCTGGGGCTGGGACGGTCTCGCCTGAGGCCGTACGCGCCCGACCGGCGGCGGCCGGGCCCCCTGGGTTCGTTCGTGTGCGTACTGCGGGCGGAGGCGGGCCGTCAGGCCGCCTGGAGCAGTTGCCGCCCGAACTCCGTCCCGGGCGGCAGCTGGCGCCGTACCCGGCTCAGCGCCTCCTCGAAGTCGCCGCCGGCGATGCCGGACTCGAAGGCCGCTCCCCCGTAGTGGAGGGTCAGGCTGAGGTCGGCGCGCTCGCCGAGGGTCAGCAGGCAGCTGAGCGTCGCCTGCTGGGTGGCGCCGTCCGCGACGACGGGGAGCGGGAGGTCCCACTCCAGTACGCACCCGGTGAGGGCCTGCCCGCCCTCGTCGGCGGCGGTGAGCGCGGCGAAGCTCGCGCCCGTGTACTCGATTCCCCTGATACGGGTCGCCACACGGCTCCCGTCGGCCGTGATGACGATCGCTTCCGCACCGCGGCGGTCCCGGTACCAACCGGTCCAGACTTCTGTCGACTCCGATGACATGCGCGGACTGTAGCGGTATGACCGGCTCCGGCGCGCGGCCGGTCACCCGGCGGCCGGACTTCTCCCGGTCTCGCCGTTCTTGCCGGTCACGTGCGCGCTGGTGGCTTCCGCGCCGTCTTCGCCGCGGCCCTGTCCGCCGTCCTCGCCGCCGGCACCGCCGTCTTCGCCACCGCCGTCTTTGCCGCGCGGTTCCCCGTCGTCGGGGACGTACAGCCTGCATCGCGGGTTGCGGCAGGGCTGCACCTCCCACTCGGGGACCCACGCGCCGAGGACCTTGTGGCGCTTCGCCAGGACCTGGCGGGGCTGCCCACAGGCCGGGCAGGGGTGCTGGGCCTGGGGGTCCCGTGTGGTGAACGGCGCAGGCTCGGTCATGTCTCCAGCCTAGGGCGCGACCCCCGTCACCGCTTCCTGGTGTACGTCCGCACGACGACCCCGTTCCCGAAGGACCGGACGTCCTCGAGCGCGAAGTCGCGCACGGCGAAGTCCGCGCCGAACATCGGCATTCCGGAGCCGTACACCTGCGGGTAGCTCTTGATGACCAGCTCGTCGATCTCGTCGGCGAGCTGACCGGCGACGTTCGCGCCGCCGCAGAGCCAGATGCCCAGCGGGCCGTCCTCGGCCTTGAGCTCACGGACCCGGGCGACCAGGTCGCCGGCGAACAGCTCGACGTTCGGGTCAGGCGACTCCGTGAGCGAGCGCGTCGCGACGATCTCCCGCAGATGCGCGTACGGGCTGGGCATGCCGGCGTCCAGGCCGAGGCGGTACGAGCCGAGGCCCTGGATCACCGTGTCGAACCGCTTGTTGGGCACGTCCGCGACGCCGAAGGCCTCGCGGGCGACGGAGGGGATGGTCTCCGGGTACTCGCTGTCCATGAAGGCGGCGTACTCCTCGTCCATGAACTGGAACATGGAGGAGGCGTCGCCCTTGGGGTCGCCGATGAAGCCGTCGAGGGAGCAGGCGACGTAGTACGTGAGCTTGCGCAAGCCGGAACTCTTTCCTTAGGAGGCAGTGGTCTCGCTGACCACTGCGCCCATAGTGCTCCATCTGTAGTGGTTGCGCAAGCTCTTTTCGCACAGGGATTCGCGCGTCAGCGGCTCCGCCGCGTCACGAACTCCGCGAGCGCCAGCAGATCCCCGGCCGCCGACAAGTCCGGCACCGCGCGGGAGAGTTGCTCGACCGCGCGGGCCATCCGCTCGGCCGCCTGGCCCTGTGCCCAGTCCCGGCCGCCGGCCCGCTCCACCGCGTCCGCCGCCGCCCGCACCGCGTCCGCGTCCAAGGCCGGGCGGGCGTACAGCTCGGCCAGCTCCTCGCCCGCCGGGGTTCCGGAGGTCAGTGCGGCCACCACCGGCAGCGACTTCTTGTGCGCGACGAGGTCGGCGCCGGACGGCTTGCCCGTACGCCCCGGATCGCCCCAGATCCCGATCAGGTCGTCGATCAGCTGGAACGCGAGCCCGGCCTCCCGGCCGAACGCGTCGAGCGCCGCGACCGCCTCCTCGTCGGCGCCCGCGTACAGCGCGCCCAGCGCGCAGGCACAGCCGAGGAGCGCCCCGGTCTTGGCGGTGGCCATCGCCACCACCTCGTCCAGGGAGACCTCGTGCGGCCCGCGCTGCTCGAAGGCGCAGTCCGCCTGCTGGCCCGCGCACAGCTCGATGACACAGGCGGCGAGCCGGGCGGCTGCAGGGACGGAGGCCGGGTGGGGGTCCTCGGCGAGCAGCCGCAGCGCGAGCGCGTTCATCGCGTCGCCCGCGAGCAGCGCGTCGGGGATGCCGAACACCTTCCAGGCGGTGGGCCGGTGACGGCGGGTCGGGTCCTCGTCGACGATGTCGTCGTGGAGCAGGGTGAAGTTGTGGGCCAGCTCCACCGCCGCGGCGGCCTTCACCGCCGGGGCCGGGTCCGCGCCGAGCGCGCGGGTGGCGGCGAGCACCAGGGCCGGTCGGATGGCCTTGCCGCCCTGGCCGTCCGCGGCCGGGCTGCCGTCGGCCTCCTCCCAGCCGAAGTGGTAGGCGGCGATGCGCCGTATGGAACCGGGCAGGGACGCGACGGTCGTACGGAGCTGGGGGTCGACGACGCTGCGCGTCCGGTCGAGGAGCAGCACGGCGCTCCGCCCCCCGGTCACGGCGTCCGCACCGGTCACGGCGTCCGCACCGGCCGCGGCTTCCCCACCGGCCGCGGCGTCCGCGGTGGTCACGGCATCCGCGCTGGTCGTGGTCATGTTCTCGGGCACCTTCCTGACGGGTCTGCGGGTACGCGGCGGATCGGGCTCCGGGGACGGGGGCCCCGTCGGCCAGGTCCCCGCCCCCGGAGGTCTGTGCGGTGCGCGGTCAGCGCCGGCGGCCGAGCTCGACGTTCTCCAGGACGCCCAGCGCGTCGGGGACCAGGACGGCCGCCGAGTAGTAGGCGGTGAGCAGGTAGGAGCTGACCGCCCGGTCGTCGATGCCCATGAAGCGGCAGGACAGGCCCGGCTCGATCTCGTCCGGGAGGCCGGGCTGGTGCAGGCCGATCACGCCCTGGTCCGACTCCCCCGTGCGCATGCAGATGATCGAGGTGGTGCGGGCGGCGGAGACCGGGATCTTGTCGCACGGGTAGATCGGGACGCCGCGCCAGGTCATGATCCGCGTGCCGTCGACGTCGATCGTGTCGGGAACCAGGCCGCGCCGGTTGAGCTCGCGCCCGAAGGCGGCGATGGCCAGCGGGTGGGCCAGGAACAGCCGGGAGTCGCGCCGCCGGGAGAGCAGCTCGTCCATGTCGTCGGGCCCCGGGACGCCGTCGTGGGGCTGGAGGCGCTGCCCATAGTCACAGTTGGCGAGGAGGCCGAACTCCCGGTTGTTGACCAGCTCGTGCTCCTGGCGCTCGCGCAGCGCCTCGACCGTGAGCCGCACCTGGTGCTCGGTCTGGTTCATCGGGTGGTTGTAGAGGTCGGCCACGCGGGTGTGGACCTTCAGCACGGTCTGGGCGACGCTCAGCTCGTACTCACGCGGGGAGATCTCGTAGTCGACGAAGGTGTGGGGGACGACGGGCTCGCCGACGTGGCCCGCGGAGAGGTCGATGGCCGCCTCGCCGTACCGGTTGGCGGGCCGGTGGGGCAGCGCGGCGTACTCGGCGAGATGGCCGGCCAGCGCGCCGGCCCGCGCGGCGACGGCGAGGACCTCGGCCCTGCCGAGCTCCAGGACCGTGCAGGCGGTGGTGGCGCGGGCCGTCCACTCCCAGGTGGCCTCCGCGCTGACCAGCGCGGCCTCTCCGAAGTAGGCGCCGTCGGCGAGGACGCCGAGCACGGTCTCCCCGCCGTAGGGCCCCTCGCCGAGCTGCTCGACCTTGCCGTGGGCGAGCAGGTGGACCCGGTCGGCCGTCCCGCCCCGGGTGGCGATGACCTCGCCCGGCGCGTACTCCCGCTGGACGCAGCGGGCGGCCAGCTCGGTGAGGACGTCCTGGTCCCCGAACTCGCGCAGGGCGGGCAGCTCGCCGAGCTCGGCGGGGACGACCGCGACGCGCTCGCCGGTCTGCACGAAGGTGACCCGGCCGTCACCCACCGCGTAGCTCAGCCGCCGGTTCACCCGGTAGGTGCCTCCCTGCACCCGCACCCACGGCAGCGCGCGCAGCAGCCACCGGGAGGTGATCTCCTGCATCTGCGGTGCCGACTTGGTGGTGCTCGCGAGGTTCCGCGCGGCGGCGGTGCCGAGACTCTGCTGCGGGCGCCTGCCCTCGCGCACCTCGTCGCCAACCGAACCAACGGACATGGAACTCCCTCTCGATACGACAAATCTGCGAGAAAGAGCCTTTCAGCACGCAGCGTGCCCCCGCCATTACACAAAAGAGTGGGACTCGACGCCACCGTGCTGGGCATGGCGCACGATTTCCGAACGGCGCGCCCGCGCACTCGGCCGGATCGGCTCGCACACCGTCCGAACGGATGGCAGTGGAGCCGATCCCTCCGGTACTCCGGTGGGACTGGAGGAGAGCCGGAAGAAGCCGGATCCCCCGTCCCGAAAGGAGCCGGTCATGGCCACACCCATGTCCGCGAGCCGCTTCCTCGACGCCCTGCGCGACGAGGGTCTGACGGTCGTCGAGGTCGGCGAGTGGCGCACCCACAACCGCAACCACAAGGGCCCCTGGGGACCCGTGCACGGCGTGATGATCCACCACACCGTCACCCGGGGCACCAGCAACACCGTCCGTATCTGCCGGGACGGTTACGAGGCCCTGCCCGGGCCGCTGTGTCACGGCATGATCGCCAAGGACGGCACCGTCCACCTGGTCGGCTACGGCAGGGCCAACCACGCCGGCCTCGGCGACGACGAGGTGCTGCGCGCGGTCATCGCGGAGAAGGGCCTCCCGCGAGACGACGAGGCCACCACCGACGGCAACCGCCATTTCTACGGCTTCGAGTGCGAGAACCTCGGCAACGGCGAGGACCCGTGGCCCAAGGCCCAGCTGGAGGCCATCGCCAAGGCCGCGGCCGCGCTCTGCCGGGTGCACGGCTGGACCCACCGCTCGGTCATCGGCCACCTGGAGTGGCAGCCGGGCAAGGTCGACCCGCGCGGCTTCACCATGGCGTCGATGCGCGAGCGGATCGCGGAGCTCCTGCGGTAGCCGACGGCGGGTGGCAGGCGGCGACGGCCCGCGGGCGGCAGACGGCGTGACGGGCCGCCGGACATACGGCCGCGCCGGCCCGCCCCGGCCCGTCCCGCCTCCGGTGGACAATGGCCCGGTGAACGCGTTCGACCTCGCTCTGTCCCGGCTGCGGCCCCGGCTGCCGTCCCCTCTGGAGCCGGTCGAGGACGAGCGCTTCACCCGGCGCGGCCTGCGGCTGCTGCTCAAGCGCGACGACCTGATCCATCCGGACCTGCCGGGCAACAAGTGGCGCAAGCTGGCGCTCAACCTGCGGAAGGCAGGCGGCCGGCCGGTGCTGACCTTCGGCGGCGCCTACTCCAACCACCTGCGCGCCACGGCCGCCGCCGGCCGGCTGCTCGGCTTCGGCACGATCGGGGTCGTACGGGGCGACGAGCTGGCGGGCCGCCCCCTGAACCCCTCGCTGGCGCGCTGCGCGGCCGACGGGATGCGGCTGGTGTTCGTCGACCGCGCCACGTACCGCGCGAAGAGCGAGCCCGCCGTCCTCGCCCGGATCCTGGAGCGGGTCCCCGTGGACGCGCACGAGGTGTACGTCGTCCCCGAGGGCGGCAGCAACGCGCTCGCCGTCCGGGGCTGCGCCGGGCTCGGCGGCGAGCTGCGCGGCGCCGCGGACGTGGCCGTCGTCGCGTGCGGCACCGGCGGCACGCTCGCGGGTCTCGCGGCCGGGTTCGACGGCCGGACGCTGGGCGTCCCGGTGCTCAGGGGCGGCTTCCTCGGCGGGGAGATCACCGCGCTCCAGGAGTCCGCGTACGGCGGCCCCCGGGGCGAGTGGAGCCTCGACGAGCGCTTCCACGGCGGCGGATACGCCCGTACGACCCCGGAACTCGACGCTTTCGCACGGGATTTCGAAGACCGTCACGGCGCGCGGCATGGACTCGCCATCGAGCGGCTGTATGTCGCCAAAATGCTCCACGGACTGGTGACCCTCGCCGAGGAGGGTGCCTTCCCGTCCGGCACCCGGATCGCCGCGGTGATCACGGGCGCGCCGGAGCCTCAGCCCGTCTCCTCCCGGTAGGCCGCGGCCTCCTCCAGGTCGAGCCGGCGCAGCAGGGTGCGCATCATCTCGTCGTCGATGCGGCGGGCGTCGCGGAGCCGCACGAAGACCTCGCGCTCGGCGTCGATCATCTCCCGGGCGAGGCGCCGGTAGGTGTCGTCGACGGTCTCGCCGGTGATCTCGTTGACGGTGCCGAGGCGCTCCCAGACGGCGTTGCGGCGCCGTTCCATGACCGTGCGCAGCCGGTCGGCGAGCGGGCCCGGGAGGGTGTTGCGCTCGTCGGCGAGGAGGGCGTCGAGCCGGGCCTCGGCGGCCCGGGAGGCCTCGCTCTGCGCCTGCGCCTCGGCGAGGGTCTCCTGGACGCGGTCGCGGCCGGGCAGCTTCAGGGCGCGGATCAGCGGCGGCAGGGTGAGGCCCTGGACGACCAGGGTGCCGATGACGGTGGTGAAGGTGAGGAAGAGGACCAGGTTGCGGGCCGGGAACTCGACGCCGCCCGAGACCACCGGGATGGAGAAGGCGATGGCGAGCGAGACCACGCCCCGCATGCCGGCCCAGCCGACGATCACCGGTGCCTTCCAGTCGACGCCCGGCTCCCGTTCCCTGACGCGGGCGGAGAGCGCGCGGGGCAGGAAGGTCGCGGGGAAGACCCAGACGAAGCGGACCACGACCACGAAGACGAAGACCCCGGCCGCGTACCAGGCCGCCTCCCCGATCCCGTACGGGCCGAGGCCCTGGACGACGAAGGGCAGCTGGAGGCCGATCAGCGCGAAGACGGCGGACTCCAGGACGAAGGCGACCATCCGCCACACCGCCTCCTCCTGGAGCCGGGTGGCGAAGTCGACCTGCCAGTTCTTGTGGCCCAGGAAGAGACCGACCACGACGACGGCGAGGACGCCGGAGGCGCCGACCTCCTCGGCGGCGGCGTACGCGACGAACGGGATGAGCAGGGAGAGGGTGTTCTGGAGCAGGGCCTCGCGCAGATGGGTGCGGAGCCAGTGGATCGGCACCATGAGGACCAGGCCGACGCCGATGCCGCCGACCGCGGCGAGCGCGAACTCCCCCAGGCCGCCGGACCAGCTGACGCCCTCCCCCACGGCGGCGGCGAGCGCGACCTTGTAGGCCGTGATCGCGGTCGCGTCGTTCACCAGGGACTCGCCCTGGAGGATCGTGGTGATGCGGTGGGGCAGGCCGAGCCGGCGGGCGATGGCGGTGGCGGCGACCGCGTCCGGCGGGGCGACGACCGCGCCGAGCACGAGGGCCGCGGTCAGCGGCAGGTCGGGCACGAGGACGTACGCGAGCCAGCCCACGGCGACGGTCGCGAAGAGCACGTAGCCGACGGAGAGCAGCGCGACCGGCCGGATGTTGGCGCGCAGGTCGAGGTACGAGGACTCGACGGCGGCCGTGTAGAGCAGCGGCGGCAGGATCAGCGGCAGCACGATGTGCGGGTCGAGGGTGTAGTCGGGCACTCCGGGCACGTACGCGGCGGCGAGGCCCACCGCGACGAGGAGCAGCGGTGCGGGCACCGGCGTCCTGCGGGCGATGCCCGCCACCGCGGTGCTCGCCGCGACCAGCGCCACCAGCTGCAGTGCGTCCATGGCCCGTCCCTTCTCCCCTCGTGTCACTCGCGCCACAACGTAACCTGGCCATCATGAGCGAGTGCCTGCACGTTGCCGAGATGCCGCGCCCCGAACCGGCGCCGCTGCACGACACCTGCCCCGAGTGCCTTGCGGACGGCACGCACCCCGTCCAGCTGCGGCTCTGCCTGAGCTGTGGGCACGTGGGCTGCTGCGACTCGTCGGCGGGCCGGCACGCGACGGCGCACTTCCACAGCACCGGACACCCGGTGATGCGGACCTTCGAGCCGAACGAACGCTGGCGGTGGTGCTTCGTGGACGGTTCGATCGTCTGACGGCTGGGTACGTCACCCCTCCGCGGGTTCTCCGCGGCCGCCGGTGCGTACGGCGGGTCCATCGCGGGCCGGACCCTGACGGGGGCGGTCCTGCCGGGCCCCCGGCGACACGGGGGGACGGATCGCGATAGCGTCTCGGCGGACTGCGCAACCGACTGCGTACCGCCAGGTCCGGGGGGCTTCCTTCCCGGACCCCGAAAGAGCTTGTGCCACCTTGGAGGTGAGGGTGTCCCAGATCGCAGGCGAGCCCGGGACCCAGGACTTCGTGGAAGTCCGGCTGCCCGCTGCGGGTGCCTACCTGTCCGTGCTGCGTACGGCCACGGCCGGCCTCGCGGCGCGCTTGGACTTCACCCTCGACGAGATCGAGGACCTGCGGATCGCCGTCGACGAGGCGTGCGCGATCCTGCTCCAGCAGGCGGTGCCGGGCTCGGTGCTGAGCTGCGTGTTCCGGCTGGTCGACGACTCCCTCGACGTGACGGTGTCGGCTCCGACGACCGACGGCCGGGCCCCGGAGCGGGACACCTTCGCGTGGACGGTGCTCTCGGCCCTCGCCGGGAAGGTGGAGTCGTCGGTGGCCGAGGACCGGACGGTCTCCATCAGCCTGTACAAACAGCGCGGCGCGGGGCCAGGCCCGGCGTGAGGAGCGGGGACGCGACGGCCGGCTTCCCTGAGCAGCAGGCACGGCCGCAGGGAGTGGCCGGTACCGAGGTCGAGATCGAGGTCGCTACGGAGCAGGCGGACCAGATGAGCGAGCAGCACGAGCAGCACGAAGCGGTCCCTGACGCGGCCGGACCGCGGGAGGTGCCGCCGCAGGGGGTGCCCGACCCGCACGACCGCAGCGGTGCGCGGGCGCTCTTCGTCGAGCTGCGCGGCCTTCCGGAGGGCTCGCCGGAGAAGGCGGCGCTGCGCGACCGGCTGGTGCGGATGCACCTGCCGCTGGTGGAGCACCTGGCCCGGCGCTTCCGCAACCGGGGCGAGCCGCTGGACGACCTGACCCAGGTGGCGACGATCGGCCTGATCAAGTCGGTGGACCGGTTCGACCCGGACCGCGGGGTGGAGTTCTCCACGTACGCGACGCCGACGGTGGTCGGCGAGATCAAGCGCCACTTCCGCGACAAGGGCTGGGCGGTACGGGTCCCGCGTCGGCTGCAGGAGCTGCGGCTCTCGCTGACGACGGCGACGGCGGAGCTGTCGCAGCAGCACGGACGCTCGCCGACCGTGCACGAGCTGGCCGAGCGGCTGGGGATCTCCGAGGAGGAGGTCCTGGAGGGCCTGGAGTCGGCGAACGCCTACTCGACGCTCTCCCTGGACGTGCCGGACACGGACGACGAGTCGCCCGCGGTGGCGGACACGCTGGGCGCGGAGGACGAGGCGCTGGAGGGCGTCGAGTACCGGGAGTCGCTCAAGCCGCTCCTGGAGGACCTGCCGCCGCGCGAGAAGCGGATCCTGCTGCTGCGGTTCTTCGGGAACATGACCCAGTCGCAGATCGCCCAGGAGGTCGGCATCTCGCAGATGCATGTCTCCCGGCTGCTGGCGCGCACGCTGGCGCAGCTGCGGGAGAAGCTCCTCGTCGAGGAGTGAGCGCGGGGGCGCCGGACCTCCTGCTCCAGGCCGCCGGGCCTGTCCGGCCGTGGTCCGGGCCGCTGAGCTGCGGGGCCGCCGGGCCTGTCCGGCCCAGGTCCGGGCCGCTGGGCCTGTCCGGCCCCGGTCCGCCGGACGGGCCCTAGGCGGAGTCCTGCCCGGGGCGCCTGATGCCGAGGGCCTCGGTCGTGGACGGGCTCGCCAGGAGGACGAGGCCGGTCACGGCGAGGACGGCGAGGGCGATGCCCGCCGGGATCATGACGCTGTCCGCCTGGAGGAGCTGCCAGGCGACGGGCAGCGCGAGGACCTGCGTGATCACCGCGGGGCCGCGGCTCCAGGACCGGCGCAGCCACAGGCCGCGGGCGGCGACGAGCGGGATGAGCCCGAGGGCGACCAGGGTGACCGCGCCCATGAGGGCGGAGGTGAGGTCGCCGGTGCGGTCGGTGAGACTCGTCACCAGCATGACGAGGCCGCCCGCCACGAGGGCCAGGCCCTCGACGCCGGCCACCGCCGCGGCGGCGGTGAGCCGCCCGGGCCGGGAACCCGGCTCCGTACGCTCCTGGGGACTGCTGGTGTCGGCACTGCTCGCACTGCTCATGCAAGGCAGGGTAGCCGGGGCGGCCGGGGACGGCCCCGGGCAGGCCGGGACTGGGCCCGGTACCGCCGGGTAGGTACGCTGGCGGACATGCGCGCGCTTCTCGTGGTCAATCCGGCAGCAACCACCACCAGTGCCCGCACACGGGACGTGCTGATCCACGCGCTCGCCAGCGAGATGAAGCTGGAGGCGGTGACGACCGAGTACCGGGGCCACGCCCGTGACCTGGGCCGCAGGGCCGCCGAGTCGGAGGACGTCGACCTGGTGGTGGCGCTCGGCGGCGACGGCACGGTCAACGAGGTGGTCAACGGGCTGCTGCACGCGGGGCCCGATCCGGAGCGGCTTCCGGGGCTCGCGGTGGTGCCGGGCGGATCGACGAACGTCTTCGCGCGGGCGCTCGGCCTGCCGAACGACGCGGTGGAGGCGACGGGCGCGCTCCTCGACGCGCTGCGTGAGCGGCGGGCACGGACGGTGAGCCTGGGTCTCGCGTCCGGGACGCCGGGCACGGAGGACGAGGGAGTCCCGGAGCGCTGGTTCACCTTCTGCGCCGGATTCGGCTTCGACGCGAGCGTGATCGGCCGGGTCGAACAGCAGCGCGAACGCGGAAAGCGTTCGACGCACGCGCTCTATCTGCGTCAGGTGGTGCGCCAGTTCCTGGGCGAGCAGAACCGGCGGCACGGCACGATCACCCTGGAGCGGCCGGGTGAGGATCCTGTGCAGGATCTCGTCCTCTCCATAATCTGCAACACCTCTCCGTGGACCTACCTGGGCAATCGTCCGGTGTACGCGTCCCCGGAGGCGTCCTTCGAGACGGCGCTCGACGTGCTCGGACTGAGCCGGCTCTCGGCGCCGTCGGTGGCCCGGTACGCCACCCAGCTGCTCACTTCGAGCCCGGAGCGCGGGCCGCACGGCAAGCACGCGGTGACCCTGCACGATCTGACCGACTTCACCTTGCATTCGAAGGTGCCGCTCCCGCTCCAGATGGACGGAGACCACCTGGGACTGCGTACGAGCGTGACGTTCACAGGCGTTCGCCGTGCACTGCGTGTGATTGTGTGACCAGAAGGACCGAAAGTCCTTCCACTCGAACGTTTAGGCTGCCCTCCACCCACTAGAAGTACGGCTGTGACGGAGCCGACACCGAGGAATCAAAAAAAACTTTCCAGAAGGGGTTGTATCCGTTGCTGGGGTTTGGGAGTCTCTTCTTGGCGATCGGGACGGCCCGCAACACCGGCCTCCACTGAGAGCCAGAACCCCACCCCAGTGACAAGGACCACGCCAGTTCACCTGGCAGTCGGCCCTTCCCCTGCGGGGGGATTCGTGAAAGCGTTCACATTCACAAGCAACTTGCACGTAACACCTGAGAGAGGTAGCAGCCATGGACTGGCGTCACAACGCCGTTTGTCGTGAGGAAGACCCCGAGCTGTTCTTCCCCATCGGCAACACCGGTCCTGCGCTGCTGCAGATCGAGGAAGCCAAGGCCGTCTGCCGCCGCTGCCCCGTGATGGAGCAGTGCCTGCAGTGGGCGCTCGAGTCCGGCCAGGACTCCGGCGTCTGGGGTGGCCTCAGCGAGGACGAGCGCCGCGCGATGAAGCGCCGCGCCGCCCGCAACCGGGCGCGCAACGCCAGCGCCTGAGCCACCTGCACAGCCTGAGGCACGCGGCGCGTACATCGCGTACGTCATCAACCGCCCCCCGAGCCGCAGCCGCGCAGCAGTAACCCACAGCATTCGAGCCCCGGACCGATTCCCTTCGGTCCGGGGCTCGCTGCTGTGAACTCTCGCTGTCCGCGCGGCAGTTGCGCTACTTCTGCGGCTGTACGGGAATGTCGAGGACGACGCGGGTGCCGCGCTCGGCACCCGGCTGCATGTCGAACGTGCCGCCCAGTTCGCCCTCGACCAGCGTCCGGACGATCTGCAGGCCGAGGTTGCCGGCCCGCTGCGGATCGAAGCCCTCGGGCAGTCCGCGGCCGTCGTCCTTGACCGTGATGAGCAGCCGGGCGTCGGCGCGGGGCTCGCCGCGGACGGCGGTGACCTCGACGGTGCCGTGCTCGCCCGGCGCGAAGGCGTGCTCCAGGGCGTTCTGCAGGATCTCGGTGAGGACCATGGACAGCGGCGTGGCGACCTCGGCGTCGAGGATGCCGAAGCGGCCGTTGCGCCGGCAGGTGACCTTGCCCGGTGAGATCTCGGCGACCATCGCGATCACCCGGTCGGCGATCTCGTCGAACTCGACCCGCTCGTCCAGGTTCTGCGACAGCGTCTCGTGGACGATGGCGATCGAACCGACGCGCCGCACCGCCTCGTTGAGGGCCTCGCGCCCGCGGTCGGAGTCCATCCGGCGGGCCTGGAGGCGCAACAGGGCGGCCACGGTCTGGAGGTTGTTCTTCACCCGGTGGTGGATCTCCCGGATGGTGGCGTCCTTGGTGATCAACTCGCGCTCGCGGCGGCGCAGTTCGGTGACGTCGCGGAGCAGCACGAGCGAGCCGATGCGGGTGCCCTTGGGCTTGAGCGGGATCGCGCGCAGCTGGATCACCCCGCCGTTGCCCTCGACCTCGAACTCGCGCGGGGCGTAGCCCGAGGCCATCTTGGCCAGGGCCTCGTCCACGGGCCCGCGGGAGGGGGCCAGTTCGGCGGTGATCTGTCCGAGGTCCTGGCCGACCAGGTCGGCGGCGAGACCGAGCCGGTGGTAGGCGGAGAGGGCGTTGGGCGAGGCGTACTGGACGACGCCCTCGGCGTCGAGCCTGATGAGTCCGTCGCCGGCCCGCGGGGACGAGTCCATGTCGACCTGCTCGCCCGGGAAGGGGAAGGAGCCGGCGGCGATCATCTGGGCCAGGTCGGAGGCGGACTGGAGGTAGGTGAGCTCCAGCCGGGACGGGGTCCGCACGGTGAGCAGGTTGGTGTTGCGGGCGATCACGCCCAGGACGCGGCCCTCACGCCGTACGGGGATCGACTCGACCCGGACGGGGACCTCCTCGCGCCACTCGGGGTCGCCCTCGCGGACGATCCGGCCCTCGTCGAGGGCGGCGTCGAGCAGCGGCCGGCGGCCGCGGGGCACCAGGTGGCCGACCATGTCGTCCTGGTAGGAGGTGGGCCCGGTGTTGGGCCGCATCTGGGCGACGGAGACGTAGCGGGTGCCGTCCAGGGTGGGAACCCAGAGGACCAGGTCGGCGAAGGAGAGGTCGGAGAGCAGCTGCCACTCCGACACCAGCATGTGGAGCCAGTCGAGGTCGGACTCGCTCAGGGCGGTGTGCTGGCGGACGAGGTCGTTCATGGAGGGCACGTGTGCGAGCGTACCCGTGGAATTCGACGGCGGTGAACCTGGAGTTCCCGGCGTTCGTGTTGGAGGATGGGCCCGGAACCACCACGTTCCCATGGATGGACAGACGAGAATGGTCTAGTCCACAATGTTTTCCACAGAGCCTCCGTCCTCCCCGCACAGGAGGACGGACGAGGTACCCGGCGCTCTCTGCCCTGACTGCGCCGAGACCTCCCATCACGGCCGAGGGACCGCACACCCCCGGCCGGGCAACTCCGGGCTGCGGTGCCGGACGGGTTGAGGGTCCCGTCCCGGCGCCGCGGCCCGCGGGTGTTTCCGGGCCCCTTTCTTTGCCGGCCGAGGGGTTCGAGTGGCTGGTGGGACCGGTGCGGCCGACGATGAAGTGAGGCCCGTCCGCGGGGCGGAACGGCATGGGCGGACGGCCCCGCGCTCTGCTAGATTTGAGCTTAGATTGGTCTATACCACCTAGTTCTCTCCAGCCCCTCACCAGATCGGCAGGCTCAGCGTGGAAGTTGTCATCGTCAAGGACGCCAAGGCGGGCGGCGAGCTCATCGCGGACGGCATCGCCGACCTCCTGCGCCGCAAGCCCGACGCGCTGCTCGGCGTGGCCACCGGCTCGACCCCGCTGCCCATCTACGACGCCCTGATCGCGCAGGTCAAGGCCGGTTCCGTGGACGCCTCGCGGGCCCGGATCGCCCAGCTGGACGAGTACGTGGGCCTGCCGACGGGGCACCCGGAGTCGTACCGGGCCACGGTGCTCCGCCAGGTCGTCGAGCCGCTCGGGCTCTCCGAGGAGGCCTTCATGGGCCCCGACGGCTCGGCCGAGGACGTCCAGGCGGCCTGCGAGGCCTACGACCGGGCGCTCGCCGAGGCGGGCGGTGTCGACCTCCAGATCCTGGGCATCGGCACCGACGGGCACATCGGCTTCAACGAGCCGTGCTCCTCGCTCGCGTCCAGGACCCGGATCAAGACCCTGACCGAGCAGACCCGGGTGGACAACGCGCGCTTCTTCGACAACGACATCGAGCAGGTGCCGCACCACGTCATCACCCAGGGCATCGGCACCATCCTGGAGGCCCGTCACCTGGTGCTGCTCGCCACCGGCGAGGGCAAGGCCGAGGCCGTGGCGCAGACGGTCGAGGGCCCGGTCGCCGCGCTGGTGCCGGCCTCGGCGCTCCAGCTGCACCCGCACGCGACCGTGGTCGTGGACGAGGCCGCCGCCTCCAAGCTGAAGCTCGCGGACTACTTCCGCCACACGTACGCGAACAAGCCGTCCTGGCAGGGCATCTGATCCCCTCGCGCGCGCCGAAAGGGCCCGGCACCTGGTTCAGGTGCCGGGCCCTTTCGTGTGCCGCTACCTGCCCGTGACGGCCTCGGCCGCCGCGCGGCCGCAGACGCGGGCGGCGCCGTGCGTGGCGATGTGGAGGGCGCCCCGGGGCGCGGACTCGTTCAGGCCCATCTCCACCACGACCGTGTCCGGGCGGGCCGCGACCAGGGCGTCCAGGGCCCCGGACATCCACGGGTGCCGGTGGGCGTCGCGGACGACGGCGACGACGCGGCGGTCCCCCGCGGCGGCCAGGACGGCGTCCACCGAGGCCTCGGCCCCGTAGGAGCCGGTCGTGGTGCCGGGCAGCAGGCGCTCGAGTTCGGCGGCGATGCCCCAGGGCGTCTCGTCGCCGACCGCGAAGTTCGCGACGGGGGTGAAGGAGACCACGTAGGGCGCGGTGGTCAGCGGCTCGTGGGCCCGCTCCCCCGGCGTCACCTTCAGGGCCCTGCGGGCCGCGACGAGGCCGACCTCGGTGCCGGGCGCGGTCCCCTCCTGCTGTGCCGCGCCCGGCCCCGATACCCCCCTGGCCCGGTGCGCCTGGGTCCAGGCCGCCAGGGCGCGTACACGCGCCGCGGCGTCGGCCAGCCGCTCCTCGGGCAGTTCACCGGTCCGTACCGCGTTCACCAGCGCGTCGCGCAGTCGCAGTACGGTGTCCTCGTCGGCCAGCCCGCCGCCGACGCAGATGGCGTCGGCGCCCGCGGCGATCGCGAGGACGGATCCGCGCTCGATGCCGTACGTCGACGAGATGGCCTGCATCTCCATCCCGTCCGTGACGATCAGCCCCTCGAAGCCCAGCTCCCGGCGCAGCAGTCCGGTGAGGATCTGCGGGCTGAGGGTGGCCGGCCGGTCGGGGTCGAGCGCGGAGAGCAGGATATGCGCGCTCATCACGGCTTTGGTACCCGCGGCGATGGCGGCGCGGAAAGGTGCCAGCTCACGGGCGTGCAGTGTGTCGAGGTCCACATCGATCCGGGGCAGCGCGTGGTGCGAGTCCACGTTGGTGTCGCCGTGTCCGGGGAAGTGCTTGGTGCAGGCGGCGACGCCCACGGACTGCAGTCCGTCGACGTAGGCCACGGTGTGCCGGGCGACGAGCCCCGGGTCGGCGCCGAAGGAGCGCACGCCGATGACCGGGTTGTCGGCGTTGGAGTTGACGTCGGCGGACGGCGCCCAGTTGAGGTCGACCCCGCACTCGGCGAGCCGGCGGCCGAGCTCGCGGGCCACGGCCCGGGTGAGCTCGACGTCGTCGACGGTGCCGAGGGCGTAGTTGCCGGGGAAGGAGGAGCCCTCCTTCACCTCGAGGCGGGTGACGTCGCCGCCCTCCTCGTCGATGGCGACCAGGACGTCCTCGCGCTCGGCGCGCAGCCGCGCGGTGAGCGCGGCGAGCTGCCCGGGGGCGACGATGTTCCGGCCGAAGAGGCCGACCGAGGACAGGCCCTCGCCGATCCGGCGGAGCAGCCAGTCGGGCGCGGTGGTGCCGACGAAGCCCGGCTGGAGGACGGTGAGCGCGTCCCTGGTCAGGGTGTCCGGGGCGGTTGCGAGCGTGGTCATGAGGCGCCGTTATCCCTTCACCGCGCCGGCGGTCATCCCGCCGACGGCCTTGCGCTGGAGGAAGAGGAAGACGATCAGGACGGGGAGCGCGAAGAGGGTCGAGGCGGCCATGGTGGCGCCCCAGTCGCTGCCGAACGCGGTCTGGAACTGGGTCAGCCAGAGCGTCAGCGTCTGGGTCTCCTTGTCCTTGTTGAGCATGAGGATCATGGCGAACTCGTTCCAGGCCGTGATGAAGCCGAAGATCGAGGTCGACATCAGGCCGGGGGCGAGCAGCGGGAAGATGACCTTGCGGAAGGCCTGGCCGCGGGTGCAGCCGTCGATCTGGGCGGCCTCCTCCAGCTCGACCGGGACGGCGGCGATGAAGCCGCGCAGCGTCCAGATGGTGAAGGGCAGGACCATCACGAAGTAGATCAGCGTGAGCACCGGGATGCTGTTCAGCATGTCGTTCTCACGGGAGATCATGTACATCGCGATGACCATGACCTCCCAGGGGGCCATCTGCGCCATCATCACGACGAGGACGATGCCCTTGCGGCCGCGGAACTTCATCCGGGCGAGCGCGAAGCTCGCGAGGAGGGCCACGAGGAGGGCGAGGAGCACGGCTCCGAGGGTCACCACCAGGCTGTTGGTGACGTAGGTCCAGAACAGGTCGACGCCGGTGGCGGTCGTGTAGTTCTCGAAGGTCGGCGCGAAGACGAAGACCGGGTCCTTGGTGAGGATCTCGTGCTGCGGCTTCAGCGAGGACGAGAACATCCAGTAGACCGGGAAGACGAACACCACGGCGATCACGAGGGCGGAGACGTTCTTGACGACGGCTCCGACCGTGAGCCGCTTCCGCGCGCGGTACTTCTTCGGGGCCGGGCTGGTGGTGGCGCTCACAGCTGCTCCTCCTGCTTCAGGATCAGGCGGAAGTAGAAGGACATGATCGCGACGAGCATCACGATCGTCAGGACGGAGATCGCCGCGGCGACGCCGTAGTGGAACTGGCCGACGCCCTCGATGTACGCGAAGACCGGCAGGGTCTCGGAGGCGCGGTCGGGGCCGCCCTTGTTCATCGCGTAGACCTGCGTGAACGCCTTGAAGATCCAGATGATCTCCAGGAACGTGGTGATCAGGAAGAAGGGCTTGAGGTTCGGGAAGACGACGGCCCAGAAGGTGCGCCAGCCGTTCGCGCCGTCCATCTTGGCGGCCTCGTAGAGCTCGCTGCCGATGGTGGTGAGGGCGGCGTACATGTTGAGGGCCACGAACGGGACCGAGCCCCAGACGAGCAGGAGCAGCGAGATGACCAGGGTGGAGAAGCCGGTCTCGAACCAGTTGTGCTGGTCGTAGCCGGAGAAGCCGAGCGTGCGCATCACCCAGTTGGCGACGCCGAACTGCTCGTCGAAGAGCCACTGGAAGACGGTGACGGAGGCGACGATCGGCATGGCCCAGGCGAAGACGAGGGCGAGCGAGAGCACCAGCCGCATCTTCTTGCCGAGGCGGTTGAGGAGCAGGCCGATGCCGGTGCCGACGGCCATGATCAGCAGGACGTTGACGGCGGTGAAGACGACCGAGCGGACGACGACGGTCCAGAAGTCCGCGTCGCTCAGCAGCTCGGTGTAGTTGTCGAAGCCGGTCCACACCGTCTCGCGGGTGATGAACTCCTTCCGGTTCAGTTCCTGGAAGGAGAGGATCACGTTGCGGATCAGCGGGTAGAGCAGCAGGAGCGCCATCGACAGAAGGGCCGGGGCGACGAGCAGGTACGGCAGCAGCCCGCCGGGCAGGGAGCGTCTTCCCCGCGAGGGCTGACGGACCTCCTTCGGGCCGGCGGGGGCCGGCGGGGTCTGAGACTTCCCTGCCGCCCTCCCGGGCGCGTCCTGGGGACCGGCGGTCGCCGTCCCCGGGGAGTCCACGGTCATGATCTTCTTCCTCGCGGTTCTGGGGCCTGTCCGGCGGATCGGGGTCGGACAGGGCGCGGGGTCTGGTGCATGGGGTCTCCCCAGGCCCGCCAGGGCCGAGGGGAAGCGTCGCAAGGCGCCGGAGCGTGGCGAATGGGGTCTCCCCTGCTCGAGCGAAGCCGAGAGCTTGGGGAAGGAGCTATCGGGGCGCTTCGGCAACGCGGCGAGGTGCCGTGCCAGGGGTCGCGGGCCCGGCCGTGATCCGCCGGGCAGGCCCCAGGGCACCGGGAAGCGGCCCGGGGGAGCGGGCCGCTGCAGACTGCGGAGCGCCGGGGGTGGGGTGTGG